>NZ_AP026560.1:297500-597500 GCF_025997855.1 Deinococcus aetherius
GGTCGAGCGCGCCGAAGGGCTCGTCCATCAGCAGGACGGGGGGGTCGGCGGCGAGCGCCCGCGCCACGCCCACCCGCTGCGCCTGGCCGCCGGAGAGTTCCCCGGGCCGCTTGTCGCGGTACGCGGCGGGGTCGAGCCCGACGAGCGCGAGCAGTTCGTCCACCCGTTCCCTCACCCGCCGCCGGTCCCAGCCCAGCAGCTCGGGCACGGTCGCCACGTTCCCCGCGACGCTCAGGTGCGGAAAGAGGCCGACCTGCTGGATCACGTACCCGATGCCCCGGCGTAACTGATCCGGGGGCAGGCTCCGCGTGTCACGTCCGCCGAGCAGAATCCGCCCCCCGTCCGGCTCGGTGAGGCGGTTGATCATCCGCAGGGTGGTGGTCTTTCCGCAGCCCGAGGGGCCGAGGAGCGCCGTGACCTCTCCCTCCGCGAAGGTGAGGGTGAGGTCGCGCACGGCGTACGTGGCGCCGTACCGTTTCTCCAGCCCGTGCAGCTCGATCACGCGCGGTCCCCCGGGGTGACCCGCCTCAGCCCGCGACCCAGCAGGGCCTCCAGCCCGCGCAGGGCTGCGTCCACGGCCACCGCGAGGAGCGCGGCGGGCACCGCGCCGAGCAGGATCAGGTCGGCGGCCCCGCTCTGAAGTCCCTTGAAGATATAGGTGCCCAGCCCACCCGCGCCGATCAGGGCGGCGACGGCGGCCACCCCCACGAGCAGCACCGCCGCCTGCCGCACGCCGCTGAGCCACACGGGGAGCGCGAGCGGCAGCCTCACCCGCCAGAAGACCTGGGAGGTGGTCATGCCCATCCCGCGCGCGGCGTCCACCACGTCGGGCGGGACCCCGTGCAGCCCCACCACCCCGCCGCGCAGCACAGGCAGCAGCGCGTACAGGGTCATCGCGCTCAGGGCGGGGGCCACCCCGATGCCCCGCACCCCCAGGTCGCGCAGGGCGGGCAGGGCGTTCGAGAGGGCCGAGAGCGGGGCGATCAGCAGCCCCAGCAGAGCGAGGCTGGGAATGGTCTGTACCGCGCCCGTCAGGCCGAGCAGCACGGCCGCCACCCGCTCACGCCCGCTGGCCCACACGGCCAGCGGCGCCCCCAGCCCCACGGCGAGGCCGAGCGCGCCCCCCACCAGCCGCAGGTGCGCCGCGAGTTCCTGCCCCCAGCGCGGGCCCTCCCCCCGCCCCTCGACGATCACCGACCAGGCCGAGAGGTGCCCGCCCAGCCCCAGGGCGAGGACGGCGGGCAGCCACGCCCACGTGAGGAGCCGCGCGCCGGGGGCAGGGGCGACCAGCCGCGCCCCGTACACGGCGATCCCCGCTCCCAGCAGGAAGAGCCACATCCCGCTCGCCGCGCTCGCCCGCGCGAAGTCGGCCTGACCGGCGATGGCCGCGCGGGTCTGCTCGCCCAGCACCCAGACGGCGGCCACGGGGGCGAGCGCGGCGAGCGGCGGAGTCAGGCGGGGGCGCAGCAGGGCGCCGAGCAGGGGCAACGCGGCGAGGCCCAGCAGCGCCAGGGTGAGCGCGGGGGGCAGCCGCAGGTACTCCCCGGGCGCGAGGCGGTTCGGGCGCAGGAGCACCCACGGAAGCAGCGCCCCTACCACCATCGGGAGGGCCGCGAGGACGAACACCGCGCGCACGTCCCCCGGCACGCCGCTCCAGGAGGAGGGGGCGGAAGCCGCGCTGGCCCCCGCCCCCTTCCTTCCCGGGGAGATCACGCCCTCACCCCGGGCTTGTCCCACCGGGGAAAGAAGCCGGGGAAAAAGCAGAGGGGACTGTTTCCAGAAGGGTTCCGTTCGGGCAGAACGGGCGCGTAAAGTTGAGCCAGCAGCACCGCGTCCCCTTCCGCTCTGGTGCTTCCCCGTTGGGCGCGCGAAGCCTCCCTGCTCAAAAGGGCGAGCATGTCACTTGATCAGCCCCTGGCCCTGAAGGTAAGTCCGCGCGACCTCCTGGGCCGTGCGGCCTTCGAGGGCCACCTGGGCGTTGAGGCGCTGGAGGGTCGCCTGGGTCAGGGTGGCGAAGGTCTTGTTCAGGAGGGCCTCGACCTGCGGGTACGCCTTCAGGGTGGCGGTGCGGATGAGCGGCGCGGGCTGGTAGACGGCCTGGGCGCCCCGGGGGTCTTTGAGGGCCACCAACTTCAACGCCGCGAGGCTGCCGTCGGTGCCGTAGGCCATCGCCGCGTTGACGCCGCTCGTGCCGCTCGCCGCCGCCTGCTGCGTCTGGGGAGGCGTCGCGCCCGCGAGCACGAGCTTCTGGTCGTTCCTGAGCTTGAAGCCGTATGCGGCCTCGAAGGCGGGCATGGTGTCGGGGCGGTTGAAAAACTCCGGGCTGCCCGCAATCTTGAACCGCCCGCCGCCCTTCAGATAACGGGCGAGGTCGGCCACGCTGCTCAGCTTCTGCGCCGCCGCAAGCGACCCCGGCACGGCGATCACCCAGGTGTTGTTCACGTTCGCGGGCCGGAGCCAGGTGATGCCGTTCCCCGCGTCGAGCCGCCGGGCCAGCGCGTAGATCACGCCCGGGTCGCCCGCCTGCTTGGCCCCGATCTTCGCCTCCGGGAAGAGGTACACCGCGTTGCCGGTGTACTCGGGGTACACGTCGATCTCGCCCGCCAGGATCGCCTTGCGGTTCACGCCCGTGTCACCGAGGTTGGTGCGGTCAGTCACCTCCAGCCCCGCATTCTTCAGGGTGAGCACGATCATCTGCCCGAGAATCTGCGCCTCGGGGTCGAGTTTGCTTCCCACGACGATGGGCCGGGCGGCGGCGCTCCCGATCAGCGCGGCCAGGGTCAGCGAGAGGACAGTCTTCATGGTGAGCCTCCGATGCGGCCTACCGTAGACGCCCCCCGGGGTGAGGCACGTGAGTCGGCTTACAAAGCGCGGCAGTAGGGAGGCGGGTCCCCGACCTGTCCGGGGGGCCCGCCTGGGGAGGAGGCGCCTAGAACGAGCCCTTGAGGGTCGTGGCGATCTTGAAGCGGATCTTGCGGCCCGCCGGAATCGTGATGCGCTCGCTTGTGCCGGGGCGCACCCCCTGGCGCTCGGCGGTCCGGGTCACGCTGAGGGTGCCCAGCCCCGGCAGCCCGACGCTCTTGCCCTCGCGCAGGGCGTCCACGACCACGCCCAGCAGGGACGCGACTGCCTGGCCCGCCTGCTTCTTGCTCAGGCTGGTCTGGTCGGCCACCATCTCGATAATCTGCGTCTTGGCGACCTTACCGCCCCCGTTGCTGCCCGTCCCGCCCTCGGCTCCGGCGGCCTCACCCTCGGCGGCCTTCTTGCTGCTGTTCCTTGCCATCGACATCCTCCAAGACAGTGGATTTGAGCGGCTCGAATGCACAGTAACACACATTTGAGGATGTGCAAGTCCAAAAACGCGCGCCAGATGCCGTTTTACCGGGTCAAGTCGATGTTCCCGCGAGGACAAAGGAGCGTCGGCGCCTGGTCGCAGAGTCGCGTGAGGGGACGGAGTTGTTCACAGCATCGTGAGGAGAACCACCCGACCTCAGAACGTGTCTGAACAGCCTCCTGATGGGGAGTGGAGCGCGCTGGGAGAGCGTTTGGGTTCCCCCCGTCTCCTGCGGAGCCGTCCCAGTCCCCCACAAGCGGAGAGGGGCAAAAAGACAGTCCCGATCTTGTCGAGGAGAAACGCTGCCGCCCTTTTCAAACACTCTCAGAGGGGAAGAGCTTCTCTTTCGGCCCGCAGCCCGATCACCCGCACCGCGCCGGAAAGCGCGTCGAAGGTCCACAGCCGTCCGCGCAGGGGCTCGCCGACGCCACCGAGCACCTTGAGGGCTTCCAGGGCCATCATGCTCCCGACCACGTTGGGCACGGGGCCCAGCACGCCCGCCTCCTCGCACGACTCGGCCTCGCCGGGGTCGGGGAACACGTCGCGCAGGCCGAGCCCGGGGCCGAACAGGCTCACCATGCCGCTCGTGCCGCTCGCCGCGCCCCACACCCACTCGCGCCCGGCCCGCGTGCAGGCGTCCGCGAGGGTGTAGCGCGCCCCGAAGTTGTCGGTGGCGTCCACGACGAGGTTTGATGGCGCGACCAGCCCGCCCACGTTCTCTCCCGTCAGGAAGGGGGCCGTCTCCACCCGCACGAAAGGGTTGATCGCCTGCGCCCGCGCCGCCGCGACCTCGGCCTTGGGCCGCCCCACGTCCGCCGCCGTGTAGAGGGTCTGGCGGTGCAGGTTGCTGGCGTCCACCGTGTCCCCGTCGGCGATCACGAGCCGCCCGACGCCCGCTCCGGCGAGCTGCGCGACGACCGGCCCACCCAGTCCCCCCGCCCCCACCACGAGGACCGAGGCCGAGCGCAGCCGCTCCTGGGCGCCCGCGCCCTGCCACTCGGGCACGATGAGCTGGCGCGAGTACCGCCGCAGTTCAGGGCGGGAGAGGCGGGGGAGGCCGGGCTCGGTCATGGGGGAAGTCTAGGGGAAGGGCCCACTCCCCACCGCCGCGCGGGGAACCTTCGGGGCGGGGCCTCCCCCACGCGTCCTAGAATGCGCGCTGACATGCTGCTCCTGGTCGCCCTGGCGTCTTTCCTGCTCGGCTCGCTCGTGGCGGGCGTGCTGTACTCCCGCGCGCTCGGGACCGACATCCGCGAGCGCGACCTGCCCGGCGCGAGCGGCACGTACCGCCAGCACGGCCTGGCGGCGGCGCTGGGGGTGACCGCTTTCGACATGGCGAAGGGCGCCGCCGCCGTGCTCCTCGCCCGCGCGCTGACCCCGGACTTCACCTGGGTGGCGACCCTGGGCGTGGTGCTCGGCCACTGCTACCCGGCCTTCTTCCGCTTCCGGGGGGGTGGGGGGATCGCGCCGCTGATGGGGGCGCTCCTCGTGACCGGGCCGCTCACCCTCTTCGGGATGCTGGCGTTCGGGCTGGCGGTCATGGTGCCGTACAAGGCCACCCTGCAAAAGCGGCTGGGGCTGAACGCCGTGCCCTTCGCCACCGCCCTCGCGGTGCCGGTCGGTCTGCTCCTGGCCGCGCGCTTCGGGGGCCTGCCCGACCTGCTCGCCGGGGGGGCGGCGATGGCCGTGCGCGCCGTGCACCTCCTCGCCTTTTCGGAGCGGCGCCCGGCGTGACGCGCGGGTCCCGGGCGCTGACGGCCTTGTCCCTGCTCGCCCTGACGGCGGGCGCGGCGGGGGCCGACGCCGTGCTGGAGGGCCGCACCTTGCGCTTCGAGGACGGGGCGCGGCTGCTGTGGTCGCGCACGTACCCGGACGAACTGGGCGAGTTGACCGGACCCGTGACGCTGGGGGAGAGCACCTACCTGGGCGTGGGCCCGGTGGTGTACGCGCTGGGGGGGCGGGGACAGGTCCGGGCCCGCTACGACCTGCCCGGGGAGGTGACGGCCCTCGACGCGGGCGGCGGCACCCTGCGGGTGAGTACCCGGGGTGAGGACTACACCGAACGCTTCACCCTGGGAGACCCCCGGGAGGGCGGCCGGGTGCAGGAACGGGTGGTCTTTCCGCCCGACCCCGGGGTCACCGGCTGGCTGGCCCGGGCGGCGGCCCTCGTGCCGGAGGGGAACCTCGCGCGGGCGGCGGCCGAGGACCCCACCAACCCCTTCCTGGCGCTGCGCGAGGCGCGGCTGGCGGCTGGGCGGGGGGACAACTTCGCCAGCCTGAACGCGGTGCGCCGCAGCCTGGGGGGTGACCTGCCCTTTCCCGCCTGGGTGGAGCTGGCCGCCGGGCTGGACGCCGCCGGGTTTCCCGCCGCTGCCGACCTCGCGCTCGACCGCGCCCGCCGGGACGCCGCCGCGCGCGGCCTCGACCCCGAGGTCAGCGTGAGCCGCGCGGCGCTCTTCGCCTACGGGAACCCCAGCGGGTACGTGGGCACCCTGCTGGGGCAGGGGCGGCTGGGCCGGGCCGAGGCGTGGATGCGTTACCTGCGCGAGCTGCACCCCCGCTTCGAGGGCGGGCCCGCCCTGTACACCCGCTACGCCTCGCTCCTCGACGCGCAGGGCCGGGGCGGCGAGGCCGAGGAGTGGCGGCAGTTCACGCGCTCGCTGCGGGCGGGCACCCTCTATAACCTCGGGGCGGAGGGTCCCCGGGTGGTGCGCGACGCCCTGCGGCTCGTGACGCTCGCGCTGCTCGTCTCGCTCGGGGCGGCCCTGCTCACCCTCACCCTGCGGGCGTGGCGGGCCCAGGGCGAGGACACCCGCCCGCTCGGGGGCCGCTGGGCGTCGTGGGGGCGCCATCCCCTCTCGCGGGCGCGGCGGGCGGTCGTCACCTACGCCGCGTTCGGCGAGCGGCTGGGGCTGGTGGCGCTCGCCGCCGGGCTGCTGACCGCCCTCGCCGGGTGGCAGTGGGCGAACACGACCGCCGCCCGGCTGCGCGCCCCCGCCCTGAACATCGGCACGTACGGCGGGGGCTGGTTCGCCGCCCGGCTCCAGGACCTCGACCTGCGCGCGGCACCCGACACGGCGCTCCTTTCTGGCCTCGCGGCGCAGCTCGACGGCGACGCTGCCACGGCCCGCGCCCGCTACGCCCGCGCGCCGGGCAACGCCTGCGCCCTGAACAACCTCGGGGTGATCGCGCAGGGGCGGGGCGACCTGCCGGGGGCGCGCGAGAATTGGCGCGCCGCCTTCGCCGCCCGCCCCGACCTCGCCGCCGCCGCGTACAACCTGGGGTTGCCGCCGACCACGCCGGGCACCGTCTTCCAGCGCACCTACCGCCCGGGCGAGCCCCGGCTGTGCTACCCCGACGACCGCAGCCTCGCCCGGGCGGTGAACGGCGACCTGAGCGTGACCCTGGCGCGCGACCTGCGGCGGCCCCTCTCCGTCCTGACTCCCGGGGCGGGCGGGAGCGTGCGCCTGGGTTGGGCGCTGCTCGCCGCCCTCGCGGGGCTGCTGGGCCTGACCCTGCTCCTGCTCGTGCCCCGCCCGCCGGGGGCCGCACGGCTGGGCCGCCCCGCCCTCTACCGCCTCGCCGCGCTCCTCCTCCCCGGCTCGGGCCTGCTGGAAGGCGCCTGGGGCGGCGTGCTCCTGCTCGCGTGGGGGGCGGCGCTGGCGGCCCTCGCGCCCCTGGCGGGTCTCACCCGCCCCCCCGCCTTCCTCGACCCCGCCCAGCCCGGCGTCCGCACCGTGCTGCTCGCGCTGCTGGCGGGCACCTACGGGGTCAACCTGGCCGCCCTCGTCGCGGCAGAGGTGAGGCACGCGCGGCGGAGGGGAGAGGACTGACCCTGGCCCTCACCTCCTTCGGAGGATGCCCACCTTTCCTTCATCCTCGGGAAGAGTTGGTTCCCCGGTGGGTGGAAAAGGGAGATCTCGCGCTCAGGCACGATGTCTCCGACCCTTCCCACCCGTGCCGAACCCCGGCAGGAAAGGGACGGAAATGCCCAGACGCGGGTCAGCTTCGCCCCGCATACTTCGCGGGTGCCTGTGCGCTTCTTCCCCTCCACGTCCACCCCCCGCACCTTGACAAGGCGCTTCCTCTCCCCGGCCCGCGCCCTGCTCGCCGCACTCGCGCTGGGCCTGCCCGCTTCCGCCGCCGCCCTGGGGGCCGTGCAACTCACGGTCACGACCGACCAGCCCGCCGCCTTCCTAAACGGGGAGGCCGCCACCTTCGCCGCCCCGCCGCGCCTGATCGGGGGGCGCGTGATGCTGCCGCTGCGCGAGACGGCGGCCCTGCTGGGGCAGACGCTGGGCACCGGCGCCGGGCAGGTGCAGCTCGGTCGGCTGACGGTAGACCCCGCCCGGGGCGCCGCCTTCCTCGCCGGCGCCCTCCAGCCCGAGGGCAGCGTCGCCACCGTGGGCACCACCCTGTACGTCAGCGCCCGGCTCCTCGCCGACGCCCTGAACGCGAACCTGAGCGTCGAGGACAATGGCCGGACCCTGACACTGACGGCGCTGCGCGAGGGCGGCAATCCCCTCGCCCCGCAGGCCCGCTTCTCGACCGACAAGGGCGTGTACGCCCCCGGCGAACGGGTGATCTTCACCGACTACCCCTTCGACCCCGACGGGGCCGACATCGTGAGCCGCCGTTGGGCCGGGCGGCAGGAGGTGTACTTCCAGCCCGGTACGTACACCGTCACCCTCCAGGTCACGAACAGCCGGGGCCTCCAGAGCACGCCCTTTTCCCGCATGATCCGGGTGGAGGGCACGCCGGTGGACTCCCCGCTCTCGTACGCCCTGAAGTACGCCGAGCCCGGCGACCGCTTCCCCGACCCCCAGGTGCTGAGTTACCCCTCCGCCCCCGTTCAGACGGTCGCGGGACCCGGTTCCCCGCTGCTGTTCAGCGACAGCCCCGAGGCCCCCACCCAGAGCGGCATCCTGTACCAGGACACGGTGGCGGGTCGGGCGCGGCTCCTCGCCTACCACCTCAACTCGCTGGGGCGGCCCGCGCGGCTGTACGTGCTCGCGCGCAACCTGGAGCCCCGCACGGTCGAGGTGCGCACCGAGCGGCTGGGCGAGACGGCCCCCACCCGCATCGAGGGCCTCCTCGGGCAGGTCACCCTGCTCGACTACTTCGCGGGGGCGGGGGCCCACACCCTCACCGTTCCGGCCGGGGGGAGCGTTCCCGTGTACGCCAGCCCCACCCTCGGGCCGGGCACGGGGGTGAACGTCCTGCAAGACCTCACCACGTCGGGGCGGGTGGAACTCACCTTCCTGATGCTGGAGGAAAGCCTGCCCCCCACCGCGCAGGTCGCCCAGCAGCTCCCGTACCTCCAGCCCGACGGCCGCCACCAGCGCGGCACCTTTCCGAACGCCGTCCGCTCGCTACGGGTGAACCTCACCACCCTGCCCGCGCGCATCGTGATCGGGGACGGACAGGTCGACCCCGCCGTCACCGGGACCGACGTGCTCACCGGGCAGCCCCAGCGCCTGCTCGGCAACTACGGGGTGCTGTACGACCTGGAGGTGAGCGGCGCGGCGGGCACCGCCGTGGCCCTCAGCCCGCGCGGGGGCCTGTACCGGGGCGCGATGAACGTGCAGGACGGCCCCCTGAGCCAGACGATCAAGCTGCCCCGGAGCGGCAACGCCCTGACCCCCGACCAGCCCGTCTTGCTGTGGCGCTCGCAGACCGACCGCCTCAACATCGACTTCGTGCCCGCCAGCGGGAGCAACCTGCCCGTCAGCCTGATCTTCTACCGCGCCCGGACCGGGCCAGGGGTGGACGTGGGGCTCAAGACGTACCAGCCCTGAACGTCGAAAGGGGCGGGGCGGGGGATGCCTGAACTCCTCCGCCCTCTTCGACCGCCTTTAATCCTTTTCCTCGAAATACTCGAAGCGGAAGGTCCCGATCTCCACCGTGTCGCCCTCACGCGCCCCGGCCCGCTTGAGGGCGTTGTAGAGCCCCTGCCGCTTGAACAGCGAGAGGTACTCGGCGGCGTCCTCCAGGTGGCGGGCGAAGCGCACGATGCGCTCCTCGAAGCCCCCGCCGTGCACTTCCCACACGCGCTCGGGTGCCTCGCCCGGCTTCTCCGGGGCGTCCTCGCGGAAGGTGACGCTGAGGGGTTCTTCGCGCACCTCCTCCGTCTCGACCTCCAGCGCGTGTGTCTGCGCCCACAGCTCGCGGTCGGGGAGAAGCTGGAAGAGGGCGTCCCTCAGCTCGCCCAGGCCGGTCCCCTCCTTCGCGCTCACCCGGAAGATGGGCAGGCCGAAGCCCGCCAACTCGTCCTCCGCGAAGGCGGCGAGGTCGGCGTCCACGAGTTCGACCTTGTTCAGCGCTACGCAGGCCACGTTCTCCAGCAGGCTGGGGTCGTACGCCTGGAGCTCGGCCTGAAGCTGGCGCATCTCATTCACCGGGTCGCGGGTCACGTCGAGGACGTACACGAGAAGCCGGGTGCGGCTGATGTGCCGTAGAAACTCCAGCCCCAGCCCCTTGCCCTCCGACGCCCCCTCGATGATGCCGGGGATGTCCGCCATCGTCAGCCGTTCCTCCCCGCCTGGGCGCTCCACGACGCCCAGAATGGGGGAGAGGGTGGTGAAGGGGTAATCCGCGATGGCCGGGTTCGCCCGGGAGAGGGCCGCGAGCAGGCTGCTCTTGCCCGCGTTGGGGTAGCCCACCAGGCCCACGTCCGCGATGAGTCGCAGTTCCAGCCGCACCCGCCGCTTCTCGCCCGGCGTGCCGAGTTCGGCGAAGCGCGGAGCCTGCCGGGTGCTCGACACGAAGGTGGAGTTGCCGCGCCCGCCGAAGCCGCCCCTGGCGATCACCTTCTCCTGTCCCACCCGCACGAGGTCGGCGATGACCTTGCCCGTGTCGCTGTCGAAGGCGGTCGTGCCCACCGGGACCTCGATCACCACGTCCTGCCCGTCGGAGCCCTGGCGCAGTCGGCCTTCCCCGTAGGCGCCGTTCTCGGCCTTGAACTTGCGGCGCCCGACGAGCCGCTCCAGGCTCTCGACGCCCTCGATGGCGCGCAGGATCACGCCGCCGCCGCGACCGCCGTGGCCGCCGTCGGGGCCGCCCTTTTCCAGGTACTTGGCGCGGTGGAAGCTCATGCTCCCGTCGCCGCCCTTCCCGGCCTGGACCTCGATGTCCAGCACGTCTCGAAATGCCATAGCCTTCACCTCACTTCAGACATCAAACTGCAAAAGAACACGCCCCGCCGCGTCGTGGGCAGGGCGTGCCTGAAAGCGCCGTTTCCGGGAAGCGCCGTGCTCAGTCGGCGGCGACCGTCGCGCTGGCGGCCTGGACGCCGATGAAGCGGCCCTTCTCTCCCCGGTTGGTGAACACGACCTGCCCGTCCGTCAGCGCGAACAGGGTGTGGTCGCGGCCCATTCCCACATTCGGGCCCGCCTTGAACTTCGTGCCGCGCTGGCGCACGAGGATGTTGCCCGCGACGACCTGCTCGCCGCCGAACTTCTTCACGCCCAGGTACTTGGGATTGCTGTCGCGCCCGTTCTTGGACGAACCTACGCCTTTCTTGTGTGCCATGTCAGTCTCTCCTTACCCCTGGCTGTGTCAGCTCTGAATGCCCAGAATCCGGATCGCCGTGAAGCCCTGGCGGTGCCCGTTGCGGCGGCGGTACTGGATGCCGCTCTTGTACTTGCGGATGTAGATCTTCTTGCCCAGGCCATGCTCCACGACCTCGGCCTGCACCGTGAAGCGGCCCGCGTCCTGCCCGAACACGGCCTGCTCGCCGCCCACGAAGAGGGGGGTCAGGCTGAGCTGGTCGCCCGCCGCGCCCTGGAGATTCTCGACGCGCACCACGTCGCCTTCCTGCACGCGGTACTGCTTGCCGCCGCTCTGAATGATCGCAAACATCTTTCCTCCTGCCGCGCCCGCCCGAAAAACGCTGCTTCGGACACGCGCTCATGGTTCCTGTGAACCGAGTCAGCCCCACCACGGGGGCGAGTCACCAGTGGAAAATCCTAGCACACGGCCAGCGGGCAGGCCAAACGCGGACGGCGCCCGAACCGGAAAGGGAACACCGGAACGAGCAGAGCACCACCCACCCCACGAGGGGGCGTTTTTCTCGGTGATGTGCCGTCCGTTGTCTCCCCGCGTGTCCTCGCGGTACACGCCCGCTCACCTGGTGGGGTGAGCCTCTTCCCGGTTGACCTCCAGGCGGGGCGAGGTGCCCCGAACCAGGGGAGAGTGTAGAGGATGGGCGGGGGGAGGTGAAGGGCTGGGGTTGTTGGGATGGCTGGGGCGGTCACCCCCACCCGGCCTCCCCCCTCAAGGGGGAGGAGAAAATAAAAAGACGACCCCTTGAGTTGGTCATCTGCTGGCGGAAGGTTGCATGAGCCAAGGAACCCTCACCCGCCCCATACCGTATCTATCCCCGTGACCTCTCGACTTCGGCTGTTCTGGCGGGACGCGCTGGCGCTGCTGTTCGCGGTGGGGGACCGTCGCACGCCGGGACGGGTGCGGCTGGCGGCCCTGCTCGCCCTCGCCTACGCGCTGAGCCCGGTGGACCTCCTGCCCGACCTGACGCCGGTGCTGGGGGTGGGAGACGACCTGATCGTGGTGCCGACGATCCTGGCGCTGGCGGCGCGCGGGCTGCCTGCCCCGGTACTGGCGGACGCGCGGGCGCGGAGTCTAGGCCTCCAGCGGCGCCTGCCCTGGGTGCTGCCGGTGTTGGGGGGGAGTGTCCTTGTCGGCATGGGCCTGCTCGGCTGGGCGCTCCTGCGCGGTCTGAGCGGTTAACACCCGTTTGACCTCGCCGCCTAGACTGACGCCCATGCGTCTGCTGTTCGTCGAGGACGACCCCCGCATCGCCGAACCGACCCTGGGCGCCCTGCGCGAGGCGGGGTACACGGCCACCTGGGCCCGGAGCGGAACCGAGGGCCTGGAGGCCGCCCTGCTCGGCGACTTTCCGCTGATCGTGCTCGACGTGATGCTGCCGGGGATGGACGGCTTCGCGGTGGCGCGGGAGTTGCGCGGGGCGGGGGTGGACGCGCCCATCCTCTTCCTGACGGCGCGGGGTGAACTCGCCGACCGGGTGCAGGGCCTCGACCTCGGCGGGGACGCCTACCTCGTCAAGCCCTTCGCGGTGCCCGAACTCCTCGCTACCCTGCGGGCCCTTTCCCGCCGGGAGCGGGGGCAGGGGGCGCCGCGCGTGTCCTTTGCGGGCGGGCGCGGCACCCTCGACACGGTGGCGCGCACGGTAACCTGGGACGGGGAAGAGGTCGCCGTGACGGGCCGCGAGTACGCCCTGATCGAGACGCTGGCCCTCTCGCCCGAGCGCTGGTTCACCCGCGAGGAACTCCTCGACCGGGTGTGGGGCCCCGAGTTCGGCGGCGAGGCGCGCATCGTGGACGTGTACGTGCGCTACCTGCGCCGCAAACTCGCGCCTGAGGCGGTGACGAGCGAGCGCGGGCGGGGCTACCGGGTGGAGCGGTAAGGTGACCGTGCTGCAAACCGACCGCCTGACCCTGCGGCGCTTCACGGAGGCCGACGGGGACCTGCTGTGGGACCTCGACCGCGATCCCGCCGTCATGCGTTTCCTCAACGGCGGACGGCCTACCCCGCGCGAGGTCGTCCGGGAGAAGGTGCTGCCCGGCATTCTGGCCGAGTACGGGCGTTGGGAGGCATATGGCCGCTGGGCTGCCGAGGAGCGGGAGACCGGGGAGTTCCTGGGCTGGTTCGCCCTGCGGCCCGTCGAGGAGGACCCCGGCAGCCTGGAACTCGGCTACCGGCTGAAACGGTCAGCCTGGGGCCAGGGCTATGGGGCGGAGGGGGCACGCGCCCTAGTGCGCCTGGCCTTCGCCCAACCTGGGGTGGAGCGCGTCGTCGCCTCCACCATGACCGTCAACGTGGCTTCCCGGCGGGTGATGGAGAAGGCCGGGCTGAGGCTCGTGCGGACCTTCTTCCAGGACTGGCCCGAGGTGATCGAGGGTTCGGAGGCGGGAGACGTGGAGTACGCCCTCACGCGGGCAGAGTGGCAAGGGGCGCCGGGCGGTCGTGTCCTCTAAACCCCACCTCACCCTGCGCGCCCGGCTCGCGCTGTGGGCGGCGCTGGCGACGGGGCTGGCGGTGGCGCTCGTGGCGGCGGGGCTTTTTTTCGCGGTGAACTCGTTCCTCTTCGCGGCGCAGCGCGACCGGCTGACCGGGGCGGTGGGTGCCGTGCAGGCGCGGGTGGAATCGGCGCTGGGGCGGGGGGAGGACCTCTTCGGGGCGCTGCTCGGCGACACGCTGGGCCCGGCGGACCTGGAGGGCATCCTCGACGCCGACCCCCAGACCCGGAGCCTCGACGTGCGGCTCATCACCGTGGGTGGGGGAGAGGTGCGGGCGGTCAGCACCCGGCGCTTCCCGGAGGGTGTTCCACGCGGGTTGCGCCCCGGCACCTACCGGGCGGGAGATCGTCTGGTCGCCGTGCGGATCGTCTCGGGGGGCCGGGCCGCCCTCACCGTGGTGAGCGACGCGCGGGCGCTGGGGGAGGCCAGAACGGCCTTCGCGCGGGCGCTGTGGGTGCTCGTGCCGCTCGCGCTGGGGCTGTCCCTGCTCGTGGGCTGGACGGTCGCCGGGCGGCTCCTCGCCCCGGTGCGGGCGCTGGAGGGCGCGGCGCGCGAGATCGGGGTGGGCGGCGACTTGCGGCGACCCGTGCCCGGGGCGGGGCCGGGAGACGAACTCTCGCGGCTGGCGCTCACCCTCCAGGGAACGTTCGCCCGCCTCGCCGAGGCCCGAGAACGCGAGCAGGACTTCGTGCGGGCCGCCGCCCACGACCTGCGCAGTCCCCTCGCCGCCCTGACGGCCCGGGTGGACGCGACCCTCGCCCGCGACCGGGAGGCCGGGCGCTACCGGGCGGAGTTGCGTGAGATCGGCACCGACATCGCCCGCCTCGCCACCCTCGCCGACCACCTCCTGCTCCTCGCCCGCGACGCCTCGGCCATGACGCGGGAGAGCGTGCCGCTGCGCGACCTCGCCGCCGACGCCGTGGACCGCGCCCGCGAACTCGACCCCGAGGCAGATGTGGACCTCGTGGCCCCGCAGGCGGTGACGGTGGCGGGTGACCGGGTGCTCCTGGGGCAGGCGATCTGGAACCTGACCGTCAACGCCGTGCGGCACGCGCCGGGGGCGACGGTCACGGTGACGGTGGGGGACGGCTCCGGCGGGGCCACGGTCGAGGTGCGCGACGACGGCCCCGGCGTTCCCCCCGATGTGCTTGCCCGGCTGGGCGAACCCTTCTACCGCCCGGACGCGAGCCGCAGCGCGGCGGGAGGGCAGAGTGGGCACGGCCTGGGCCTCGCGCTCGTGCGGCGCGCGGCGGGGTTGCACGGCGGCTCCCTGACGCTGGAGAGCGCGCCGGGGAAGGGCTTCACGGCCACCCTGCGCCTGCCCGCCTCTCCCCCCGCGTTGCCCCCGGCAGGGAGCGCGGGTGCCGAGGAACGGGTGCTACGCTCACGGGCATGAGTTCCCGTCACGCCGGGCCAGACGTCACTTCCCCGGTCACCGCCCCCTTTCCGCCGCCGGGCCCGCGCTGGAGCGCCGTGGTCCTTGGCGGCGGCGACCCCGGCGACCCCTTCGCGTCGGCCCACGGGGTCCCGGTCAAGGCGCTCATCCCGGTGGGGGGCGAGCCGATGGCCCTGCACGTGCTGCGCGCCCTGCGGGGGAGCGGGCGGGTCTCGCGCGTCGCTTACGTGGGCCCGACCACCCCCGAACTCGACCCCTGGATCGACGAGCGCGTGACCGACCACGGCACCCTGCTCAGCAACCTGGAGGCAGGGGTGGAGGCCCTGGCGGGAATGGGTCTCTCGCCCGGCGAGCGCGTCCTCGTCGCCACCGCCGACATTCCCCTCCTCACCTCGGAACAACTCGCGCAGGTGCTCGCCGCCGCGCCGGAAGGTGCCGCCCTCGTCTACCCGGTCGTCCGCCGCGAGGACTGCGAGCGGGCCTTCCCCGGGATGCGCCGCACCTACGCCCGGCTGCGCGACGGCACCTTCACGGGCGGCAACGTCTTCCTGCTCGACCCACGCCTGATCGGCCAGTTCCTCCCCCGGCTGCGCGAAGTCCTCGCTGCCCGCAAGGCCCCCTTCAAACTCGCCCGGCTGATCGGTCCCGGCGTGCTGGTGCGGCTCCTGCTCGGACGCCTCACCGTCCGCGAGTTGGAGGCCCGCGTGAGCGCCATCCTCGGCGTGCCCGCCCGCGCCCTGATCACCCCGCACGCCGCCATCGGCAACGATGTGGACCAGGAGGCCGACCTGGGGCTGGCCGAGGCGCACCTGCGGGCCGTGCAGGACGGCTCTCGCCCTGCCCCGCCGCCGCAATCCTGACTTCCAAACTCGGCTTTTTTGCGTCCCGGCGCACAAAAACCCTGACTAGCCCGGTGGGGGAGTGTCCTTGTCAGCCCCCCGGGGGTTGTGCATACTGTCCGCCATGCCTCACGTGATCGTCAGCCCCTGCATCGGCGTCAAGGACCAGGCCTGCACGGAAGTGTGCCCGGTCGAGTGTATCTACGACGGCGGCGACCAGTTCCTGATCCACCCCGACGAGTGCATCGACTGTGGAGCCTGCGTCCCCGCCTGCCCCGTCAGCGCCATCTTCCCCGAGGAGGACGTGCCCGGCGGCGAGACCGAGTTCATCGTCAAGAACCGGGCCTTCTTCGGCCTGTAAATCCGCCCGTCTCCGCTGCCCCGGCCTTCCGCGCCGGGGTTTTTCGTTGGGACCCCGCCCTGGAAAGAGGGTGGCCCCTGCTGTTCACCGGCGACTGGCAACTGGTGACCGGCGACTGGCGACCCCTCCCCGCCCGGGGAACGGCACCCCCGACCTGGGGCATTCTCCGCTTGCCTCGCCCGCGCCCGCCCCGCTAGCATGGTCTGCCGCGCGAGGACGCGCCCGTAAGGAGAGGAGGTGATGACGTGAATCCCGCCGAACAGACCGAGCACGAGCCCCCCAGTACGCCCCCCACGCCATCCCATCCTCACCGGAGGACGCGCCATGCACCACACCGAATCTCGTGAGGGGCGCCCGTGCTGACGTACTACCGCAGCGTCGGCGGCAAGCTCCAGACCATCGACGGCTATATCGACGGCTGCTGGATCAACGCCACCGCCCCCTCCGCCGAGGAACTCGCCCGGGTGAGCCGCGAGACCGGCCTGCCCCTCGACTACCTCAGCTATCCCCTCGACCCCGACGAGCGCAGCCGCTTCGAGCGTGAGGACGGCCAGCTCCTCATCATCATGCAGACGAGCTACCGCCTGGGCGAGGACAGCGATATCCCCTACGACACCGTGCCGCTGGGCATCCTGCACACCGATCACTGCCTCGTGACCGTCTGCGCGCTGGAAAACCCGGTCGTCAAGGACGTGGTGGGCGGCCTGGTGCGCCGCGTGAGCACCGCCAAGAAAAACCGCCTGACCCTGCAACTCTTCCTGCGCAACGCCCAGCGGTTCCTGATCGACGTGCGGCAGATCAACAAGCGGGTGGATACCATCGAGGACCGGATGGAGACGGCCACCCGCAACCGCGAACTCATGGACCTCCTGAAGCTCGAAAAGAGCCTCGTGTACTTCATCACCGGCCTCAAGGCGAACGAGGCGATGATGGAGCGGGTCAAGCGCGACCGCATCTTCGAGATGTACGAGGAGGATTCGGACCTCCTCGACGACGTGCTCATCGAGAACCTCCAGGCCATCGAGATGGCAAGCATCGCCAGCAACATCCTGACGAGCATGGCGGGCGCCTTCGCCTCGGTCATCAGCAACAACGTCAACCAGGTCGTGAAGGTGCTCACGGTGACCACGATTCTGGTGGCGATCCCCACCCTCGTGACCAGCATCTTCGGAATGAACGTGCCCCTGCCCTTCTCCCAGAGCCCCGAGGCCCTCTGGATCGTGCTGGGCATCGCCTCGATGCTGGCGGCGACGCTGGCCTTCCTCTTCTACCGTTGGCGGGTGTTTTGAAGGAACGGTCAGCTTTCAGCCATCAGCCCCTCGCCATCATCCACAGGCCCCGACATGACTGATCCCCGTTCCGGCACCCGTTTCGCCGTCTACCTCTGCCCCCCGGCGGCTGATCCGTACTACCAGGCGGGTAGCGCGTTGCTGGGGTTCGACGTGCGGGCGGGGCGGGAGGTGTCGCTGCCGGATTTCCTGACCCCTCAGGACCAAACCGACGCCGGACCCTACGGCTTTCACCTGACCGTGGTGGAGGGCTTTTTTACCGATCCTGCCTGGTGGCCGGGAATCGAGGCCGAGGCGCGGGCGTGCGCCGCCTGCCTCTCGCCCGGCACGGTGCTCACCCTCACCGGGGGCCGGGTCGAGGTCTGGGACGACGGGGAGACCTGGGTCCACCGTTTCGACGCGAACGTCCCGCTCGTCGTGCTCCACACCCTGCTCCTCGCGCGGCTGGCCCGCTTCGTGACCGCCTCGCCCTTCGACGAGCAGGTGGCACAGGGCAAGTACGCCCGGCCCTTCGAGCGGGCGCGGATGCAGCTCCTGCACACGCCGCGCGGCCTGGACTCCTGGCAGCCCCACTTCACCCTGGTCCAGCCCTACGGGGGCGAGGACCCGGCGGGGTTGCGGGAGCGGCTGGAGGCGTTGACCGCGCCCCACCACGCCCAGACCTACCGCTCCGTCGCCCTCTTCGAGAAGCGCGACGGTGAGGAGCGGTGGCGGGTGAGAGCCGACCTCCCCCTGACGGGTGAAAGGGAAGCGTGATGGCTCAGGGCCTACACTCGGGGGCGTGACGAGTGACGGAATGCGGGTGGTGGTGGCGACGGGGAACGCCGGGAAAGTGCGCGAGATCGCGCAGGCGCTGGGCGGCCTGGACTGGCAGTTGGAGGGCCTAAGCGGCCTCCCCCTCCCCGAGGAGACGGGCACGACCTACGAGGAGAACGCCGCCCTGAAGGCGTGTGCGGCGGCCCTCATGCGCGGCGTGCCAGCCCTCGCCGACGACTCGGGGCTGGAGGTCGTGGCGCTGAACGGCCAGCCCGGCGTCTACAGCGCCCGCTTCGGCAACCGGGACAACGACAACGAGCGCAACCTCTACCTCCTCGAAAAGCTGCGCGGGGTGAAGGACCGCCGCGCGAAGTTCGTCTCGGTGGTCATCCTCGCCTCCCCCGACGGTCAGGTGGAGACGTACCGGGGCGAGATGACGGGCACCCTCCTCGAAGGCCCGCGCGGCGAGAGCGGCTTCGGCTACGACCCCCTCTTCGTCCCCGACGGCGAGACCCGCACCCTGGCCGAGATGACCCTGGAGGAGAAGCAGGCGATCAGCCACCGGGGCCTGGCGCTGGCGGCGTTGGTGGCGGCGCACGGGGCGAGGGTGCGGTCGTAGGGAGTGCTTTTAGCTCCTCCCCCTTGAGGGGGGACTGGGACAGCTCGCACCGCGAGAGGTTGGGAGGGGGTGACCGCAGGCGACCTGTGGCGCGGCCAGAAATGGGGCAAGGTTTCTAAGTAGCGTTAAAGCCGGTCACACGCCCCCTCACCCCGGCCCTCTGCTTTGCAGCTCTACGAGTCACCCACGAGGGGAGAGGGAGAAAGACCTTCCCTCCTCCACATCAAGAAAGGGGCCGGGGCGGTTGGGTGCCTCGGCCCCCCTTCCTGTCTTCCCTCACCCCTGCGCCGCGTGTTCCCGCACGTCATTTTTCAGGCGCATCAGGATGGCGCCCATGCCGCGCAGCCGCATCGGCGTGATGAGTTCGGACA
This sequence comes from Deinococcus aetherius, assembly GCF_025997855.1. Lineage (NCBI taxonomy): Bacteria > Thermotogati > Deinococcota > Deinococci > Deinococcales > Deinococcaceae > Deinococcus > Deinococcus aetherius. Next base: position 316,521 of record NZ_AP026560.1, read on the forward strand.
GGCCCATGTCCATGTAGAACTGATCCGGGATGTTCAGAATCGTCTCGGGCGACTCGCCTTGCAGCGCCTCGTGCAGGATGCCCGCGTAGCCGCGCACGGTGGGGGCCTCCTCGGGCACCTTGAAGTACATGTTGACGCCCCCGTTCTCCGCCTGCTCCGTCACCAGGAAGAAGGGGCTGGCGCACTCGGGGACCGCTTGCAGAAACTCGGGGTGCTCGACGTACTTCTCGGGGAGGGGCGGCAGCTTGCGGCTGTATTCGAGGAGAGCCTGGAGCCGCAGCGGCTTGGGTGCGGACTTGAACAGGCTCACGATGCTCTGGAGCCGTTCGGGCAGGGGAGCGGGCTGGGTCATACCGCCAACTGTACCCCCGCCCCCGCAGACGGTATGGTGAGCCCTGTCCAGTTGACCGAAAAGGTCAACGACTTATCCGGCCCGTTAGAATTCCCGAGGTCAAAGGAGGCACAAAACGATGGACTACGTGAAAGACGTGCTCGTGAGCACCGACTGGGTGGCCCAGAACCTGAACCAGGAAGGCGTCCGCCTGATCGAGGTGGACGAGGACATCCTGCTCTACGACACCGGCCACATCCAGGGCGCCGTGAAGGTGGACTGGCAGCAGGACTTCTGGGACCCGGTCATGCGCGAATTTATCGGGCCGGAGGAGCTTCAGACCCTGCTGGGTCGTCTGGGCCTCAAGGAAGGTGACCAGATCGTCCTCTACGGCGACAAGAGCAACTGGTGGGCCGCCTACGCCTACTGGTTCCTGAGCTACAACGGCGTGCAGAACCTGAAGCTCATGAACGGCGGGCGCCAGAAGTGGGTCGCCGAGGGCCGAGAGCTGACGACCGACGCGCCGAGCTTTGAAGCCACCCAGTACCCGGCCCTGAAACGCGACGAGAGCCTGCGCGCCTACCGCGACGAGGTGAAGGCGCACATCGAGACTGTCCGGTCCGGGGGGGGCGCGATGGTGGATGTCCGCAGCCCCGACGAGTTCTCGGGCAAGGTCACCCACATGCCCAACTACCCGCAGGAGGGCGTGCTGCGCGGCGGCCACATCCCCGGCGCGGCGAATATCCCCTGGGCCCGCGCCACGAACGAGGACGGTACCTTCAAGACCGCCGACGAGCTGAAGGCGCTCTACGAGGGTGAGGGCGTCACCCCCGACAAGGACGTGATCGCCTACTGCCGCATCGCCGAGCGGAGCAGCCACTCGTGGTTCGTGCTGCGCGAGTTGCTGGGTTACCCCAGGGTCCGCAACTACGACGGCTCGTGGACCGAGTGGGGCAACGCGGTCGGAATGCCCATCGAGAAGACGTACCAGGAGGCGTAAGCCGAGGGAAGGGCAGAGGGCCGGGGGCGCGAGTGGGTGGCGTTCCCGGCCTCCCTCTATTTCAACTCCTCCACCCGCACGAGCGGCCCGCCGAGTCCGTTCAGCCGTGTGGGAAGCGAGGCCGTCTTCATCTCCGCCCCCGTGTCCGCGGCGAAGGTCTTGAAGGTGGCCGAGCCCTCCGTTGTGTCGAGGCTGAGCAGCGTGACCGTGCTGCGCGCCGTCCCCGGGTATCCCACGTAATCCCGACCGCCGATGCCCCCGCTGGCGAGGACGTTCAGCCCACCCAGCCGTCCCGGGTAGAAGGCCGCGTGGTGACCGCTGACGTAGGCGAGGACTCGGCCCTCCTCCATGACCTTTCGCAGCGGGAGGGGGTCGCGGATGACCTCGCCGGGTTTGTTCTTCCCCCCGCTCACGCCCGCGAGGGGGAGGTGGCCCACCACAAGCCGGATACCTGCCTTCCGCGCCTCGGGGGTGGCGAGTTGCCGGGCGAGCCACGCGCGCTGATTCGCCCCCACGTTCGGTCCGCTGGCGTCGAGGACGGCCACGAACAGCCTGTGCCCGCCGAAGGTGAAGGCGTACCGGAAGGGGAAGTCGGCCCGGTTCACGTAGTCCAGTCCCGGCGCGTGCCCCCGCCAGTATTCGGCGGCCAGCCTCCGGTCCCGTGCGAGAGAGGCATCGTGGTTTCCCAGGGTGAAGGCGAAGGGAATGCCCGCCCGACTGAGCGGCGCACGCACGTCTCGCTCGAAGGCCGCCCACATCGCCCGTACCCGCGCGTCGGTCAGCGAAACCTTCTGCCCGGCGATCAGGTCCCCCGCCGAGAGCACGAGGTCCGGCTTCCACTCGCGCACGATGCGGGCGACACTGCGGGTCAAGGCCGCCGGGTAGGTCGTGCTGCCGTAAGAACCGTTGAAGTCGCTGAGGATGACGAGCCGGAGTGGGGTCGTCCGAGTCGGCGCGGCGGCGACAAGCAGGGGGGCGAGGAGGAGGGGCAGGACTCGGCGCATCCCCCTCACTTCATCACGAAACCTTGAGCGAACCGGCAGCTTCCCCTGACAGGGGCGGCCCACGCTGGGGCATGACCTCCGACGACGACCGCGACGCCCTGCCCGTCAACCCCACCCTGGCCGTCCGCAGCGAGCCGCAGACGGACGACCAGACCGCCGAGCAGGGCGACGCCCCCGCCGGTTTCGCCACACGCCCGGCCTCCGGGGTGCCCACTCCCTCCGGTGACCACCTGAACGCCGCCGAGGTGACGGCCCTGCTGGGTGGAGGCGGAGAGGACGAGGTCGAGACTACCCACACCCTCAAACGTGCCGAGGGCCTGAACCCGGACACCGAGAGCTGACCCCGGAGTCAGTCCCCGCCCGGCACCCGCACCGAGTCCACCTGCACGCCGTGACGCAGCAGGACGGTCTTGAGGCGCTGCATCGCCTCGATGGCGCGCGTCCGGTCAGCGGGGCGGAAGACCAGCGTCAGGCGGGCGGGGCTGCCGGGGCGCGGTTCCTGGGCCTGAATCTGGAGGGGGCGGCGGAAAGCGTTGTCCTGCATCACGTCACGCAGGATGCGGGTAAACGTCAGGTCGTCCACCCCGTCGAGCGTGAAGGCGATGCCCTGCGGTGTGGCGTCGGTCATGGCGGCAGGGTAACCCAGGGCCCGGGGCTCACGCCGCGACGGTGCCTCTTTGCTCTGCCGTCATCCTCCCCTCCTACAATGCCCGCATGACCTGGCAGGACGAGCCCACCTTAGAGCGCCTCAACGGCGCGGACCTGTATTTCGAGGTGACCGGCCCGGAAGACCCGCCGCCGGGCGAGCCGACCGTCGTCTTCCTGCACGGCGGCCCCGGTTACAACTCCTACGCCTTCCGCACTCTCTTCGGCGAGCGGCTCGAAGACCGCCGCGTCGTGTACCTCGACCAGCGCGGCTCGGGGCGCAGCGGAGCCCTCGCCGACACCGATCAAGGCGGCGACACCCTCGATCTCGACACCCTGGTCGCTGACGTGGAGGCCGTGCGGGAATATCTGGGGGCCGAAAGCATCGTGCCGCTGGGGCACGGCTTCGGCGCCCTCGTCGCGCTGGAGTACGCCCGGCGCTGGCCGACCCGCACGGCGCGCGTGGTCGTCGTCAACCCCTGGCTTCACTTCCCGGAGCTGGCCCTGACCCTGCTCGCGGAGGCGAGCGCCCGGCGGGGCGTGCCCCTCGACGACCCGGCGGCTGAGGTGCGTGCCCGGACGCCGGAAGGCGAGTACGCCCCGGTGGGGGAGGCACGGGTGGAGGCGGCCTTTGGGCTCCTCAACGCCCGCGACCTGCTGAACACCCTGCAATTCCGCGACGCCGCGAGCCGGATGCGCCAGGAGTTCGCCGACGCCGAGGGGCAACTCGTGGGCGGCGGTGAGGTGCAAGAAGCCCTTGTGAACCAGGGCCTGTGGGAGTTCGAGTACCCGCCCTTCCTGGCCGAACTGCGCCGCCCCGTCTTCGTGATCGCCGGGGTCCACGACCGCACGAGCTACCCCGAGCAGGTCCAGTGGCTCGCCGACCTCGCGGATGCCGACGTGACCGTTCTCGACGCCGGGCACTACCCCTGGCTCGACGACGAGGACGCCTTCGCCGAGGCGCTGGAGGAGGCCCTGACACGCTGAGGCGGGTGCGGGCGGGGCCTTTTCCTGCGCCGCCCACACCACACCGGCCCGTCTGTGCCGTACCCTGGCGCATGACCCAGATTCCAGGCGGCGCGCACGGCGAGGAAACGCAGGGCGAGCGGGGCCGGGGTGAGGTCGTCATCAGCGGCGTGGACACCGGACCGGAGGGTGACGAGCGCCAGAACCTGACGCCGACGGAGGACCACGCCCGCTTCCAGCCGGTCGCTCATCCCGCTCTGGAACCCGACAACGAGGACGGCTGAGGGTCAGAGGCAGCGGCAAGAAAAAACCGCCCGGCGGGGGCGGTGGGCACTTCAGCGGGGTGAACGAGGGGCTTTCACCCAGTCAGAGGTTGTTATTGACCCCTGTGGACCTGCTCCCATAAGAACCGGAAGACACTCCGGAGGAGGGACACCAGGCCGATCCACTCCTTCCACGCCTGGGGGCGCTTCTGTCGTTTCTTGGCCTTGCGTTTCTTCTGGGCGTGCGTTCTGGTAGACTTACGTTGCGGCATAAGTTCACCGGGCCGGACACCCTCTGATCCAGGGCGTCCGGCCACTTCCTTTCCCTTTTGAAAGGTGAGGTCGTGGGCTGACGTGCGCCCCGGTCGTTTCCCCGCTTGTCATGCTTCCCGCCCGTCACCGGACTCCCGGAGTGTACCGGACGGGCCGCGATACAATGGCTTATGCAACGCGCCCCCGTTCCTGGGTGAGCGCGCTTCCCATGCGGAACACAGCAAGGAGACACTGAACATGGCCGGTCACAGCAAGTGGGCACAGATCAAGCGCAAGAAGGGCGCGAACGACAAGAAGCGGAGTGCGATCTACTCCAAGCACATCCGCGCTATTCAGGCGGCGGTGAGGAGCGGCGGCAGCGGCGACCCGGCGGCCAACCTCAGCCTCAAGAACGCCATCGCGGCGGCGAAGGCCGACACCGTGCCCGCCGACAACATCGAGAACGCGATCAAGCGCGCGGCGGGCGCGGCCGAGGGCGCAGCCGAGTACAAGGAGGTCACCTACGAGGGCTACGGCCCCGGCGGCACGGCGATCTTCATCGAGACGCTGACCGACAACGTGAACCGCACCGTCGCCGACATCCGCTCGGTCTTCAACAAGCGCGGCGGCTCCCTCGGCACCAGCGGCTCGGTCGCCTGGCAGTTCGAGAAAAAGGGCGTGATCCTCCTCCCCGACGCCTCCGAGGCTGCCCAGGAGGCCGCCATCGAGAACGGCGCCGAGGACATTCAGGAGTCCGAGGACGGGCTGGAGATCAGCACCGCGCCGAATGACCTCTACGCCGTGCAGGACGCATTGGCGGCAGCGGGCTTCAAGGCCGAGAGCGGGCAGATCACCATGATCCCCACGAACACGGTCGCGGTGAGCGAGGGCGACGTGCGTAAGCTGATGACCCTGATCGACTCGCTGGAAGACCTCGACGACGTGCAGAACGTGTACTCGAACGCGGAATTGCCGGAGGGCGTGGAGGCGTAGGCGCAAGTTGAAAAGTCGCGGCTGGGCACGAGTTGTCGCCCAGCCGCGCTTTTTGTAAGTTCCCGAATTTCAACGAAGTGGTGGAACGAACCAATCGCCGGAGGCCACCACTGCCCCATCCCATCCTGGTAACGACCGTAAGTCCATAAGCGACATGCTGAGCATCTTGAATCCCACTTGACTTGAACCGACCACGTCATGAGCCGCAGCACGTAGATAAAGCGAGCCGCAGGGCAAGGTGGTTAAGTCGTGGGTGATTCCGTCCACGACAGCAGCCTGAAATTTTTGAGGTAGGCCGGGGCGGCGGTAAGGCTCCTGGTATGGTGAAAGGGCGTCGACGACGGGTACAGGCAGGTGCAGGAGGAATACTGCCTCCCGATGCGGGACAAAGGTGCCGCCCAGCAGTCCGTAACGGTTCACGTTAAGCGGGAACCATTGACTCAGCGCCGCCGTTCGTTCCGAACAGAGTACATTTGCTGGGAACGTTATTGGCTCGGGGTCCACCGTTGTAAGCCTCTCGGTAGGCAGTTCGTCCAGCCAAACATCAACCTCACGTCCGTTCGGCGGCCAGCGCAGTTCGTACTTCACAGCACCAGCGCCCGCGCGTTCCCCCCCAGCCTATCCCAGAGGGTGAAGGCCGCCCGCGCCCCGGGCCGGATGATTCCCTCGTCGTCCCACCCGGCGGCGAGGGCGGGGCCGCGCGTGTGGGCCCACAGCACGTCCATCTCGGTCAGCGCCTCGTGCTGGGCGAGGGGGTGGCCCTCGTCGTCGCGGCGGGTGATCGCGGCGGCGAAGTTGGCGCGGTACTCGGGCGGGGCGACCGGCGCGTCCGACCCGAAGGCCAGGATCGCCCCGGCGTCCCGCAGGCTGCGGAAGGGGTAGCTCGTGCCGGCGAGGTGCGGCAGCAGGGAGCGGATGAGAGCCCCATCCGCGTGCAGGTGGATGGGCTGCACTCCCGCCGCGATGCCCTGGAAGCGGGGGATGTCGTCCGGCCGAAGGTGCTGGGCGTGCTCGATCCGCAGGGGGACGTTCTTCTGGGCGGCAAGGTCACGCAGATCGTCGTACGCGTCCAGCACCTCGGTATTCGCCCGGTCGCCGATGGCGTGGGTGACGGGCGAAAGGCCCAGCCGCAGCGCCTCCATGCCCAGGTCGCGGATGAGTTCGGGCGAGTCGAGTGGAATGCCCGTGCCGCTGCCGTCCGCGAAGCCGGGGGCGTGCAGCCAGGCGGTGCGGCTGCCGAGCGCCCCGTCCGCGAAGAACTTGACCCCGCCCCACTGGAAGAGGGCGCCTGGCCCCCCCCTGGGAACACTGTGTCCGACACCCAGGTCCCGCGCGTGCCCCAGCCGCTCGTGGGGGAGGCTGGCCCACACCCGCAACGGCAATTCTCCCCGCGTGGCGAGCGTTTGCAGGGCGCGCGGCGCCTCCGGGGACTCGAAGGCCATCGTGTGCGCGCTGACGTACCCGCGTGAGGCGAGGTCGTCCACCCCCGCCTTCGCCGCCCGCAGGTATTCGGCCTCGCTGGGGACGGGCATCGCGTTCGCCACGAGTTCGGTCGCGTTCTCCAGCAGGGTGCCCAGGGGCCGGACGATCACCCCGCCCTCCGGGTCCGGGGTCGTTTCGGAGATGCCCGCCAGCCGCAGCGCGAGCGAATTCGCCCAGGCGAGGTGCAGGTCGCGCGAGTACAGCAGGACGGGGTGGTGGGGACTCACCTCGTCGAGGGCCCGGACCGTGGGGTACTCGCCCAGCCCCAGTTCGCTCAGCAGGAAACCGCCGCCGCGAATCCACGTTCCGGCAGGAGTGTTGATCGCCCGTTGCAACACCCGCGCCTGCACCTCCGACACACTCCTTGCCCCATGCAGGCCGAGTTCGGAGAGCGAGAAGCCGTACGAAACGAGGTGGATGTGCGCGTCCGCCAGCCCCGGCGTCAGGATCAGGTCGCGGTGGTCGAGCACCCGGGCGCGCGGGGCGAGGGCTGAGACCTCCTCCCGTGTCCCGGCCGCGAGCACCCGGCCGCCGCCGACGAGGACGGCCTGGGCTTCCGGCTGCGTGCTGTCGAGCGTCAGTGTCCGGGCGTGGAGGATCGTCAGTTCGGAGGCTGGGCGTCCGGTCATGCCTCCAGCCTAGACGAGTCGAGTGGTCGGGCAAAGGTCCGATGAAAAATGACGGGTTTTCCATCCATAATTCTCACGGACTGGTTAGACTGTCTTCCATGCCGCGCATCCTCGTGGTGGATGACGACGCCGCCATCCTCAAACTCATCAGCGTAATCCTGACCCGTGCGGGGCACGAAGTCCGCACCAGCCGCCATCCCGTCGAGGCCCTCGACCTCCTGAAGGTGTTCACCCCCGAACTCGTGATCAGCGACGTGGTGATGCCGTACATGACCGGCCTGGAGTTTCTGGAGCAGGTTCGCACGCACGCGCAACTGAACGCCCTGCCCTTCGTGCTGCTCTCCAGCCACGCCGAGCGCAGCGACGTTCGTCGGGGCATGAACCTCGGCGCCGACGACTACCTGCCCAAGCCCTTCACCCCCCAGGACCTGACGACCGCCGTGGACGCCCGGTTGCGCCGCGCGGGCCTGTCGCTGCAAAGCGAGAACGCGATGGAGGCGAGGGCGCTCGGCACCGCGCAGGTCGTGTGGCAGGGGGCGGCCGTCTCGTGGGTGTCGCGCAAGGCGCTCGAACTGTTCTTCTACCTGCTGGAACACAAGGAGGTGACCTCCTGGGAGGCCGCCGAGGCGCTGTGGCCCGAAAAGGACGAGGCGCGGGCGAGCAGCCTCTTCCATACCACCCTCCACCGCCTGCGCCGCAGCCTGAGCAACGAGGCCGTCGTGAGCACCAACCGCCGCTATGCCCTCGCCGCCGACCTCAACCCCACCTACGACGTGTCGCGTTTTGAGCTCCTCGCCGCGCAGGCCGAGCAGGGTGCGCTGGGATTGGAGGAACTGCGTGAACTCGTCGGCATGTACGGCAACTTCCTCCCCGGCGCCGACAGCCCCTGGGTGGACGACGTGCGCGCCCGGCTGGAGCAAAAGCAGTTCAGCGTGCTCGGCCTCGCCGCCAAGGCCGCCGCCGCCGCCGGACGCGCCAAGGACGCCGCGCAGTTCCACCAACGCGCCCTGGCCATCGACCCCATGAGCGAGGGTGACTGGCAGGGCCTGACCCAGGCGCTGAGCACCATCGGCGATCCCCGCTCGCGCCTCGCCGCGCAGAGGGAAGCGTGGTGGGCGGTGGACCTGGACTGACGTTCCGGGCAGGCAGCGGGCGGGCGGAGTGGTAGGACCCGCCCGCCCGCGTGGGTCTCCCGATCCCCAACCGGACTTGACAACCCTCTCACCCCTCCCCGGAGGCCCGGCCGCAGACTGCCGGTTGTGAAGCACCTTCTTTTCCCCAGCAAGGAGGCGGCCGACGCCTTCATCGCCGACCTCCGCGCGCAGGGCCTCATCCAGCCCCAGGTCGGCCAGGTCACGGTGGGCCGCCGGGGCGCCGGCGCCATCCGGCAGCCGGAGACGACCCCCGCGCCCCCTGCCCCGGCGGGCGCGGACGACGTGGGAAGTGCCAACGAGGCCGGGGTGGGACTCGTCGCGGGCGCGGGTGTGGGTGCGGCGGCCGGGGCGGTGATCGGCGTGATCGGGTCCGTGGCGACGGTGGCGACGGGCGGCCTGGCCTTGCCCGTCATCCTGGGGATGGCGGCGGTCGGCGGCGGCTTCGGCGCGGTGGCGGGGGCCGTGGCGAGCACGGGGACGGCAGAGGGCACCGGGGGAGTCGGCGACACGACCGGCTCCCACGACGTGACCGGTGAGCAGCACGACCGTCTCAGCAGCGGCATGGCGGGCGGTGGCCGCGCCGTCGCCGTCGAGGATTCGGTTCCGGCGGACGCGGTGGCGGCGGCAGCAGCCCGGCACGGGGGCCAGTTCGTTTAGGACGGAGTTTCTTCAGGGGCGAGGCTCGCGGCTTCGCCTCTTTTTGTCGTGCTTTGGACGGGAGAGGGGAAGGAACCTCAGCCATCCGGCGCACGCCCAAGCGTGTTGGTGGCGGATTTGCCGCCCACCCCCGCCGATATACTCTCCGCCATGACCGCGCCCCTCACCACCTCCCAGATTCGGGAGAAGTACCTTCAATTTTTCCAGAGCAAAGGGCATCTGCGCCTGCCCAGCCACTCCTTGATCGCCCCCGACCCCACCACCCTCTTTACCGTGGCGGGGATGCAGCCCTTCAAGCCGCAGTTCATGGGCGCTCCGGCAAAGTTTCCGGGCTACGGCGAGAGCAAGCGGGTCACGACCGCGCAGAAGTGCCTCCGTGTGGGCGACATCGAGAACGTGGGCCGCACACTGCGGCACTGCTCGCTGCTGGAGATGCTCGGGAACTTCAGCTTCGGGGACTACTTCAAGCGCGAGGCGCTGACCTGGGCCTGGGAGTTTCTGACGAGCCCGGAGTGGATGGGCTTGGACCCTGCAAAGCTGTACGCGACGATCTACGAGGACGACGAAGAGGCTTTCCAAATCTGGACGCAGGAGATCGGGCTGCCCGAGGGGCACATCCTGCGTTTCGGCGCCGATGAGAACTTCTGGCCCGCCGACGCGCCAGCCAAGGGGCCCAACGGTCCCTGTGGTCCGTGCTCCGAAATCTTCTACGACCGGGGCCCGAGGTACGGTGAGGACACCTGGGCGGACTATGCCCAGACACGTGAGTCTGCACGCTTCCTCGAAATCTGGAACTGCGTTTTCCCCCAGTACGACCGCCAGGACCCCCAGCCCGACGGTACCCCCGTCCTCGCCGACCTGCCGTTCAAGAACATCGACACCGGAATGGGGCTGGAGCGCATCGCCACGGTCGTGCAGGACGTGTACGACTTCTACAGCAACGACGTATTCGCGCCCATCATCGCGCGCATCGTGGAGTTGAGCGGCAAGCCCTACGAGGGGCCCCAGAACCTCTCCCACCGCGTCGTCGCCGAGCACGTCCGCAGCGTGAGCATGACGGTGGCGGACGGGGTAGCGCTGAGCAACACCGGGCGCGGCTACGTGATCCGCAAGATTCTGCGCCGCGCCTCCCGCCACGCCTACCTCCTCGGCCTGCGCGAGCCGACGCTCTACAAGCTCGTGCCCCTCGTCGTGCAGGGGATGGGCGGCGCCTACCCCGAACTCGTGCAGGAGGAGGCGCGCGTCACGGCGGCGATCCGGGCGGAGGAGGAGCGGTTCCTCAGGACGCTGGAAGGTGGTATCCAGAGGCTAGAACGTACCCTACTGACGAATATTTTGAAGCGCTATAGCAACGTCTCCAAGGGTGGAGTCACGCCGTTCGAAGATGCGAGCATTGTGACTAGCCAAGAAGCCTTCGTTTGGGTACGTGACCATCTTCCTCAGTGGCTCATTGAGAGCTATCGTCCCTCCTTCAAAGGCCAACCTGGAGATGAGCGTGAGTATGTCGCCCGAGTGCTTCTTAAGGATGTAGAGGACGATCTATTTGCTCCTTATAAAACTGGAAATAGGTTTTCCGGTGTAAGCGTTATTTTTTCTACCGGTGCAAGCATTAACCCTTCAGAAGTTACACTTTCTGGACTAGAGACCTTCACCCTCTACGACACCTACGGCTTTCCCCTCGACCTCACCAAAGAGATCGCCGAGGAGTACGGCGTCAGCGTGGACGAGGCCGGGTACGCCGAGAGCCTGGAGAAAGCGCAGGAACTCGCGCGGGCCGGGAGCAAGTACGGCAAGTCCGAACTCTTCGGCGGCGGGCAGGAGGCGCTGGAGGGGCTGCCCCCGACACAGTTCGTCGGTTATGACGACCTCGACACGCAGGGCGAGGTGCTGGCCGTCGTCGGCGCTGGGGAACGTCTCGATCACCTGACGGGGGGCAGCGAGGCGACCGTCGTGCTCTCGCGCACGCCCTTCTACGCGGAGGGCGGCGGCGAGGTGGGCGACACGGGCGTGCTGGAGTGGGAGGGAGGCCGGGGCGCGGTCCGCGACACCCGCAAGACGCCGGGCGGGGTGTTCCTCCATGACGTGCTGGTGGAGGAGGGGACCCTGACGCCCGGCCTGACCGTGCGCGCCCTCGTCGCCCCGGAGCGGCAGGCCATCCAGCGGCACCACACCGCCACCCACCTCCTGCACGCGGCCCTGCGCGCGGTGCTGGGCTCGGGCGTGCGGCAGGCGGGATCGCTCGTCGCCCCGGACCGATTGCGCTTCGACTTCACGCACGGCGCGGCCCTGAGCGCGGACGAAGTGGCGGCGGTCGAGCGGCTGGTGAACCGCTGGGTGACGGCGAACTTCCCGGTGACGTGGCGGGAGATGCCCATCGAGGAGGCAAGGGCGGCGGGTGCCACGGCCCTCTTCGGCGAGAAGTACGGCGATACCGTGAGGGTGGTGACGGTGGAGGGCGGCGTGCCCTTCGAGGGGCGGACGGTGACGAGCAAGGAGCTGTGCGGCGGCGCGCACGTTCGCCGCACCGGGGACATCGGCGCCTTCGTGGTCGTGTCCGACGAGAACGTGGCGGCGGGCGTGCGCCGGGTCGAGGCGCTGGCGGGCGAGGCGGCGAGCACCTGGGTCCGCGAGCGGCTGAACACGGCGGGGCGCGTGGCCGGACTGCTGAACACCAACCTGGACGGTCTGGAGGCGCGCGTGTCGGGCTTGCAGGCCGCGCTGAGGACCGCCCAGCAGGAGGCGGCCCAGGTCCGCCGCCAACTCGCCGAGGCGCAGATGGGCGGGGGAAGCGGCGCGGGCTCCCAGGTGCGCGAACTGGGCGGCTTCAAGGTCGCGGCGCTGCGGCTTTCCGGCATCGAGGGGAACGAGCTGCGCGGGGCCGCCGACAAGCTCCTGGACGGAAGCGGAGCCGACCTCGCCGTGATTGCCAGCGACAAGGGTCTCGTGATCAAGGCGACGAAGGACGCGGTGGGCCGGGGGGCGCACGCTGGGCAACTCGTGGGTAAGCTCGCCGCCGCCGCCGGGGGCAAGGGTGGGGGCAGACCGGACATGGCGCAGGCGGGCATTCAGAACCCGGAAGCGGCGTTGGGGGCCCTGGAGACGGCGTTCTAGCCCGCTGGAAACCGAGAACGGGCAGGGAGGGGGAGGAAGCTGGGGCCGGTGCTCCGGCTCCTTTCCTTTGTCGTGCGGCCCGGGAGAGAGGGACGCGCACGTTCTCCGATACCACCCCTCTTACGACAGCCCCAACTCCGCGCGTTCGGCCCGCGTCAGGCCGTGCACGACGAGAGCATGGCTGCCCGCCAGCAGCTCCCGCAGCAACGCGTCCGGCACCGTGCCGTCGAGAGTGACCGTCACCCAATGGCGCTTGTTGAGGTGATACCCGGTGGCAATGGCAGTGTACTCGGCGCGCAGTTCCTCGCCGCGTTTGGGCTTCACCTTGACGGACAGGCTCGGCGGGTCGGCGAGGATGTCGGTGAGGGCGTACATCTTGCCACTGCCGGACCCGCCCACCTTGAAGACCAGCGTGGTCTCGTCGAAGGGAAAGGTCTCCCGCGAGTGGGGAAGGGCCGCCGCCGCCGCTCGCAGCTCGCCGATAGAACGCATGGGGGTAGCATAGCCAGTTCCGGGAAGTGGCCGGTGGGCGTGGAGGGGGCCGGGCGGGAGCCCCGGCTCAAGGTTGGGAATAGGGAAAAGTAGCACTCATAAAAACCGAAAACCCCCTCCCAATCGCTATTTTTGGGCTCCGCCATTAAGGGAGCATAAACCGGGACAGGTCCCGCGCGCCTCTCCCCGGCCCCTACGATGACGGGAAACAGGCTCGCTGCCGGGAGAAGCACACCTCATGGACCAACGCATTCTGCTGATTGAAGACAACCCCGACATCACCCGTGTCGTCCAGTACGAGCTGGAGCAGGCCGGGTACAAGGTGCTGACTGCCCCCGACGGGGTGACGGGCCTCACGAGCGCCCGCGAGAACAGCCCTGAACTCGTCATCCTCGACCTCGGCCTGCCCGACTTCGACGGGGCCGAGATCGCCCGGCGGCTGCGCAAGACGAGCAGCGTGCCCATCATCATCCTGACCGCGATGGACGCCGTGGACCGCAAGGTGAACCTGCTGGAGGCGGGCGCCGACGACTACATGACCAAGCCCTTCCACCCGGAGGAACTCGTCGCCCGGGTCAAGGTGCAGCTTCGCCACCAGCAGCACGGGGAGGTCATCTCTATCGGGGCGCTCGAAATCCACCCGCAGAAGAGGCTGTGCCACTACAACGGCCACGAGGTCCGCCTCTCGCCCAAGGAGTTCGACCTCCTGACCTTCCTCGCCCGCCAGCCGGGCCGGGTGTACTCGCGCGCCGAGATCGAGCGCGAGGTGTGGAACGGTGAACTGCCCAGCAACTCCAACGTGGTGGACGTGCATATGGCGAACATGCGCGCCAAGCTGCGCGACCTCGACGGGTACGGGATCATCCGCACCGTGCGGGGCATCGGGTACGCGCTCAAGACGCCGTAGGGAAGCGGTCGGCTCTCAGCCGTCAGTGGTCAGCAGGAGTGCCCCGGGGGAGTCCTCGGGGCGCCGTCGTTTCGGAATCTCCCCGGCCATGTGCCCGGCGTGCCGCAATGCGGGAATGACCCTGCCCAACTCCACCCTCACCGCCATTCCCGGCTTTCGCGTGGGTCACTGGACCGACCCCGTGGGCTGCACGGGCTGCACGGTGATCCTCTGCCCCGACGCGGGCGCCGTCGCCTCGGCGAGCTTCCTGGGGCCCAGCCCGGGCACCCGCGAGGGGGTGCTGCTGTCCCCCGAGAAGAAGGTGGAGCGGGTCCACGCCCTGCTCCTGACGGGCGGCAGCGCCTTCGGCCTCGCGGCGGCGACGGGCGTGGTGCGGGTGCTCGAAGAACGCGGGGTCGGCCATCAGACCCCCTGGGCCCGCGTGCCCCTCGTCCCGACGGCGGTGGTCTACGACCTGGGGGTGGGCGATCCCAGGGCCCGCCCCGGCGAGCAGGAGGGCGAGGCGGCGGCCCGGTCGGCGTCGAACGCCCCGGTCGAGCGCGGGCGGGTGGGCGCGGGCACGGGCGCGACGGCGGGCAAGTACCTGGGGCAGGAGTTCACCGTGCCGGGGGGACTGGGCAGCGTGTGTGTGGAGCGGCACGGGGTCCGGGTGGGGGCGCTGGCGGTCGTCAACCCCATCGGGGACGTGCTCGACGAGCGGGGCGGCGTGCTCGCCGGGCCGGGTGTGGGGCCGGGGGCGGTCGCCTTCACTCCCGGGGACGTGGAGAGCACAACCCTCGTCGCCGTCGCCACCGAGCACACGCTCACCAAGAACGACGCCCGCCGCCTCGCCGACGCCGCTCAGACCGCGTTGGGCCGGGTCATCCACCCCAGCCACACCTTCTGGGACGGGGACAGCGCCTTCGTGCTGAGTTCGTGCGTCCTGCCGCCCGCCGACCCCATGCTGCTCGGCGCCCTCGTGCAGGAGGCCGTCTGCGCCTCAGTGCGCGACGCGGTGCGGAGGGCAAACGCAGGAGGCTGATCTTCACCCGTTGAGCGCGAGGTCATCCAGCAGCGAGGGCACCCACCGCTCCTTCTGGGCGCGGACCTCCGGGTTAACGCTCCCGTACACCCACTCCAGAAAGGCCGTTCCCGTGGCGACGCCGAACACCTCTGCCGCTTCCCCTGGGAAGGGCCGCCCCGATTCCGCCGCATAGCCCTCCCGGTAGGCCGCCGTCAACGCTGGGGCGTCCGGGTAGTCGAGCAATTCCCTCTCGGTGAGCGCGAGGTCGAAGGCGGGATGAGCCACGGCACACCCGTCGAAGTCGAGCACGGCGACTTGGCCGTCCGGGGTCAGTAGCACATTGCCGAAGTGCAGGTCCGAGTGGATGACCCGCGCTGCTGGCGCGTGTGCTTCCATGAACGCAGCGGTCCGCTCCACCGCGAGCGCGCACCGCCTTTGGTCAGCCTCGCTGAGATAACGTGGGGCCTCATCTCTCCACCACGTACGCAGCCAAGTCGTGTCATACACAGGGCCGCCCCAGTTCTGGGGAGGACGGAAGTCGAGCGCGTGGAGGCGGGCCGTTTCCCGCCCCAACTTTCGCACGAGGTCGGCGGTCACCGGACGAGGAGCCTCCCCATCCACCCAGGTCGAGAGGACAGTCCAGCGCGGCGTTTCGTCGGGCAGGATCAGGGCGCGGGCCGCCTCACGGCGAGGAACGGTCAAGCCTGCCCCAGCAGCGGCATTTTGGAAAGCGCTCACCTCCGTAAGCCGTGTTGCCACTGTCCCCGCCGTGCAGACGCGCAGGCTTACTGGGCCAGCCGGTGTGTCCACCCGTGCCACGACGTCTCCCAGCCTACGGAGAACCGTGAAGGCTGAATTGCTGAGGCTGTACAACGGGAGGGCGAGGCGAATCAGGTCGGCAGGTTCCATGACCGCAGTCTCGCCGCCGAGCGTCACCTACGCCTCCGCGTGATGGCGGAGGAGAGCTTCAATCCCACACGAACGTCAGCCGCGCCCCCACCACCGCAAACCCGGCGCGTCGCACGTTGCGTTCGCTGCCGCTCCCCGGCGTCACGAACACGCTGGCGAGGTCGGCCCCCAGGCGGGCGGCCAGATAGAGCCTTGCGGCGAGGAGGGCCGTCTGCACCCCCCGGCCCCGGAACTCAGGCAGGGTGGAGGTCCCGTAGAGCGCGGCCACGCCTTCGGTCACACTCAGGGCGGCGGTCCCGGCGGGCTGCCCGTCTACCTCGGCCACCAGCCGCCGGGTTCCAGCGGCATGGGCCACGCAGTGCATGATCGCCCCCGTGCCCGGCCCGAACCCGCGTGCGGAGAGGTCGGCCCAAAGCTCCGGGTCAGGTTCCTCGCGGACGGTGGGGGCAGGAGCGGGCGGCAGGGCGGTCAGATCGCGCGTGTAGACGTGCAGAACGTGGTCCAGCGCGTACCCCCTCGCCCTCAGCAGCGGGAGCAGGGGCGGGGCGGCGTGCGAGAGGACGTGCAGCGTCGCAGGCTGCCTGTGCTCGGCGCTGAAGGCCTCGAAGGCGTCCAGATCGGCTTCCGTCAGCCCCTCCGTGCCGTCGTGCCAGGCGGTGTCCACGGGCAGGTCCGGCCCGGCGTGGACGGCGACGAGGGGGCCGAAGCGGGCCACGGCGCCCTCCCGGCCGTAGCGGGCGTGCCCCGCCGCCTCCGCGCGGGCGAGGCGGGGCAGGAGGTCGGGGGGCGGGGCAGACATGGCCCCAGCGTACCCGGCGCGTCCCCGCCGGGGCCCGTGACCGATGCGCCCCGATGTGGGATACTCCCCGTGTGAACCTTCACGCTGCGGCCTCGCGTATTGGCTTCTGTCTGATGGCCCTGCTCCCGGTGGGCGGCCCGGCGTTCGCCGACGGTGCGCCCGGCCTCGCCTCGGCGGGCGGCGACCGGGTGATCGAGCGGGTCGTCTTCCGCTGCCAGGGCGGCATTCGCGTGCAGGTCACCCGGATGCCGAACCGTGCCCTGGTGCAGTTCGCCGGGCAGACGCGGGTGCTGAACCAGGCGGACGGCGTGGGCGGCGTGCGCTACCGCAGCGGCGGCTTCGCCTGGGTCAACAATGGGAAGGTCGCCTACATGAAGAACACCCGCAGCGGCGAACTGCCCGTCAGCGGCTGCGTGCGCGTCAACTAAGGCGCAGGGGACCGCGCGTCCCCGTCGCGGGCAGGTCGCCTCCATGAGCCTGCCCGCAACTTCCCCTGTTGAGCGGCGCTCATCCGGTGTGAAATACTCGGCTTATGACTTCTTTCGCCGCGTTCCTCCGTGTTGGCTTGCTGCCGGTGGCCCTGCTTTCAGTCGGCGGGACGGCCCTCGCCGACGGTGGCCCCGCCGTCGCCTCCTCGGCGGGCGGAGACCAGGTGCTCGGGCGGGCCACCTTCCGCTGCCAGGGGGGCATTCGCGTGCAGGTGACGCTGCTGCCCGACCGGGCCCGGGTGGAGTTCGCCGGTCAGACGCGGGTCCTGAGTCAAGCGGACGGAGCGGGGGGCGTGCTGTACCAGGGCGGCGGCTTCGCCTGGGTCAGCAACGGCGGGGTCGCCTCCATGAAGGAGACCCGCAGCGGCAGGCTCGCCCTGAGAGGTTGTGTGCAGGTCAACTGAACCTGCGACCGATTGTGGGAGACCCTGGTCGAAAACCCAAGTGCCTTCGCTGGACAGGCTCCAACCGGGCGAAAGGAGGCCGTCTGCGCTGGACGCTCTCGTTGGGGAACAGGCACGGCGGCCGCTTTTCTTGAAAGCACTCGTCTTGAAAGCGCTCGCCGTTCCCGACGCGGATTGCGCGGGGGCTACTTCCGGCCGGAGCCTGAACCGGGGTTGGAAAACGGCGTCCTGGCCCTGGCTTTCCGGACCTTCGCCCGATTCCGATGCATAAGTTTGACAGCCACTGCATCCCACGCTATTCTTTCCTCATCACCGCCTGAGAGGCGGGTTTTTTTCTACGACGGCAAAGGGGGCTTGAGAGGGTAAGCTGGGGAGGCGGAGGTGCCGGTTGGCGCGTCGAGATGCCCGTGAGCCTGCCCCACGAACCGAAGTCCTGCGGTGTGAAACGGAGACCTGTCCGACCTGTGGGCAGTCCACGACACTGGCGTACCACAACAGCCGACGCCTGATGACGCTTCATGGGGCGGTGCAGTACATCCTCAAAATTCGGCAGTGCCGTCATCCGGAGTGTGCGAGGTACCGACAGCCCCTTCGGCCCGAAGCCGAAGGGGCCCTGGCGTTACCCCGTTCCGAATACGGGCTGGACGTTCTGGCGTTGATCGGGGCGCTGCGGTACAGCGAGCATCGTTCGGTGCCGGAGATTCACGCGGTCCTGTTGGACCGCGAGGTGGAGGTCAGCGAGCGGAACGTCACCCATCTGCTGCATCGGTACGAAGAACTGCTGGCGCTGCGCCTGACCGACGCCACCCGACTACGGGAGAAGCTGCGTGCCCAGGGGCAAGTCATCCTCGCTCTGGATGGTCTCCAGCCCGACGTGGGCCATGAAGTGTTATGGGTGCTGCGGGATGTGCTGTCGGGGGAAGTCTTGCTGGCACGTGCCCTGCTGGGGGGCGGTGAAGCGGAACTGACGCCGCTGATTCAGGAAGTGAAGGAGGCCCTCGGGGAGGGCCTCCCGATCATTGGTGTGATCAGCGATGGTCAACACGCCATTCGCCATACCATCGCTCAGGTGCTCCCTGGCGTCCCGCACCAACTTTGCCAGTTTCACTATCTACGTGAGGCGGCCCGTCCGGTCTTCGAAGCTGACCGACACGCCAAGGTGCAACTGAAACGGGAGTTGCGGGGCGTTCGCAAGCTGGAACGCAGTTTGGAGGTCCGCACGGACTTGCCCGCCCGGGTGCTGCTGGACTATTGCCTGGCGGTTCGGGGTGCCTTGACCGATGATGGCCGCCCGCCGCTGGCGGCGAGCGGCCTCAAACTCCGACGCCGCATCCAGGAAGTCGAGGGGTCCTTGGCGCGTGTGATCACGGCGAAAAAGGGGCGCAAGAACCCGTAGACCCCGAGCTGCGACGGCTGCACGTTCATCTCCAGCGGGCTTTGGAGCGCAGCGATGCGGGGTGGCCGGAAATCGACCGGGCCTACCGCCTGGTGTCCCAAGCAGCTCAGGTACTTCAGAACGCGGAGGAGGGCACGGCCCAGCAGGTGGAGGGGCGCTTCGAGACCGTCTTGCAGCGGATCGAACGTGAAGCGAACCGGAACGGTTCGCTTCACGACGCCCTGCGGCACTTTCTGAAGGTGACTGCCAGCTATCGTTCGCACCTGTTCCACACCTACAGCCTGCCTGGCCTGCCACGCACCAACAACGATCTGGAGCAGTTCTTCGGCGCCGCTCGGTACCACGAGCGGCGTATCGCCGGACGCAAGGTGGCCTCGCCCAGCACCGTGATCCGTGGGCAAGTTCGTCTGGTCGCGGCCTTCGGCACCCGACTCCAACCGCCCGTCGGACCTGATCTCCGGCCTCGCTGCCTCACGGCCTGGCGTCATCTCCGGGCTGGGCTGGAAGCCCGACATGAGGCACGACGACAGCAACTCCGCTTCCGCCGTTCTCCTGACCAGTACCTTGCTGCCCTGGAAGCCCGCCTCCTCAAGCCCCCTTTGCCGTCATAGG
This sequence comes from Deinococcus aetherius, assembly GCF_025997855.1. NCBI lineage: Bacteria > Thermotogati > Deinococcota > Deinococci > Deinococcales > Deinococcaceae > Deinococcus > Deinococcus aetherius. The sequence goes on from NZ_AP026560.1 coordinate 336,018, forward strand.
TTTTTTTATTGCCCGCACCGGGCGGGCGGCCCGCGCGCTAGCCTGCGCCCATGAGCCTCCCCTCGCTCCCGGACCAGGCCCCCGCCCCCGAGACCGGTCCGCCGCGTCCGGTGGGGGTGAACGAGCGGGCGGCCCTTCCCGACGTGCTGCGGGGGGTCGCGCTGCTGGGCATCCTGATCGTGAACGTGCAGACCTTCGCGGGCTTCCGCGAGTGGCAGCAACGGGGCCTGGACGGGATCGTGCAGACGTTGACGGACATCTTCGTGAACGGGCGGGCGATCAGCCTCTTCGCCATGCTGTTCGGGTGGGGGGCGGCGGGGCTGCTCGCGCGGCACGGGGCGGGGACGCTGCTGCGGCGCCTGGCCGTGCTTCTGGTGATCGGCACGGCGCATTTCGTGTTCGTGTGGCACGGCGACATCATCTCCAACTACGCGCTGCTGGCGGTCGCGCTGCTGCTCATCGTGCGGATGACGGCGCGCGAACTCGTCGCCGTCGCGGGGGCGCTGGGGGGCTGGTGGCTGTTGCTGGGGCTCCTGGCGGGCTTCGGCACCCTGGCGGGTCCGGTCAGGCCCCGGTTCGACGGGCTGCCCGACCTCGCGCCGGGCATGACGTACGCGCAGGTGGTGGCCGAGCGGGCGGCGGAATTCCAATCCAACCTGATCGGCGGCAGCGTGTACAACGGCCTGTGGCTGGTCGCCCTCTTCTGTCTGGGGGCCGCCGCCTCCCGGGTCGGGCTGCTCACGCGCCCGGGGGACCACCTTCCCCTATTGCGCCGCCTCGCCGTGTACGGCCTGATGGTGGGCCTGCCGCTGGGCGTGCTCCTCGCGTGGCTGAACACCTGGGGCACCCAGACCGCCGGGCTCCTCGCCATCCCCGTCCGCATGGGGGGTGGGCTCACGACGGCGCTGGGGTACGCCGGGGTGCTGGGGCTCCTCGCGGCGCGGGGGCGGCTGGGACCCCTGAGGGCCTTCGCGGCGAGCGGGCGGCTCGCCATGAGCAACTACATCGCCCAGAGCCTGATCATGACGACGGTGTTCTACCCCTACGCGGGCGCGCAGTACGGGCGCTGGGGCGCCGCCGCTGCCCTGCTCCTCGCCCTCGCCGTCGGCCTCGCCCAGGTGCCCCTGAGCGCGTGGGTGCTGCGCCGCTTCGGGACGGGACCGCTGGAGGCCCTCACCCGGGCCCTGGTGTACGGCCGCGCCCGGCGCTAGGAACCCGGTGCCCGCCGGGCGCGTACTCCCGGCATGGAATTCATCTGGAAGGCCAAGGCGGTGCGGGAAACCGGTGGCGAGGGCGCGCGGCTGGAGGTCGTCGAGCACCTTGCCCACCCCACCGAGGCCCCGCTGGAGGGGTACCTCCAACCCCTGACCCGCCCCGCGCCCTGGCGGCAACTCACCCTGCACCTGGGGGGCGGCACGGCGGTGCTCGAACCCGGTGCCCTCCAGTCGCTGCGCGGGGAGATCGAACTCGGCGCGAGCCTGACGGGCGGGGGCGGAGGCGGGCTGGGCGGCTTCCTGCGCGGCGCGGTCACGGCGGCGGCGACGGGGGAGGGTCTGTACAAGACGGTCTACCGGGGCACGGGCGTGATCCACACCGAGCTCACGCGGCTGCACCTCCTGCTCGGCGAACTGCGCGGTGAGGAGGTCATCGTGGACGACGGCGCCTTCGTTGCCTGCGCCGGGGACGTGACGGTCGGGCGGCACGTCAACCGGGGCCTCGCCGCCGCCCTCGGGAGCGGGGAGGGGCGGGTGCAGCCCAAGCTCTCGGGCACGGGCGTCTTCGCCCTGCAAAGCCCCGTCCACCCTGACGAATTCCAGGTGCTCGACCTGCGGAACGAGACCCTGAAGGTGGACGGCAACCTCGTCGTGGCGTACACGGGCGGCCTGACCTTCAGTGTCGAGAAAAGTAGCCGGGGCCTGCTCGGCAGCGGGCGAACCGGGGAGGGCTTCGTGCAGGTGTACCGGGGCAGCGGCCGCGTGTGGTTCGCCCCCACCCTGCCGCTGCGCCTTCCATCCGCCCTCACGCCGACGCTGGATGCATAGAGTTGACGCCGGGTGGATCCCACGCTATCCTTTTCCCATCAGCGTCCGGTTCGGGCGCTTTTTTTGTTGCTCCTCCAGATCTGGTCAGCCTGGGGTGTCCGTCCCCAGCCGGGCCTCCCGCACCACCGTCGCCAGACGCTCCAGCCGTCCGCGCAGCGCGAGGAGGTACACCGCCGGTTCGGCCTCCTCCCCGAAGGTCCAGACGCGCACGCTCGGCGGGGCGGCCAGCACACGGCCCAGCAGGTCCAGCGTCCCGGCGCGGGTGGCGCGGGTCTCCTCCAGGAGTTCGGGCAGCCCCAGTTCTGCCAGCGGAGCGGTGCGGCGGTAGGGCAGATGGGCCGCGTGGTCGCCGAGCCCGATCCGCATCTCCATGCCCATCTTGCGCTCCATGCCGATCACGCGCCGCAGCGTGTCCTCGGCCCCGGCTCCCCAGCCTCCGGGGGCGAGGAGGGCCCGGTAGGCGGCCCCTGCCCCTCCAGCTCGGCACGCACCCGGGCGGGTGGAGTCACGGCGGCCTGGGCGCGCAGGGCCTCCAGGGGGTGGGGGTCGCCCGTCATGGCGAGCAGTATTTCACCCCGCCCCGTTATCCTGACCCCGATGAGGCATACGGGCACCTGGACAGACATCTACGGCTCGGTCCGCGCGAGCTTCGAGGGGCGGGTCGGGGGGCACCGCTGGCTGGTGGCCGCACCGCCGGGGCTCGCCGCCGGGGTGCCCGCCGGGCTCACGGCCCTCGACGGCAAGGGCCGCGCCGACTTCCTCGTCCACGACGGCCTGACCCCCCTCCTCGCCGCCCTGCGCGAACTGGAGCCGCGTGGGGTGCTCGTCGTCGCGGGGCGCCCCCTCGCCTCCGGCCCCGCCGTGTCCGTCCCGGAGCGCGTGGTAGACGACCTGGACGGCGCCCCGTACCAGGAGGGGGGCGAGTACCCGGCCTGGCACTCCGCCCTGCCCCTCGCGGACGGGGCGGGCGAGTCCGAGGCCGCAAGTGCCGTCGCCGGGGCCGGGGTCCCCGTCGTCGTCACCGCGCCGGACGGGGTGTGTGCCGCCCTGGAAGCCTGGATGGACGCCACCCCGCACGGGCGATAGGGGAGGGCCCAAAAGCGACCGTGTACCGCACGTTTCCTCCCGCCTCCCCCTACACTTCCCGCGTGACCGCCCCCCTTCCCGACTCCACCGTGCGCCATCTGTACGTGCACGTGCCCTTCTGCCCGAGCATCTGCCCGTACTGCGACTTCCATGTCCTCACCCGGCGGGCCGGGCTGGTCGAGCGTTACCTGGAGGGCATCGAGGCGGAGGCGGCGCGGCTGTCGGGCGAGTACCCGGTGGACCTCGACACGGTGTACCTGGGCGGCGGCACGCCGAGCTTCCTGCGGGACGCGGAGCTGGAGGCGCTGGTGGGCAGCATCCACCGTCACCTCGGCTGGGGCCGGGTCGAGAACACGCTGGAGGTGAACCCGGGCACGGTGTCGCGGGAGCGCGCGGCCCACTGGCGCGGCCTCGGCCTGGGCCGCGCCTCGGTCGGCGTGCAGAGCCTCGACGACGCAACGCTGCTCTTCCTGGGCCGCCAGCACGACGCCGCCCAGGCGCGCGAGGCCGTAACCACCCTGCTCGGGGCGGGCTTCCGGGTCAGCGGCGATCTGATCACCGCCGTGCCGGGGCAGCCCCTGGAAGCGGACGTTCGCGGCCTGGTGGACCTCGGCGTGGGGCATGTGAGCGCCTATACCCTGACCATTGAGCCCGGCACCGAGTTCGCCCGCCGGGGCGTGACGGTCGAGGAGGACGACGAGCGTGAGGGCTTTGAGCGCACGGAGGCCCTGCTGACTGCCCTTGGCTTCACCCGCTACGAGGTCAGCAACTACGCGCGCCCCGGCGAGGAGTCGCGGCACAACCTCGCCTACTGGCACAACCGCCTGTACCTGGGCCTCGGGCCGGGGGCAGCGGGCCATTTCCCGGCGACCGGGGACGGCCTGCTCTCCCGCCGTTGGACCAATCCCCACCTCCACGACTGGCTGGCGGGCGAGAAACCTGAAGTGCAGGACGTGGACCCCGCCGAGTTCGTGACCGACGCCCTCTTCATGGGGCTGCGGCTGCGGGAGGGGGTGGACCTCGCCGACCTCTCGCGCCGCGCGGGGCTCGACGTGCGCGCGGCCTACGCGGGGCCCATCGCGGCGAACGTGCGACGGGGCCTGCTGACCCTGGAGGGCGGGCGGCTGCGCGCGACGCCGCAGGGGTGGTGGAGCCTCAATCGCGTCATCACGGACTTTCTGGAGGAGTCGCCCGCCGCATCTACCACTTCCAGTCGTCAATGAACCCTTCACGACTTTAGGCGCAGGTTACTGGCGCCCTCCCGTCCTCGCTTTAGACTGCCCGCATGACGAACTCTTACGATTTCGACGTGCTCGTGATCGGCGCGGGCCCCGGCGGCTACCACGCGGCGATCCGGGCCGCGCAGCTCGGCCTCAGGGCGGCGTGTGCCGAGCGCGAGGCGGTGGGCGGCGTGTGCCTGAACATCGGCTGCATCCCCACCAAGGCGCTGCTCCACGCGGGCGAGCAGGTCGCCGCCGCCCGCCACGCCTCCGACTTCGGCCTGACCTTCGGCGAGCAGAAGCTCGACGTGGCGAAGCTCAACGGCTGGAAGGACGGCATCGTCAAGAAGCTCACGGGCGGCGTGGCGGGCCTCTTCCGGGCGAACAAGGTGACCCACCTCGTCGGGCAGGCGAGCTTCGTGGACGCGCATACCGTCAAGGTCGGCGACAAGACCTACACGGCGGCGAACGTCATCATCGCCACGGGGAGCGAGCCCGCCAAGATTCGCGGCCTGGACGTGGACCAGCAGTACATCGTGGACTCGACGGGAGCGCTGAACGTTCCCGACCCCATCCCCGCCCGGATGTTGTGCGTGGGCGGCGGTGTGATCTCCTTCGAGTTCTCGCACATCTACAACAATCTCGGCTCGAAGGTGAAGATCATCGAGTTCCTGCCGACGATCATCCCCGGCGCGGACGCCGACGCGGTGAAGGAGTTCGGCAAGTCGATGAAAAAACAGGGCATCGAGTTCGAGACCGAGACGAAGGCGAACAGCGCCGTGAAAAAGGACGACGGCGTCCACGTCGAGATCGAGAACGTGAAGACGGGCGAGAAGCGCACCGAGGTCTTCGACCGGGTGCTCGTCGCCGTGGGCCGCCGCCCGCGCCTCGACGGGCTGAACCTGGAGGTCACGGATGTGGCGCAAAACGAGCGCGGCTTCATCCCCGCCGACGAGCAGCAGCGCACGAACGTGCCCCACATCTTCGCCATCGGGGACGTGGCGGGAAACCCCATGCTCGCCCACAAGGCGATGAAGGAGGGCGTGGTGGCCGCCGAGGTGATCGCCGGAAAGCCCGCCGCGCAGGACGCCGTCGCCATCCCCGGCGTCGTGTACACCAGCCCCGAACTCGCCTGGGTGGGCCTGACCGAGCAGGAGGCCCGCGACAAGGGCTACGACGTCCGCACGGGTGTCTTTCCCCTGAGCGCCTCGGGCCGCGCGATGACCCTCCAGCAGACCGACGGTTTCGTGAAGATGGTCGTGGACCACGACACCGACCTGCTCCTCGGCGTCCACATCGTCGCCGCGCACGGCAGCGACATGCTCGGGGAGGCGAGTCTCGCGCTGGAGATGGGGGCGACCGCCACCGACGTCGCCCTCACGATCCACGCCCACCCCACCCTGGGCGAGACGGTGCTGGAGGCTGCCGAGGCGGTCCACAAGCAGGCCATCCACATCATGAACCGCTGAGGGGCCGTATCTGTCCGCACGTCTTCCCGGGGCGTCCTCGTCTGTCCCCGAACCCCCCCTCCCTGCTATACTCCCGGGTGCCCCGCACTCGTAGCTCAGTAGGATAGAGCGGGGGACTCCTAAGCCCTAGGCCACTGGTTCGATTCCAGTCGAGTGCACCACCCGAGGGGACGCGGTTTTCGCCACCGCGTCCGTTTCTTTTTGGGCTCCATCCGGCAGACCTGTGGCAGATCGGGCGGGCGCGGCGTCAATGCCGTTTGAACCTTGCGTCCAGGGCCCCCGTGAGTTTTCGCCGCATGTACTCCGCCGCCGGGCTCGTGCTGATCGCCACGGTGGCGATGGAGTTGTCCCCGGCGACGGCCACCATGACCGTGATGCTCTCCCGGATGCCCGCGTTCGGGCCCGACGGGGACACCCGTGCCCGGCGGGCCTCTGCCTTCAGGTACCCCTCGTCGCGCTGCACGATGTTCCAACCGCCCGGCGCCCTCGTATCCGTGTCCGTCTCCAGGGTCTGGGCCACCGCCGACAGCACCTCCGTCTGCGAGGCGAGGTAGGTCACCGGGGTCTGGAACCGGGGCGCGCACGACGCCAGGAGCAGCGCCGGGAGAAGGAGCAGGCTCTTCATCCTTCCGCCGGGCGGTGAAAACCGTCTCGCGGGTGTTTCTTTCTCCATACCGCACCTCCCTGGTCAGGGTACCGGGCCGGGCCAGTGCGTATCTCCCGCCTCTCCCGGTCCCGACCTTGATGCCCCGCTCACCCGCCGCACGTCGCGGGAGCGCAGCATGCCGACATGAGCCACAAGGACAATTACAATCAGGGCGACCGTGACCACAGCCGCAACCCCGGGGCCAACAAGGGAAGCGCCGACGAGAAGAGCGGCGACGGGCGGCGCAACGGCAGCGAGAGCGGCACCGGCGGCGGCGGCAAGAACAGCGGCGGAGACAAGGGCAGCAAGGGCTGAGCACGCCCCTTGACCCAGACGACGGGGCCTGAACTTCACCCTCACCGGAGGTTGGCGATGACGAGCAAAGGACAGAACGAGCAAAAGCAGCACGCGGACGGCGGGGACGTGCCTGCCTCCGACACCACCGACCTGAGCCAGCAGGAGATCGCGGAGTTGAACGCCCGTCCCGGCCGTGGGGCCCGCCAGGTCGAGGGGGCCGACCCCTCCGACGACTTCGTGTTCGAGCACGTCGAGGGCGATGACGCGCAGGGACCCAAGTACCCTACCGAGACCCGGCAGGAGTAAGGCGCCGCAGGAGCACGGGCCCCGTCATTCCAGGCGGGGCCCGTCGCTCCTTATTTCATGAGCTACCGAACGGAGCCCGGCGGCAGGCTGGTGAGGTGGAAGGAGCCCGCCGCCGGGTCCGCCCGGGTGATGCGGAAGGGCCAAGGGCCGTACTCGGTGTTCAGGAGCACCTGCCCGTCCCCGGAAGCGGCGCGGCGCAGGGCCGCCAGGTCCTCCTCCGTCACGCTCCCGCCGACCACGACGAAGTGCTGCTCCTCGTGTCTCACGTCCCCCACCACGATCCTGCCCCGCAGTTCTTCCATGCCTCCAGGGTAACCCCTGCGGCCCCACCTGACGAATGTGGAGCGAGGCCCCACCGTCAGCGGATCGCGCTCGCGGGGAAGGTCCGGGCGTCCTCGCTGAAGAGGAGCTTCCAGGTGGCCTCGTCCACCCGGCCCGTGACGGGCAGCCCGTTGGCCCCCTGGAAGGCGCGGACGGTGGCGGCGGTGACCGGGCCGTACCAGCCGTCGCCGCGCCCGCCGCCGCTGGGACGCGTGAGGGCGATCAGGCGGTTTTGCACGGCCTCCACGTCGGCGCCGCTCTGCCGCTGGGCCTGGAGTTGCAGCGTTCGCCGGAAGGGCACGGGCGCGAGATTGCCCGAGGCGGACGAAGCGGGGGCCGGGGTGGCCGCCCGGGACTCCGGCTGTGGGGTGGTGCGGGCCGGGGCGGCGGGCGTGGCGGGCTGCGGGGTCGCCTGGGGCGCGGGCCTCGCCGGGGTGGTGGGCGCGGGGGCGGGCGTCGGGGTGGGACGACGAACGCTGACGCCACCCTGGGGAGCGGTGGAGGGCGTGGCCGAGCCCGTGGCGCCGCCCCCCGTGCCGGGGCCGCTGCTCGGGGGCAGGTCGAGGTACACCAGGGTCTGCGCGCGGCCGTCGGGGTCGGGCTGGACGCGCACGTAGACGTACCCGCCGGGAGTGCGCAACCAGTTGTAGACGCTGCGCTGCTCGTCGCGGCTGCGCCACACGCCGTAGAGGTCGGCGCCCAGGGCCGAGCCGAGTTTCACCCGCACCGCCTCGACGGTGCCGCCCGCCCCCACGCACTTCTTGTCGGAGGTGCCGATCCCGGCGAAGCTCGCCGGGCAGTCCCGCAAGACCCCGTCGAGCGCCTGAGCGACGCGCGTGGTGGCCCGCTCCACGTCCCCCGCGCCCGGGGCGGCGAGGGCGGGGCAGAGCAGCAGGGCGGCGAGGAGGGGAACGGCGAGCCTCATGGGGTAGTGCTAGCACGCCCAACCTGACGGATGCTGAGGCCCGCCCCGGGCGGAGTTCAGGGTGCCTCGCCTGCTACCCTGCCAAGGGTGACCCCCGAGCGGTACGAGAAGATTCGCCGTGTCCTGAGCAGACGCCAGCCCACGCTGAGCGTCCTGATGGACGAGGTGCACAAGCCCCACAACTTCAGCGCGATCCTGCGCACCTGCGACGCGGTGGGCGTGCTGACCGCCCACGCCGTTCCCCCGGGGGGCGGGGCGCTGCCCACCTTCGACGCCACGAGCGGGAGCGCGCACAAATGGGTGGAGGTGCGGCGGCACCCGGACGCGATGAGCGCCACGCGGGAGTTGCAGGCCGGGGGCGTGCAGGTGCTCGCCACCCACCTCTCGCAGCGCAGCCTCGACTACCGCGAGCCCGACTACACCCGGCCGACCTGTCTCCTCCTCGGGGCCGAGAAGTGGGGCGTCTCGGACGAGGCCGCCACGCTCGCCGACGCCAACATCGTGATCCCGATGTTCGGCATGGTCCAGAGCCTCAACGTCTCGGTGGCCGCCGCCACCATCCTCTTCGAGGCCCAGCGGCAGCGACTCGCGGCGGGGATGTACGACGCGCCGCAGCTCGCGCCCGACGAGCTGGGCCGTCTCGCCTTCGAGTGGGCGTACCCCGACCTCGCCCCCGGCTACCGCGAGCGCGGCGAGCCCTACCCGGCGCTCGACGAGGCGGGGCAGATCGTCCGCTGAGGGTGGGGAGGGCCGTGTTCCCCGGCGGGTGACCGGGGTGCCTTGCGTGCATTGCGTGCGTCTCATTCTTCCGGGGCCGGGTGGCTAGACTGCGGGGCGTTTGCCCCCGGTCCTGCTCCATTCCACGTTCGGGTTCGGGGAGCCTCGCCACCGAAGGGGTGCTCTGCCTTGAACACGGAGATTCTGGTCATCCTGCTGACGCTCGCCCTGCTGGAGGGGCTGCTGTCGGCCGACAACGCGCTCGTGATGGCCGTGATGGTCCGGCCCCTGCCCGCCGCGCTTCAACAGAAGGCCCTGACCTACGTCATGTGGGGCGCGATGGTCCTGCGCCTCCTCGGCGTGCTGCTGGCGAGCCTGATCATCAAATACTGGTTCCTGCGCGCGTTCGGGGCCATCTACCTCGCCTACCTCGTGGTCAGCCACTTCCTCAAGAAGGGCGCGGACGACGGGGGAGACCCCAGGGAACTCACCGGCAGCTTCTGGAACGTGGTGGTCAGCCTCAACCTCGTGAACCTGGCTTTTTCCGTGGATTCCATCCTGGCGGGAGTGGCGCTCCTCAAGCCCGAGATGCGCGACACGGCGACCGGCTTCTGGATCGTGGTGGCGGGCGGGATCATGGGGCTGGTGCTCGTGCGCTTCGCCAGCACCATCTTCTTGCGGCTGCTCGACCGCTTCCCGGCGCTCGACGACGTGGCGTACGTGCTGATCGGCTGGATCGCCCTCAAGCTGGGGGTCGAGACGGTCGAGCAGGTGAGCGAGGTGTATCACCTGTCCTGGCACGCCGCAATGCCCTCGTGGCTCTTCTGGGCTGGAATGGGCCTGATCGCCCTCTTCGGCGGCCTCTTCGCGCTGCGCCGCCCGGCGGTGAGCGAGGCTGTCGCCGAGGCGGACGCGCGGGCCGTCCGGCGCGAACTCGACCGGGCGGCCAACGACCCCCTCGATGGCAAGCTGGACGGACGTTGAGGTTACTTGGCGTCCCGGCACACCTCCGGCGAGAGGGAGCCCCTTCCCCCGGTCCTGACCTGCGGCCCCCGGGGGTCATCCGGTCCCGGCCCGGACGGCTACACTGACATACTGATGTTCGGACTCGAAATGCCCCCCCTGACCGCCGAGACCTGGGCGATTCTCGGCACCCTCGTCCTGCTGGAGGGCCTCCTGTCGGCGGACAACGCCCTCGTCCTCGCGGTGATGGTGCGCCACCTCGCGGTGGGCGTCCAGCGCAAGGCGCTCGCCTACGGCATCGGCGGCGCGGTCGTGCTGCGCATCCTGGGGGTGCTCCTCGCCGCCTTCATCCTCGAATACTGGTGGCTGCGGGCCTTCGGGGCCCTGTACCTCGCCTACCTGGCGGTGAGCCACTTCCTGAAGCACAGAACTTCGGGGGAGGACGGCGAGCAGAAGGCCCGGGGGCGCGGCTTCTGGCCGACCGTCGTGCTGCTCAACCTCACCGACCTCGCCTTCTCGGTGGACTCGATCCTGGCGGGCGTGGCGCTGATCCCGGCGGGGATGCCCCGCGAGCAGGGCCTGACCATCGTGGTGATCGGCGGCATCGTGGGACTCATCCTGATGCGCTTCGCGGCCACGATCTTCCTGCGGGTCCTCAACCGTTACCCCGCCTTCGACAACGTGGCCTACGCCCTGGTGGGCTGGATCGCCGTCAAGCTCGGCGTCGAGACGCTGGAGGCCGCCCACGAGATCTACCCGGCGGTGCCCGCCCTGCATCTCCCCACCCCCCTCTTCTGGGGGGTCATGGCCGCCATCGCCGTGATCGGCTCCTTCCTCGCCACCCGCCGCCCCGCCATGACGGGGACCCAGGCCGAGGTCGAGGCCGAGCGGGTCGTGCACAACATGGACGAGATGGTCACTGACGCCGCCGACGGGCGCATCGACGGCCGCTGACCGCCGCCTCCCGGGCCACCTCCGCCGGGGGTGGCTTTTTGCTCGCTCCCTATGCCACCCCGGACCCGTCTTTAGGGTCCGGGTTACAGTAGGCCCCATGAGCGACCTGATCGACACCATCCGTCCCCTGGCGAAAAAGACCGACAGCAAAATCCTGATGGTCGTCCTCGACGGCGTGGGCGGCCTGCCCCTGACCCCGGGCGGCGAGACCGAACTCGCCTCCGCGCGGACCCCCAACCTCGACGCCCTTGCGGCGGAGGCGCAACTCGGCCTCGTCGAACTCGTGGGGGCGGGGATCACGCCGGGGAGCGGCCCCGGGCACCTCAGCCTCTTCGGGTACGATCCGCTGAAGTACGTCGTGGGGCGCGGCGCGCTGTCGGCGGTCGGCATCGGGGTGAGGCTGGGCGCCGGGGACGTGGCCGTGCGCGGCAACTTTGCCACGCTGGGCGCCAACCGGGTGATCGAGGACCGCCGCGCGGGGCGCCCCAGCAACGAGAAGAACGCCGAGGTCGTCTCAAAGCTGCGCGAGGCCATCCCGGAGATAGGCGGCATCCGGGTCGAGATCTACACCGAGAGCGAGCACCGCTTCGTCGTGGTCTTCCGCTCGCCCGGGCTCGACGAGGCGGGGCAGGGGCTGGGGGCGAACATCAGCGACGTGGACCCCCAGGTGACCGGCGTGCAGCCCATGCTGGCCGTCGCCCAGGACACGACGAGCGGCCTGACCGCCGAACTCGTGAACACCTTCGTTCAGCGGGCGGAGGCGGCTTTGAGCGATGAGCCGCAGGTCAACGGGGTGCTCTTCCGGGGCTACAGCGACGTGCCGCACTTCCCCAGCTTCGCCAACATCTACGGCCTGCGCGCCGCCTGCATCGCCTCCTACCCGATGTACCGGGGCCTCGCCAGCCTCGTCGGCATGGATGTAGTTCCCGTCGAGGGCGAGGAGGACGCGCTGGAGGGCAAGGTCGCGGCCCTCACTGAGAACTGGGCGAAGTACGACTTCTTCTACTGGCACGTCAAGAAGACCGACTCGACCGGCGAGGACGGCGACTTCGCCGAGAAGGTCCACAAGATCGAGCTGTTCGACGAACTGCTGCCGGGTCTCCTGGCGCTCAAGCCCGACGTGCTGTGCATCGTGGGCGACCACTCCACGCCGAGCAAGCTGAAAAGCCACTCCTGGCACCCCGTCCCCCTCCTGATCCGCAGCGACTACGGGCGCAAGGACCTCGCCGCGCGCTACACCGAGGAGGAGGCGGGGCGGGGGAGCCTGGGCCTGCGGCGCGGCACCGACATCATGCCGCTCCTGATGGCGAACGCGCTGAAGTTGCAGAAGTACGGGGCGTAGGGGAAGCTCTCAGCGGTCAGCAAAAGAGGGGGAGGGGTCCGGGTGGGACCTTCCCCCTCACGCCTGTTCCCGGACCCAGCGGGCGAGGTTGGGGAGGGCGAGGGGCGTGGTCGTGTCCACCCGGAGCAGTGGGGCGTCCAGGGCCAGAGGGGACCAGCAGGCGTTTTCGGGCAGCTCGGCGTGATCGAAGGGCTGATCGATGTGGGGCCGGGCGCCCGTCGCCACCCGTTCGGCGTGTCGCCGCTTCAACTCTGGGAGGGGAGCCTCGCAGAAGAGTTGGACGATCCGCGCACCGTGCGTCTGAGCTACAGTCTCGATCTTGGGCTCGCTTAGTCCCCGGTAGAAGTGCGTCTCCAGCACCACGTTCCCGCCCGCCGCCAGGATCACGCCCGCGATGTGGTACATGATCCCGAAACTGAGCGGCCCTGCCTGGGCGCGCGTCAGGTCGGGCAAGTGGTCGTGCAGGATTTGCTTGTACTCGTCCTTGCTGACAAACGGCCAACCGAGTTCCCGCGCCAGCCGTGAGCCGAGGTACGTCTTGCCGGAGGCGGGCAGGCCAGAAACGACGAGGAGGATGGGAGAAGTCATGGTCGAAAGCTAGAGCCGGATGGGCCCTCAGTGCGTCGCACTTTTGGAGGGCACCTGAAATCTGCTCACCTCGACTTCCTACTTTTCGATGCTACCTTTGAAGCGTGAAGCTGAGCGTGAGTCTCCCCGAGCCTCAGATCGATTTTCTGGACCACTATCAGCGCCGCCACCGTCTCGGCAGCCGCAGCGAGGTGGTGCAGATGGCCTTGAAGCTGCTTCAGGAGCGTGCCCTGGAGGAGGAGTACCGCGCGGCGGGCGAGGAATGGCAGGGCAGCGAGGACGCCGTGCTGTGGGACCGTGTGAGTGGGGACGGCCTGTGAGTTCGGGCGAGGAGCCCTTGCGGCGGGGCGATCTCGTCCTTGTCGATCTCGATCCGGCGGTGAGCAGCGAGGCGAACAAGACCCGGCCCGCCGTCGTGGTGAGTAACGACCGGGCCAACCGCACCTCGCCGGTGGTGACGGTCGTTCCCGTGACCAGCAACACCGCGCACGTCTACTCCTTTCAGGTGTACCTCGCGCGGGAGGAGAGCGGGCTGGACCACGACAGCAAGGCCCAGGCCGAGCAGGTCAGAAGTCTCGACCGTCGCCGGGTCCGGCGGCACCTCGGCGCCCTGCCTTCCGAACGCCTGGACCAACTCGACGCCGCCCTCAGGCTCCACCTCACCCTGGAGTAACAGCAGGGAGGGAGGGTGAGCGGTCGCTTCAACGCCACTCCCGCGCCGCCAGACGGGAGAAGGCGTGGGGGAGGCCCCTCCACTCCCGCTCCCCCGTCTGTACAAAGCCCAGCTTCTCCAGCACCCGGCGACTGGCCGTGTTCTCGACATGCGCGAAGGCGATCAGGTCGGGACTCAGGCCCGGGTCGGGGTGGGCGAAGTGCCACTCCACCAGGGCGTGGGCGAGTTCGGTCGCCAGCCCCCGCCCCCAGCACTCGGGAGCGAGGAGGTAGCCCAATTCGCGGTGCGTGCCCTCGTCGGTGAGGCCGAAGCCGCCGCGTCCGACGGTCCGCCCCTCGTGGTCCTGCACCCGCCACTTGGTCCAGCCGCGCCCCGCCTGTTCGCGCAGGAAGTCCCCCAGCCGCTCCCGCGCCCGCTCGCGCGTGTACGGCCCGCCCACGAAGAAGCGCATGGTGAGCGGGTCCGCGTGCAGGCGGTAGAAGTCGCCCAGGTCGGCGTCTTCCCAGGCGGTCACGGTCAGCCGGGGAGTGCTCAGGACGATGGGCCGCCCATCCCTGGAAGAGTCGTCAGTTAACTCCACAGCCTCCCCACCCAAGCCAACCCGAAGCACACACCCGCCGCGATCAGGGCGACCAGCATGGGAGCGAGCGGCCACTGGATGCCCGGAGCCGCGCGGCCGAGCCGGTTCTGGGCGGCGGCCTCGGCCCCCGTGGTCCGCGACGTGCCGAGAACCATTGCCCCAGCCAAACAGCACAGGGCGGTGCCCGCGAAATTGAGCCCGGCGAGCACGCTCGCCAGCCCGTTCCTCATCAGCAGGAGCCCGAGGAGGGCCGAGGCCGCGCTGAGACTGGCTCCGTACAGCCCCCCCCGTCGCAGGAGGTCTTGCAACGCTTCCCAACGTGTCTGAGGTCCAGGTGCCGACTTCATGGTCCAAGGGTAGACCTGTCGCGGTGGGATTGACAGCGGGGGGAGAGGATATATCTACGGCCTTTAACCTCCGCTTGCCCCTCGTCCCTCATGCTTCCGGTGGATGACGCGCACTTCCCCTCCCCCTACCCTGGGCGGCGAGATGATCGACCCTGCTGCCTGCCCCCTCACCGTGACCCATGCCCCGGGCGGTCACATGAAAGGCCGGTAGAGTGGGAGCCATGCGGTTTTTCACTGGCCTCGGCGTGTTGCTCCTGCTGGGAACGGCGGGCGCGGGCGGCCTGTGGTGGATGTGGGGGCGCGACCTGCCGAGCGTGGGCGACCTCGACGTGCTGGAGTTCAGCGGCCAGACCCGCGTGTACGACCGCGCGGGCAAGCTCGTCGGCACGCTGACGCCCACGCTCGGCAGCGGCGAGAGCGTGAACCGCCACCTGCTCCAGCTCGGCGAGATCAGCCCCACGCTCCAGAAGGCCATCGTGACGAGCGAGGACCGCCGTTTCTACGAGCACCACGGGGTCGACTACATCGGCATCGCGCGGGGGCTGTTCAAGGGTATCTTCGAGAACGACCTGGAGGGCGGCTCCTCTATCACCCAGCAGGTCATCAAGAACACCCTGCTCGCCGACCTGAGGAGTGCCCGCACGCCCGAGCGCAAGTTCAAGGAGGGGGTCCTCGCCTATCAACTGGAGCGCAGCTTCAACAAACAGCAGATTCTGGGCGCCTACCTCAACGTCATCTACTGGGGCGACGGGGGCCGCAGCGACATCGTGGGGGCCGAGACCGCCGCGCGGGCGTACTTCAGGAAGAGTGCCTCGGACCTCAACCTCGCCGAGAGCGTGTACCTCACGACCCTGGTGCCCGCACCCAACAAGCGGTACCGGGACTTCAAGGCGTACCGGCCCCTGATGCGCAACCTCCTCGACCGGATGGTGGAGGACGGGCGGATCACCCGGGGGCAGGCGAACCTCGCGTGGCGCACGCCGATCTACCCGGCGGGCTGGCGCATTGGCTGGAACGACGACGGCACGGTGCGCTCCGCCGTGTTGGAGCGGCCGGGGAGGCTTCAGGAGAACATGCCCCGGCCCCCCGTGCAGACGGGCTTCCACTACCTACAGGCGGTCGAGCGCGAACTCATCCCCGTGATCGGGCGCAAGGCGCTGTACGGGGGCGGCAAGGTCTTCACCGGGATGGACCTTCAGGCCCAGCAGAGCGCCGAGCAGGCCAGCCTGAACGCGCGGCTCCCGGAGGGCGCCACCCTCGGCATCGCGCTCGTGAACCCGCAGAACGGGGAGGCGCTGGCGCTCGTCGGGCAGAAGCTCACGGGCGGGCGGCCGGGCGACTGGAACAACGCGACCCAGGCGCGGCGGCAGGTCGGCAGCTCGATCAAGCCGCTCCTTTACACCCTGGCGCTGGAGAAGGGCTGGAAGCAGAGCGACGTGGTGCTCGATTCTCCCATCGAGGGCGACTACCAGCCGCAGAACTACGACGGGCGCTGGACGGGCCGTTACGTGACCATGCGCTACGCCCTCGACCACAGCCTGAACCTCCCTACCGTTCGCATCGCGCAGGAGATCGGGCTGAACACCTTCGAGGCCAAGCTGCGCGACCTGGGCCTCGATCCGCCCGCGAATGCGGGCCTGCCCCTGAGCATCGGCACGCTGGAGGCGAGCCCCCTCCAGATGGCCGCCGCCTATGCACCCTTCGCTAACGGCGGGCTCTACTACCGGCCCAGCCTGGTGCGCCGGGCCGAGGACGAGCGGGGTCAGGTCCTGTACACCCGCCCCGTGCCGCAGGGCAAGCGGGTGTGGGACGCGCGGACGGCGTGGCTGGGGCTGGACATGATCCGGGGCGTGGTGAACGACCTCACCGAGTATCAGGGCGGCCTTGCCACCCGCGCGCAGATTCCCAGCTGGGACGTGGGCGGCAAGACGGGCACCACGAACGACGTGAAGGACCTGTGGTTCGCGGGCGTGACCCCGCTGGTCTCCGGCGCCGTCTGGGTCGGCAAGCAGGCGGGCGGCGCGCTGCCCGGCTGGGCCTACAGCGGCGAGATTCCCACCCCCGTCTGGCAGCAGGCGGTGGCGGGCACGCTCGCCGGACGCTCACCGCAGCCCTTCCGCGAGCCGGGCGGCGTCGCCTACCAGGTGGTGCGGCAGGTCGAGATGGCCTTCCGCGAGGAGGAGCAAGGCACCGAGCAGGTGGCCCACGACGGCAGCCGCCGCGAGAACGGGGGAGGCGGCTTTTTCGGCAGGCGCAACCGTTACACGGTCCCCGCCCCGGCTCCCGAGCCCCAGCCCGAGGTGGTGACCCCTGAGGAGCCCGCGCCGGAGGTTCCCGCCGACGCCTTCCCCCAGACGGAGCCGCCGGTCGGCGAGGCCCCCAACGACGGAACAGTCACGGGAGACCAGGGTGGCTTCGGTGGCGGCACGGCGGAGGTCGCCCCGCCCCCCGAGCCCCTGCCCGAGACCCCGCCCGCCGAGGAGTCCGCGCCCATCGACCTGGGCCTCACCGCCACCCCTCCCACCGAGCCTGAGCCGCTCCCCGAGGTTGTTCCCGACAGCGGCACTCCGGGCGACGGGAGCGAATTCTCCGAGCCGTCCAGCCAGTTCGACGGCTTCCCGCAGGACGACGGCGGCGCGGACGGCACACAGACGGCGCCTCCCACGTACTGAGGACGCCGCCCGCCACTCCGAACACCCCTCGGGAAAGCCTGCCGAGGGGTGTTCCGTTTTCCTCAGCCGAACACGCGCGCCGGGTTTCCCACCGTCATCTGCTCGATCTGCGCCCGGGTGATCCCCCGGCGTTCCAACTCGGGGAGGATGTCGTCGAAAAGGTGCGTCGGGTGCCAGTCCTTGACTGCGGGCAGCATCGCCTCCGGCATGGGGAGCGGGCGGCCCAGCCAGTGCCAGATGCTGTCGTGCGAGAGGAGGATGCGGTTCGCGTAGCCGTCGCCGAGCAGCGCCTCCAGCACCCTCAACCGGTCGCTGTCGAGCGGCATCCCCACGATGCCCTGGAGGCCGATGCGGTCGAGGGCGATGTTGACCCCGTGCCGCAACGTCTCCCGGTGGTAGTCGGGGTCGGTGTTGCCGTCCATGTGGCCGATCATGATTCGGCCGGGGTCGGCGCCCTCGCCCACGAGGAGTTCGGCCTGCTGCGGGCCCTGGGTGCCCTCCTGCGTGTGGGTGATGATGGGCACGCCCGTCTCGCGCTGCACGCGGGCCGCCGCCTGGAAGAACACCCGCTCGTAGGGGGTGATCTCGTCCCGGCTGCTCGCCAGCTTGAGGACGCCCGCCCGGATGCCCGTTCCCCCGATGCCCTCGGTGACCTCCCGGAGCATCATCTCGTAGACCTCCTCGACCCCCGCGCCCAGCGAGAAGCGGAACTTGAAGTAGGTGGTGCCGCCCTCCCCCTCGTAGTAGTAACCGCTGGAGCAGAGGATGTTCAGGCCGGATCGCTCGCTCACGTCGCGCAGGAACAGGGGATCGCGCCCGCACTCGTTCGGCGTGGCGTCCACGATGGTCTTCACTCCGCGAGCCTTGACCGCCTCGGCAACTCGCAGACACTCGGCGAGGACAGCTTCGCGGTCGAAGCCGCCGAGGGTCACATCTCCCTGATAGCCGGGGTAGCCGAAGATCACATGTTCGTGGGGCAGGGTCAGGCCGAGTTGGGCGGCCTCGACAGGTCCGGTGACGGTCTGTGCGCTCATGGGGGCTCCTGGGGAAAGAGGGGAGGGCTGAACGGTCGGCCGTCCTGGGTCTGACTTGTTGAGTGGGGCTCATCTTAACGGCTCGTCTGGGGGCGTCAAGCCGCGCGGTTGAGCCGTATCGGGACGGGTGCTAGCCTGCCCGGGCTTCAAAAGAACGATCTGGCTGGAGTTTGGCTCTGCCTGGAGGTGACGCATGACGGCTGGCGAACACGAGACGATCTTCACCATCGAGGCCACCCCCGTGAAGTTCGGGGCGGGCGCCGCGCAGGACGCGGGGTGGGAACTCGCCCGCCTGGGCGTGCGCCGCGCCTTCGTGGTCGTGGACCCGGGGGTGCGGGGGGTGGCCGGGCCGATTCTGGAGAGCCTGCGCGCGGCGGGGGCCGACCTCATCGAGTGGGGCGACGTGGAGACCGAGCCGAGCCTGGGCGCGCTGAACCGGGCAGTGGCGGCGGCGCGCGAGGCGAGCCCGGACGGTTTCGTCGCCATCGGGGGGGGCAGCGCCATCGATACGGCGAAGGTCGCCAACCTCCTCACCACGCACGGCGGGGAGATCATGGATTACGTGAACCCGCCCATCGGCGGCGGCAGGAAACCGCCCTCCTCCCTGCGGCCTCTCCTCGCCATCCCGACGACCTCGGGCTCGGGGTCCGAGGCGACGACCGTGGCGATTCTTGACCTGCCCGAGTTGGGTATCAAGACGGGGATCAGCCACCGCGCGATGCGGCCCACCCAGGCCATCGTGGACCCCGAACTCACCCGCTCGGCGCCGGGGGCGGTGATCGCCTCGGCGGGGCTCGACGTGGTGTGCCACGCCGCTGAGAGTTTCCTCGGCCGCCCGTACACCAGCCGCCCCCGGCCCGCGAGCCCCGACGACCGCCCGCCCTACCAGGGGAGCAACCCGGTCGCCGACCTCTGGTCCGCCCAGGCGATCCGCTACGGGGGCGAGTACCTCCGCCGCGCCGTCCTTGACGGAGGCGACGTGGAGGCGCGGGGCCTGATGATGCTCAGCGCGACGATGGCGGGGGTGGGCTTCGGCTCGGCGGGCGTCCACATCCCGCACGCGTGCGCGTACCCGCTTGCTGGCCTCAAACACGTCTACCGCCACCCCGGCTACCCCGGCGAGAAGGTCTTCGTGCCGCACGGCTTCTCGGTGATCGTCACCGCCCCCGCCGCCTTCCGCTTCACCTTCGACGCGGACCCCGAAAAGCATGTGCGGGCCGCGAGCCTCCTGACGGGCGAGACGTACAGCCCGAACGACCGCGAGGCGTTGCCGAACGCCCTGATCGCCCTGATGCGCGACGTGGGGGCGCCGAGCGGGGTGCGCGAACTCGGCTACGACGAGGCTGACATCCCCGCACTCGTGGACGGAGCCCTCAAGCAGCAGCGCCTCCTCGCCGTCGCGCCGAAGGCTCCGACTGCCGATGATCTGGCGCAGATTTTCCGCGACTCGATGAGTAACTGGTAGACCCGGCTACGCGCCGTCCAGGGGGATCAGGGTAACCCTCCCCGTCTCCGCCGCGCCGTCGATGGTCAGCACCTCCAGGCGGCAGGGGAGGTCGTCGCGGCCATGCTCACGGCTCAGGTACGTAACAGCGGCGCGGTGCATCAGGGCGAGCTTGCGTGCGGTGACACTCTCGGCGGCGCCCCCGAAGCGGGCGTTCTTCCGCTGCCGCACCTCGGTGAAGACGAGCGTTCCGCCCTCGCGGGTGATCAGGTCGATCTCGCCTCCCGGGATGCGGTAGTTGCGCGCCACGACCTCGCGCCCCAGGGCTTGCAGGTGGGCAGCGGCCCGGTCCTCGGCGTCGGCTCCCTTCAAGTCAGCCACTCTCGCCAGCGGGTGAAGTCGGGGACGGTCCTCACCGCGCCCGCCGCGAGCAGGGGGGCGGGGGGAGCCGTGGTCGTCAGTGCCACGACCGTGCAGCCCGCACCCGCCGCGCTTCTTACCCCATTGACGGCGTCCTCGTGGGCGAGGCAGTCCCGGGGATCGAGGCCCAGGAGCGCCGCCCCCCGCTCGAAGGGCTCGGGGTGGGGCTTGCCGCGCGTGACGTGCTCGCCCAGCACGCGCGGCCCGAAGCGGTGCCCGAGCGAGAGCGCCTCCATCCCGAACTCGACGTTCACGGCGTCCGCGCTCGTGACGAGGGCGAAGGGGACGGCGCGCTCCTCCAGCGCGTCCAGGTACTCGCCCAGGCCCGGGACCTCGCGGAGGTGCCCGCGCGCCAGGTCCCGGTAGCGGGTCTCCTTGGCGACGTGAAAGCGCAGGGCCAGGTCCGCGTCCGGCGCCTCCCCGGTCAGCCGCTCGATGATCTCGGGGTTGCGCCCGCCGTCCACCTTCGTGTCGAGGTCGTGGACGGTCAGCGTCAGGCCCAGCAGTTCGGAGGCGATCTCCTGCCACGCCTGACGGTGCCAGGCGTTGTTGGACATCAGCACCCCGTCCATGTCGAAGAGGACACCTGCGGGTCGGGTGGGGAGCTTGAGGCTCACCCTTCTCCCGGCCCGTGCCCGAGGTCGGCGAGGAGGTCGCGGTACAGGCGGGCGGCCTCCCGGCGCACGTCGTCCACGCCCGCGCCCTCGTCCGCGAGTTCGAGGGCGACCTCCAGCGCCTCGGCGAGGACGGGGGCGTAGATGGGCCACGCGCCGCTCGGCTCGCCCGACTGGGGCGTTCCCCTCCCGGCGTCCAGCGCCGCGAGGGCCGCCTCCGCCGCCGCCCGTTCGGCCTCGCGCTTGTTGCGGCCCTCGCCCTCGCCCAGCACGCGGCCCGCCACCGTGACCGTCGCGTGGAAGGTCAGCTCGTGCGGCGGACCCTCCGAGGTCGCGTCGAAGGTCGGCGTGCCCAGCCCCAGCGCCGTGAGGCGCGCGATCAGGTCCCCCTTGGGATTGATGCCCGTCATGCCCGCCAGCGTAGCGTGCCCGGGAGGGGTGCGCCCGGCCTCACGTCCAGCCCGCCCGTCCCTGCCCCAAGTATGCTCGCCCACCGGAGGCCCCATGACCCGGCCCGCCCCGGACGCCCTGCCCTCCGCCCCGATCCGCCCCGAGCGCCGCCTGGTGCTGGGTTACGACCCAAAGCACCCCGGCATAAATTTCATTCAGGGTGAGCGCACGGCCCAGGCAGGGGAGGGGAATGCTGCCCTGCCCCACGAGTTCCTGAAGCTCCCACTTGCCACCCTCCCGCGTGTAGGCGTACACGCGCCGCTCGTCCTGCTCGACGATCAGGCAGGTCTGGAGGCTGGGAAGGGCGGTATGCGCGGTGTATTTGCCCACGCGGTCGTGAGCGGCGGTGCTGGAGGACAGCACTTCGACGAGAAGACAGGGAGCCGTCTCGGCATCCTCGCTTCCACTGAGCCGGTCACAGACCAGCATCACGTCTGGATAGAAGAAGGTGGAGTTGCCCTCTACAGCGAGTTTCATATCAGACTGGTAAAGGTGGCAGCCCTCTCTCAGCGCGTCGGCGTTGAGTGCGGCGGTGACATTCACGCTGATACGGACATGAGCCCGGCTTGCCCCCGCATGCGCGTGGAGCGGATACACGAACCCGCCGACGTATTCGCGCTTGTAGGGGTTTTTCTCCTCGGTACGGAGATACTCCTCCACGCTCATCCGTCTGAAGGCGGGATCACTCAAGGGTTAAGGGTACAGGGCGGGGTCCTACCGCCGCCCCTTCCGCCTGACCTTCTGCCCCGGCACCGTCGCCTGCTTGAACTCCTTGCCCTGAAGCCTCGCCTCGATGGCCCGAATCTGGTCACGTAAGCTCGCGGCCCGCTCGAAGTCGAGGTCCTCCGACGCCTGCCACATGTCGAGTTCGAGGTCGGTGAGCTGCGAGGTCAGGGCGTCGCGGTCGCCGCCAACATTCTCGGAGGTGATCTCGTCGGGCGTTTCCTCACCGCGAATCACGTTCCGCACCCCCTTGATGACGGTGGTGGGGGTGATGCCGTGCTCCAGGTTGTAGGCCACCTGCTTCTCGCGGCGCCGGGCCGTCTCGTCCATCGCGCTTCTCATCGCGGGCGTGATCTCGTCGGCGTACAGCACGACCTCGCCGTTCAGGTTGCGCGCGGCGCGTCCGATGGTCTGGATCAGCGCACGTTCACTGCGGAGGAAGCCCGGCTTGTCCGCGTCGAGGATGGCGACGAGCGAGACTTCCGGCAGGTCCAGTCCCTCGCGCAGCAGGTTGATGCCCACCAGCACGTCGTAGTGCCCGAGTCTGAGGTCACGGATGATGACCTGCCGCTCCACCGAGTCGATGTCGGAGTGCATGTAGCGGGTGCGGACCCCCTTTTCGAGCATGTACTCGGTCAGGTCCTCGGCCATCCGCTTCGTCAGGGTGGTGACGAGGGTGCGTTCTCCCTTCGCCGCCCGCTCGCGCACCCGGCCCAGCAGGTCCTCGATCTGGCCCTTGATCGGGCTGACGGTGACGGGCGGGTCCACCAGCCCGGTCGGGCGGATGATCTGGTCGGCTACGCCGTCGCTTACTTCTCGCTCGAAGGGGCCGGGGGTGGCGGAGACGAACACGGTCTGCCCGGTCTTCGTCAGGAACTCCTGGAAATTCAGCGGGCGGTTGTCCATTGCCGATGGCAGGCGGAAGCCGTAGTCCACCAGCGTCTGCTTGCGCGCCCGGTCGCCGTTCGCCATCCCGCCGATCTGCGGCACGGTGACGTGCGACTCGTCGATGAAGGTCACGAAGTCGTCCGGGAAGTAGTCGAGCATGGTGTAGGGTGTTGCGCCCGGCACCCGACCGTCGATGTGCCGCGAGTAGTTCTCGATGCCCGAGCAGTAGCCCAACACCTTGAGCATCTCCAGGTCGTAGAGGGTCCGTTCCTTGATGCGCTGCGCTTCGAGCAGCTTGCCCACCGACTTGAAGTATTCGAGCCGCTCGTCGAGTTCCTGCTGGATCGTCACGATGGCCCGCTCGATGTTCCCCGCGCTGGAGACGTAGTGCTTAGCGGGGTAGACGATGGTGGCGTCGAGGTCGCCCAGCCTGTCGCCCGTGACCGGGTGGACGACCTGAATGCGGTCCACGTCGTCGCCCCACAGCTCGATCCGCAGGGGCTGCTCGTCGTAGCTCGGCCAGACCTCCACCGTGTCGCCCTTGGCGCGGAAGCGGCCCGGGCTCATCTCCAGGTCGTTGCGCTCGTACTGCATGGTGACGAGGCGCCCCAGAATCTCGTCGCGGCTCACCTTCTCGCCCACCTTCAGAATCAGGTTCAGCGCCCGGTACTCGGCGGGGTCGCCCAGGCCATAGATGCACGACACCGACGCGACGACGATGGTGTCCCGGCGGGTCAGGAGGCTGCGGGTCGTCGAGTGCCGCAGCCGCTCGATCTCCTGGTTGATGGAGGCGTCCTTCTCGATGAAGAGGTCCTTACCAGGCACGTAAGCTTCTGGCTGGTAGTAGTCGTAGTAGGAGATGAAGAACTCGACCGCCGCCTCGGGGAAGAACTCGCGGAACTCGGCGGCGAGCTGGGCGGTCAGAATCTTGTTGGGCGCCATGACGAGGGCGGGGCGGCCCGTCTCCTCGATGACCTTTGCCATCGAGTAGGTCTTGCCCGTGCCCGTCGCGCCGAGCAGGGTCTGGAAGCGCAGGCCCGACTCCAGGCCGTCCACCAGACTGCGAATGGCGGTCGGCTGGTCTCCGGAGGGGGTGAAGTCGGACTTTACCCGTAGCATCCTTTTATTTTACGCCTACAACGTAGTCAGTGGGAAGGGTGGGGGAGTAGGCCTTTCGGCTGGGTGAAGGGGCGGGAGGGGCAGAGCATCTTGCGACGGCTTGCCCCCACCCCCCAGCCCCCTACCCCCCGAGGGGGCAGGGGGAGCTGGTCGCTGCGCTCGGCAAGGGCACACGGAAGGCTAAGGTGGACGTGTCTTTCTGAACGCAAGGTCTGATCTTGTCGCCTCCCATCGGCTAGCCCACCGTCTCGCTGCGCGAGCCGACGTGGCCGTGGGCCAGGACCGTCCAGTCACAAGCACTCATAGGGCGTCCCTATTGACGGTTTAAACTGGGGCGGTACTTGATGTACGCCTCCAGAATCTCGACAAGCACTCATAGGGCGTCCCTATTGACGGTTTAAACAGCGCACAAGCCCTCGCTCTTTTTGCCCCTCCCCCTTGAGGGGGGAGGCTGGGAGGGGGTGAACCGAGCGTCCCCCAGCGCCCCTCACTACCTCAACACCCCATCTTTTTGCTACTTATCCTCCCCCTTCTCCAACGCCTCCCGCGCCACCGTCAGGAACGCCCGCAGCGTGGGGTCCCTTCCTGCCTCCCGCCGCCACACCGCGACGATTTCGACCACGGGCGCGTCCTCCAGCGGGCGGTAGACCACGCCGGGCAGGGCGAGGCGGCTGAAGAACTCGATGGGCAGGAAGACGCCGATGCCCGCCGCCACGAGCGAGAGCAGGGTAGGAATCTCGATGGCCTCCTGCACGACGTTGGGGGTGAAGCCCGAGGCGGCACACCAGCGCATGACCTGATCGAAGTAGGTGGCGCGCAGGTGGCGGGGGAAGAAGACGAAGCGTTCCCCGGCGAGGTCCCCGACCTTCAGGCGCCGCTTGCGGGCCAGGGGATGCCCGGCGGGCAGCGCGGCGACGAGGGGCTGCCGCCAGAGGGGACGTGAGTCGAAGCCGGGGTCGCGCACGGGCAGCAGCATCAGGCCGAGTTCGATCTGCCCGCCGCGCAGGGCTGCCTCCTGCTCCTGGGCGGTGAGTTCGCGCAGGTCCACGCTGACGTTCGGGTACAACTCGCGGAAGGAGCGCACGATCTCCGGCAGGCCGCCGAAGGCCAAGCCGCTCACGAAGCCCACCGTCAGGTGCCCCACCTCGCCCCGCGCCGCCCGCCGCGCCCGCTCCACCGTCTGCGCCGCCTGTGCCAGCGTCTCCCGCGCGCCGATCAGGAACTCGCGCCCCGCCGGGGTGAGTTGCACCCGCCGCGTGGTCCGCAGCACGAGGGGCACGCCCACCTCGTCCTCCAGGTTGCGGATGGAGTTCGACAGCGCCTGCTGCACCACGAAGACGCGCTCGGCGGCCCGCCCGAAATGTTCCTCCTCGGCGAGGGCGACGAAATGACGGAGGTGGCGCAGTTCCATGTGCAGGCCTTTCCGGGGAGGAGTGACACGGGGGCAAGTGTGCTTCCCTCTCCTACCTTCCCAGCTTGTCATACTTACCATTCAGTCTGGTGAATGATTGGGTTTCCCCCTGTTGGAAGGGGTGAATTCCGGGCCCTACACTAGCCGCATGACGAAAGTGCCACCGCGTGCAGGCTTGTCCCCGCAGGAACGCGAACAGCTCAACAATGTGGAGACGCAGGAGTGGCTCGACTCGCTCGCGTACGTCTTCGCCAACGCGGGCGACGACCGGGCGGCGCAGCTCCTCGAAGACCTCGACCATTACGCCTACTTCCACGGGGCGCCCATCCAGTTCAAGCAGAACACGCCCTACATCAACACCATCGACGCCGACCAGCAGCCCGAGTATCCCGGCGACCTAGAACTCGAACGCCGCATCCGCAACATCATCCGCTGGAACGCCGTGGCGATGGTCGTCAAGGCGAACAAGAAGAGTGACGGCATCGGCGGCCACCTCGCCACCTACGCGAGCAGCGCCGAGCTGTACGAGGTCGGCTTCAACCACTTCTTCCGGGGGCACGGGGCGGGCGCCAGCCGCGACCTGATCTTCTTCCAGGGGCACGGCAGCCCGGGCATCTACGCCCGCTCCTTCCTAGAGGGCCGCTTCAGCGAGGCGCAGCTCAATAACTTCCGCCGGGAACTCAGCCCGGACGGCCCCGGCTTATCGAGCTACCCCCACCCCTGGCTGATGCCGCACTACTGGGAGTTCCCGACCGTCAGCATGGGGTTGGGTCCTATCCAGGCGATCTATCAGGCGCGGTTCATCAAGTACCTCGAAAACCGGGGCCTGCGCGAGAAGGGCGACGCGAAGGTCTGGGCCTTCCTGGGCGACGGCGAGATGGACGAGCCTCAGAGCACCGGCGCCCTCCGATTCGCCGCGTACGAGAACCTCGACAACATCGTCTTCGTCCTGAACGCCAACCTCCAGCGCCTCGACGGGCCGGTGCGCGCCAACTCCAAGGTAATTCAGGAGTTCGAGGCCCTCTTCCGGGGGGCGGGCTGGAACGTCATCAAGGTCGTGTGGGACTCGAAGTGGGACGAGCTGCTCGCCAAGGACTACAACGGCGCCATCGTCAAGCGCTTCGAGGCGCTGGTGGACGGCGAGTCGCAGCGTTACGCGGCCTTCGGCGGCAAGGAGCTGCGCGAGAAGTTCTTCAACACGCCCGAACTCCAATCTCTCATCGAGGGCTGGACGGATGCCGACCTGGAGCTGCTCAACCGGGGCGGCCACGACGTGAAGAAGATTTACGCGGCGTACAGGCAGGCCACCGAGCACCGGGGCAGCCCGACCGTCATCATCGCCCGCACGGTGAAGGGCTACGGCCTGGGCGAGACGGCGCAGGCGCGTAACGTCGCCCACCAGGTCAAGAAGCTGGAGTTCGACGCGCTGAAGAACCTGCGCGACCTGCTGGAGCTGCCCCTGACCGACGAGCAGGTCGAACACCTTGACTTCTACAACCCCGGCCCCGACTCGCCGGAGGTGAAGTACGCGCTGGAACGCCGCGCCGCGCTGGGCGGCTTCGTGCCCGAGCGCCGGGTAGACTACCCGCACCCCACCGTGCCGACCGGTGAGTTCTACGAGGAGTTCGCCGCCGGGAGCAAGGGCCGCGCGGTGAGCACCACGATGGCCGCCGTGCAGGTCATCAGCAAGCTGCTGCGCGACAAGGGCATCGGCAAATACATCGTACCCATCGTACCGGACGAGGCGCGTACCTTCGGCATGGACGCGCTGGTGCCGCGCATCGGCATCTACTCACCGCGCGGGCAGACGTACCAGCCGGTCGATGCCGGGTCGCTGATGGCCTACAAGGAGAGCGTGGACGGGCAGATGCTGGAGGAAGGCATCACGGAAGACGGCGCGATGGCCTCCTGGATCGCCGCCGCGACGAGCTACGCGAACCACGGCGTGCCCACCATCCCCTTCTACGTCTTCTACTCGATGTTCGGGATGCAGCGCATCGGCGATCTCGTGTGGGCCGCCGCCGATCAGCGGGCGCGGGGCTTCCTCTTCGGGGCGACGGCGGGCCGCACCACCCTGGCGGGCGAGGGGTTGCAGCACCAGGACGGCAACAGTCTGCTTCAGGCGTACGTGGTGCCCAACCTCAAGGTGTACGACCCCGCCTTCGCCTACGAACTCGCGGTGATCGTGGAGCGCGGCATCCAGCGGATGTACGTGGACGGGATCGACGAGTTCTACTACGTCACCATCGACAACGAGAACGAGGTCCAGCCCGCTATGCCCGAGGACGGGCGCAGCCACGAGGAAATTCGTGACGGCATCATCCGGGGCATGTACCGCTTTCAGGCGAGCGGAAACAAGAAGGTTAAGCTCCGCGCCCAGATTCTCGCCAGCGGCCCGGCGATGGGCGCGGCATTGGAGGCGGTGCAGAAGCTCGAAGCGTATGGCGTCGCCGCCGACGTGTGGAGCGTGACGAGTTACAAGGAACTCCACCAGGAGGCCCTGGCGGTCCAGCGCCACAACATGCTGCACCCGACCGAGAAGCCGGGGGTGAGCTACGTCGCCTCGCAACTGAGCAAAGAGAACGCCCCCGGCGTGCTGATCTCGGTGAGCGACTACGTGAAGCTCGGCGCGGACGGCCTGAACGGGCACCTCGACCGCAAGGTGTGGACGCTGGGGACCGACGGCTTCGGGAGGAGCGAGGCCCGCGAAGAACTGCGCGACTTCTTCGAGGTGGACGCGCGGCACGTCGTCCTCGCCACCCTGTACGCCCTCCAGCAAGGCGGGCAGGTGAAGGGAGACGTGGTTCAGAAGGCGATCACCGAGCTGGGCATCGACCCCGAGCGGATGAACCCGGCGGTGCGTTAAGGGTTGGGAAACAACCCGGGCCCCGGAGCTGTGGACAAGATGGGGGCCGAGCGGCCTCCACAGGCTCCCGGCCCGGGGCTCTTTCCCCGTTCGCCTTCTCAATTCTCAAGGAGCGTCCAGCATGGCGACCGAAATCAAACTCCCCGATGTGGGGGACAACATCGAGCAGGGCACCGTCGTCACGGTCCTTGTGAAGCCCGGCGACACGATTCAAGAAGGCCAGCCCATCATCGAGATCGAGACCGACAAGGCCGTGGTGGAGGTTCCGGCGAGCCAGGGCGGCACGGTCGAGAACGTGGGGGTGAAGGTCGGCGACACCGTGCCCGTGGGTGGCACGATCCTGACCCTGGCCGGAGGTGACGCCGCCCCCGCCGCGAATGTCCCCGCTGCCGAACCCGATGCCCCCACGACCGCCGCCGACCCCGGCACCGCGAACCGTGTCGCGCAGGCCCAGGTGGACGCGCAGAAGGAGCAGGCCGGGCAGCCGACCGGGGGCACGGCTGGAACGGGCGGAGGTGGCGGCGGCCCCCAGGTCACCCTCCCCGACGTGGGCGACAACATCGAGCAGGGCACGGTCGTCACGGTGCTCGTCAGACCTGGCGACACGATCACCGAGGGTCAACCCGTCATCGAGATCGAGACGGACAAGGCCGTAGTCGAGGTTCCCGCGAGCGCCGCCGGGACGGTGGAGGACGTGCGGGTGAAGGTGGGCGACTCGCTGAGCGTCGGCGGGGTCATCCTGACGCTGACGGGAGGAGGAGCGCCCTCGGCCCCCTCCCAGCCCGCCCCCGGCCAGGACAGCACGGCGCAGATGAGCGACTCGCCCGGTGTGGTCGGCCCCGCCGCCGAGCCCGACAGCTCCACCGTGGCCGAGGACCCGAACACGGCGAACCGGGTCGCGCAGGCTCAGGTAGAGGCGCAGAAGGAACAGGCCGCCACGCCGGGACCGACCGTCGCCACTACCTCGCCGACCCCGCCCACCTTCGACGGTCGCCCGGTGCTTCCCGCCTCGCCCAGCGTGCGCCGCCTGGCCCGTGAACTCGGGGTGGGCCTGCGGAGCGTCCAGGGCACCGGGACCGCCGGGCGCATCAGCGAGGAGGACGTGCGGCGGAGCGCGGCGGCGGCGAAGGCTCCCGCACCTACGCCTGCCCCCGCTTCCCAGCCCGCCCCGGCTCCGACTCCCGCCCCTGCCCAGCCCACTCCTGCCCCGGCAGCACCTCCCGCTCCCGCTCCCGCCGCTCCCCTCCCCAACTTCGAGCGGTGGGGCACGGTGCGCCGCGAGGACATGAGCGGCATCCGCAAGGCGACGATCCGCTCCATGACGACCTCGTGGACGACCATCCCGATGGTCACGCACTTCGACAAGGCGGACGTGACCCGGATGGAGGAGACGCGGCGGCAGTTCGGGGCGCGGGTCGAGAAGGCGGGCGGCAAGCTCACGATGACCCACATCCTGATGAAGGTCGTGGCGAACGTGCTGCGCAAGTTCCCCAAGTTCAACGCCTCGCTCGACCTCGCCGCCCAGCAGGTCGTCTACAAGGACTACGTGAACCTCGGCGTGGCGGTGGACACTCCCCAGGGCCTGCTCGTCCCTGTCCTCAAGGACGCCGACCGCAAGAGCATCACCGAGATCGTGCTGGAGATCAGCGAACTCGCCGGGAAGGCCCGCGAGCGCAAGCTGAGGCCCGACGAGATGCAGGGGGCGACCTTCACCATCTCCAACCTCGGCGGCATCGGCGGCCACGCCTTCACGCCCATCGTGAACGCGCCGGAGGTCGCCATCCTCGGCGTGTCGCGCGGCGGTTTCAAGCCGGTGTGGAACAAGGAGACGGGTAGCTTCGAGCCCCGCAACATGCTGCCCCTCTCGCTGACGTACGACCACCGCCTGATCGACGGGGCCGACGCCGCGCGCTTCGTGCGGGCGATCTGCGAGACGTTGGAGGACCCGTTTCTGATCAGCCTGTAGCGGGGAGCGGTCAGCTCTCAACGGTCAGCCGTCAGCAGAAAGCCCCCGTCCGAGTGGCGGGGGTTTGGTTTTGGGCTGGAACGTTACGAGTCTTTGGGATCGCCGTCGCCGCGCACCGCGTCCTGCACCTCGGGGCGGACGCCGGGGGGGAGGTCGCCGGGGGTGGAGCCGAGGTGGGGGGGCACTTCCTGGCTGGGTGGGGTGTAGCCGGGGTTGGGGTCGACGGCCGTGCGCTGGCGCTCGTCCACGGTGGCGAGGCTGGCGCTCACCCCCAGGCCCATGGGGACCGCAGCGTCCAGGGTGGCGCTGTCGAGCCCGGGGCCGACCGTCTGGGCGCCCGCGAATTCGGGGGCCTGAAGCTGGTGCTCCATCGCGCCCGGATCACGGGTGGCGAGCCGGTCGAACTGCCCGGTGACCTCCTCGGGGTCCGGAATCTCCACGGACTCGTACTTGTGCTCGTTGGAGCTGCTGACCCGGTCCTCGGCGGGTGTGGTCGTGTAGAAGGGCTGGGAAGTGTCCTTCGGGTCGGGGGCCTGGTACCCCGTGTGGTGGTCGGGCCGCCCCGTCAGCTCGTTGACCGGCTCCCCGGTGGGAGGCCCGGGGGGGGCGTCGATTCCGCGTCCGTCGCCGTTGTTCGTCATGCCCCCAGTGTCCCGCGCAGCCGTGAGGGGCACCTTCCGGCTTTCTTCAGCGTCGTGCCGCCCCCCGCTCAGAATCTCCAGCACGTCCCGGTGCCCCTCCTCGCGGGCGAGGTGCGCCGCGTCCCGTCCGTCCTCCGTCCGCGCCCCCGGGTCCGCGCCCGCTGTGAGCAGCGCCTCCACCAGCATCAGGTTCCCGTTCTGCGCCGCGCCGAGCAGGGGCGTGAAGCCGCCGTGCTGCGGGGCGTTCACCTCCGCCCCCGCCGCGAGGAGCCGCAGGGCAAGGGCGGTGTGGTCACCCGCGACGGCGGAGTGGAGGGGCCGGGCACCCATAGCGTTCGTGCTCGCCCGGTTCACGTCCGCCCCCCGCGCCAGCAGTTCGGCGGCCACCTCCTCCCGCCCGAAGAAGGCGGCGAGGCCGAGCGGCGTGAAGCCGTCGGGGCTGGTGGCGTCCATGATGTCGGGCCGCTCGTCGAGATTCCGCCGCAGGGAGGCCAGTTCCCCGGTCGCGGCGGCCTCGAACACGGTCAGGAGCAGGCCCGCCTCCCGCATCCTCTCGACCAGCACGCGGGCCAAATCGTGCTTTCCGTAGTACGTGGCGAAGAGGACGGGAGAAACGCCCATTGGGCTGACGGCGCGCAGGAGGGCGGGGTCGTGTTCCAGCAGCGCGTGGACAGTTGCCTCGTCGTTCGTCTGGAGGGCGGCGAAGAGGGCCTGGTCGTGGGCGGGGTGGGTCATGGGGTCATGGTAGGCGCCCGGTCCGGAGCCCTCCTCACCTCACCCGCACCACCATCGCAATGCCCATGCCGCCGCCAATGCACAGGCTCGCCACCCCCGTCTCCTTGCCCTCGCGCCGCAGGGTGTGGATCAGGGTAGTGAGCACCCGCGCCCCCGACGCCCCGATGGGGTGCCCCAGCGCAATCGCCCCGCCCGTCAGGTTCACCCTGGAGGGGTCCACCCCCAGGTCCCGGATCACCGCCAGGCTCTGCGACGCGAACGCCTCGTTGAGTTCCAGCAGGTCCACGTCCCCCAGCGTCATTCCCGCCTTCTCCAGCGCGATGGGAACCGCCCTGGCCGGGCCGATTCCCATGATCGCCGGAGCGACCCCGATGGCCGCGTAGCTGACGATCTCCGCCAGCACCGGCAGCCCGTTCGCCCCCGCGTACGCCTCGGTCGTCACGATCAGCATCGCCGCCCCGTCGTTCAGGCCGCTCGCGTTTCCGGCCGTCACCGTCCCGTCCTTCTTGAAGGCGGGCCTCAGCTTGGCGAGGGCCTCCAGAGTCGTGGCGCGCGGGTACTCGTCGGTGTCGAAGAGGGTGGGCCCCTTCCTGCCCGGCACCTCCACGGGCACGATCTCTTCCTTGAAGTGCCCCTGTTCGATGGCACGAGCGGCACGGTGTTGGGTGTCCAGGGCGAAGGCGTCCTGCTCCTCACGGCCCAGGTTCCACTGCGCGGCGATGTTCTCGGCGGTGACACCCATGTGCACGTCGTGGAAGGCGTCGGTCAGGCCCTCGGAGAGCATGGAGTCCACGAGCTGCCCGTGCCCCAGGCGGTAGCCCTGCCGGGCGCGCGGGAGGAGGTAGGGAGAACGGCTCATGCTCTCGGTGCCGCCCGCGAGGTAGAGCTTGCCGTCCCCGGACCTCAAGCCCTGGACGGCGGAGATGACGGCCTGGAGACCGGAGCCGCAGACCCGGTTCACCGTCAGCCCGGGGACGTGCTGGGGAAGGCCCGACCCCACGGCGACCTGGCGGGCGACGTTCATGCCCTGCCCGGCCTGCAAGACGTTGCCGACGATGACATCCGCCACGTCGTCGCCCTTGACTCCATCCAGGACAGCCTTCGTCACCGTCACGCCGAGGTCGGCGGCGCTGACCTCGGCGAGGCTGCCCAGAAAACTTCCAATCGGCGTGCGCTTCGCCGCCGTGATCACCACTTTATCCATGAGGGCAGTCTAGCGGGGGGCGTTACACGGCCAGGTGACCCCGTAACGGCCCGGTAATGGGGCGGCGGGACGATCTTGCCCGGGAAGACTCGCCCGACAAGGAGCACGCCATGACCACCACTTCGGTTCGCACCGTGCATGAACCCTGGCTCTCCCGCCTGCTCTTCGCCGACATTCGCCTCGCTCCCCTCTGGGCGCTCATCCGCGTGTACGTGGGCTGGCAGTGGCTGGAGGCGGGCTGGCACAAGGTCACCGACCCGGCCTGGGTGGGAGCCCGGGCGGGAACAGCCATCACCGGTTTCCTGCACGGCGCGTTGGAGAAGACGGGCGGCGAGCACCCCTCCGTGGCCGGATGGTACGGGTGGTTCATCGGGAACGTCGCGCTACCCAACGCGACCCTGTTCTCGTCCCTCGTGGCCTTCGGGGAACTCGCGGTCGGCCTCGCGCTGATCCTGGGTCTGCTCACGGGCGTCGCGGCCTTCTTCGGCGGGCTGATGAACGCGAACTTCCCGCTGGCGGGCACCCTCTCAAGCAACCCCCTGCTGTTCATCCTGGCGACGTGGCTCGTGCTCGCGTGGCGTGTGGCGGGGTGGTGGGGCCTCGACCGCTGGGTGCTGCCGCGCCTGGGCGTCTTCAGCTCGTCGCTCGCGGCTCCCCGGCCCGCCGGGGGGAGGACGGCGGGCCCCTCCTGACGGGCGGCGCTAGGCTCGGCGCATGGCCCGCCCCACCCCCGAAGCGCGCACCGCCTACCCCTACCACCACCCCACCCCGACCCGCTGGGCGGACAACGACGTGTACGGCCACGTCAACAACGTCATCTACTACGCCTACTTCGATACCGCCGTGAACGCCTACCTTGCCGCCCGGGGGGCGCTGGACGTCCAGGGGGGAGCGGTGATCGGCCTCGTGGTCGAGACGGGCTGCGCCTTCTTCGCCCCCGCCACCTTCCCGGAGACCCTCGGCGTCGGCGTGCGGGTGGCGCACCTGGGCCGCAGCAGCGTCCGGTACGAACTCGCCGTCTTCCGGGAAGGGGAGGACGCCGCCTGCGCGCAGGGGCACTTCGTCCACGTCTACGTGGACCGGGAGACGC
The DNA here is from genome assembly GCF_025997855.1 of Deinococcus aetherius. Classification (NCBI taxonomy): domain Bacteria; kingdom Thermotogati; phylum Deinococcota; class Deinococci; order Deinococcales; family Deinococcaceae; genus Deinococcus; species Deinococcus aetherius. Next base: position 369,771 of record NZ_AP026560.1, read on the forward strand.
GCCGACCGACCGAGTTGCCTGCCGCCTTCCGTGCCGCCCTGGAGGATCTGCGGGTCGGCTAGCCTCTCCTCCCCGCCCGCCACACCCAGATCATGAGCAGCGGTTGAAGCGGCAGGCGGGCCCACAGCGACCACTCGGGCAGGGGGCGGAAACGCTCGGCGTGCCACGCCATCTGAACGTTCGCCGGGAACACGGCGACGAGCAGCGCGAGCAGCCACCACCGGGCGGCGGGGCGCGTGGTCGGGTGCAGCAGGCCCAGCCCGCCCGCGATCTCCGCCGCGCCGCTGACGAGGGTGGCCGTGCGCGGGGGCATCGGCACCCAGAGCGGGACGATCCGGTCGAAGGGTTCCGGCCTCAGGAAGTGCAGCACCCCAGCCCCCACGAACAGGGCGGCGAGGAGGAGGACCCCGGGGGCGGGAAGACCACCCGTCTCTGGTCTCCGGGCCAGCGGAAGGGGCCGGACACCAGGCCCGGCCCCCGGCCCTCCATTCACCTCAGCCCTGCTTGCTCGCGGGGACGTTGCGGGCCTCCTCCACGTCCTTCGACTCCTTGCGCCCGTCGTGCTCGGTATTGCGTGCGCCCCCCGCCTCGCGCTCGTGGACCTCCTGCTTGTTTCGCTCGTACTCCCCGGGCTGGCTGGTGTGGCCGCTGTTCTTGTCGTCTTTGTCCGGCATGAGGGCAGCGTGTCACGCGACCGACACGGCCGGAAGAGAGAAGCCCCAGCGGACGTTAAGGGACGGGCCGGTCTCGGGGTGCGGGCGGATCACAGGCGAGGCAGGGTGACTCCGGTCTGGCCCTGGTACTTTCCGTTGCGGTCTCCGTACGTCATTTCCGGTCGCTCGCCCTCGAAGAAGAGGAGTTGTACGCACCCCTCGTTGGCGTACATCTTCGCCGGAAGAGGCGTCGTGTTGCTGAATTCGAGTGTGACATGGCCCTCCCAGCCCGGTTCCAGAGGTGTTACGTTGGCGACGATACCGCAACGTGCATACGTGGATTTTCCTAATGCTACAACCATAATATTGTTGGGAATCCGCATATACTCCAGGCTGCGGGCCAGAACAAATGAATTCGGCGGAATAATAATTTCTTTTGACCGGATGTCGATAAAAGCCCGCTGGTCGAACGCCTTGGGGTCCACGATGGTGTTGCCGTGCGCGTTGGTGAAAACCTTCCACTCGTCGGCGCAGCGCAGGTCGTAACCGAAGGAACTCAGGCCGTAGCTGATCACGCTGGCGTTCTCGGTGGTCCGCACGAGGCGGTCCTCGAAGGGCTCGATCATGCCCGCTCGGGCGAGTTCGCGGATGCGCCAGTCCGGGAGGATGCTCATGGGCCGCATCCTAGCGGGCGGGAGACGCTAGCCTGCACGCGTGAGGCGCGGCGGGTGAGGGTGGCGGTGATCGGCGACGTACACGGCAACGCCTTCGCGCTGGAGGCCGTGCTGCGGGAGGTGCGGGCCTCGACCCCCGACCTCACCGTCAACCTCGGCGATCAGGTCGAGGGCTCGGCGGACCCCGAGCGCGCCGCGCGGATGCAGGCGGAACTGGCGGCGGCGGGGGCGCTGGAGGTGCGCGGCAACAACGAGGAGAAGCTGTGGCCGGGCGGGCGCCGCTCACCGCTGAGCCGCCTGTACGGGGCGTGGCTGGAGGCGCATGTGGACGCCGCGTTGCTCGCCCGGGTGGCGGCCCTGCCCCTCACGGCCCGCGCCCCCGGCGGCGCCCTCTTCGCCTGCCACGGCACACCGGGGAGCACCTGGGACAGCCTGCTGTGGGTGTGGCAGCCCGATCCGGCGGGCGGAGGCTTCTATCGCGCCCGTGATCCCCGCGAGTTGCGCGCCCTGGTGGAGCCGCTGGCCGCCGAGGTCGTGCTGTGCGGCCACACCCACCGCCCCGGCGCCACCCGCGTGGGGGATACCCTCGTCGTGAACGCGGGGGCCGTGAGCGATCAGGTGGACGGCGACCCGCGCGCCCGCTGGACGCTCCTCGAACGCCGCCGGGACGGGTGGGCCGCCGAGTTCCGGGCGGTGGCGTACGACGTCGAGGCCGCCGTCCGGTGGTCCTTCGCCCACACGCCCTTCGGAACGGACCAGGCGGCGATCCTGCGCTCTGGGACCTTCGACGTGCGCGGTGGGTGACCCGGAGCCGGGGGCAACCGGTACGCTGTTCCCATGCGCAGAGTGGTGGGAGCGGTCGTGGGGCTGGCGCTGGGTTCGTCGGCCCTGGCACAGGGCGCCCCGGTCGCGTGCCGGGGGCAGCCGGGAGTTCCGGCCTGGGCGGGGCCGGGCGTCTTCTGGGGAACGCTCGGCGGCGGGCCCGTCGCCCTGCGGCTGGGACCCGGGGACGACGGCGAGCGCGCCCGCTACTTCTACGAGCGGCGGGGCGTGAACATCACCCTGGTGCCCACCCACCAGCGGGAGACCCTGCTCCTGCGGGAAGAGGTCTGGACGCTCTCGGGCACGGAGGTCACCGGCTGCCTGCGTCTGGAGCGGGCCGGAACGGGGCTGCGGGGAAGCTGGACCAGTCCGGACGGGAAAAGAACCCTGCCCGTCACGCTCGCCCCGCTGGACGTGACGCGCCTGCCGCTCAACCTCCCCGATTCCCCGGGGTTGAGGAAGTTGCGGGCCTCCGACCCGCTCGCCTTTCTCAAACTCAACCGCGCCTGGGTGAAGGAGGCGGGGGGTGCCAGCGTCCGTGAGTCGCTCAGCGGGATACGATACCCACGTCTGCCGGGAGGGAGCGCGGCCCTCGACGCCGCCCTGCAAGACCGGCAACTCGTCCACGCCGCGAACGCCCTTGACTGCCGCGCCCGGCTGGCCGGGGCGGGAGAGGAAGCCTACGTGCTGAGTGCAGAGGTGACCTTCCGCAGCCCCCGGCTCCTGAGCGTGTTCGAGAGCGCGGGCTACTTCTGCGGCGGCGCCCATCCCGACGGCTTCGACGTGGGCCTGATTCTTGACCGCGCCACCGGCCGCGAGGTGCCCGTCACGGCGATCTGGCCGGGGTTGACGCCCATGCGCCTGCGGACCCTGTACCTCACTCGCAGCGGCGCGGATGGCGAGTGCCGGGAGGTGCTGGCGGACCCCGATCTGAAACTTACCGCCCACCTCACCCCCGGGGGGCTGGCCCTCACGCCGACGAGCCTGCCGCACGTCGTCACCGCGTGCGCCGACACGGTCACGCTTCCCTTCGCCTCCCTGGGCGACCGGGCGAACCCGCAGGGAACGTACTTCCGTGACCTCTACCCCCGCTGAGGCAAACATCAAAAATAAGGAGCGCCCCGGGGTCCCCGAAGCGCCCGTGACTTCAGCTTCAGCCCTTGAGCTTGCGGGTGATCTCGACCTGGCGGCGGGCCTGGTGGCGGATGGACGCCTTGTCCTCCTCGCTCAGGGGCTGCCCGTTCGCCGTGACGCTCGCGCCGTAGGGGTTGCCGCCCGAGGCGAAGATGGCGGGGTCGGTGTAGCCGGGCGGCACGATGATCGCGCCCCAGTGCATCGCCATCACGTAGAGGGTCTGGAGGGTCGTCTCCTGCCCGCCGTTGGGGTTTTGCGCGCTCGTCATGGCACTGAAGGTCTTGTCCGCCAGCGCGCCCGAGCCCCACAGCGGACCCAGCGTGTCGATGTAGGCGCGAAGCTGGCTCGCCGCGCCGCCGAAGCGGGTGGGGGAGCTGAACATGATGGCGTCCACGTTCTCCAGGTCGGCCAGGGTGGCCTCCGGGACGTGCGCCGCGCGCTCCTGCTGGGCCTTCCAGGCGTCCTGGCCGTTCACCACCTCCTGCGGGGCCGTCTCGCGCGCCTTGACCAGCCGCACCTCCGCCCCGGCCTCGCGCGCGGCCTCGGCAGCCACCTCCGCCATCTGGTGGTTCGTCCCGTAGGTGGAGTAGTAGACGATGGTCATGCGGACAGGAGCAGGGCTTGTCATAGCCCCACCCTAACTCGGAGGCCCTCTTGATTCAACGTTAAACAATCTGTGAAGTTCTCAAGGCAGAGCTTGAGCGGGGCTCCGCTCAGACCCGGATCGTCACCCGCGCCTTGTCGTCTTCAAGGTGAACGCTGTCGATGAAGCGCACCACCCGGCTCGCGTAGCCCATCACGACGGTGTGGGTGCGGGCGCCCCCGCCGAAGCGGCGCACCCCGCTCAGGAGTTCGCCGTAGGTGATGCCGGTCGCGCTGAAGACGATCTGCGAGCCGGGGGCGAGGTCGTTCGTCTTGTAGACGCGCTCCTCGTCCACACCCATTGCTCTGAAGCGCCCCCGCATCGCGTCGTCCTCGGCGAGGAAGCGGCCCTGGATTTCCGCGCCCAAGCACTTCATCGCCGCCGCGCTGAGCACGCCCTCCGGCGCCCCGCCCGAGCCCATCAGCGCGTGGACGCCCGTGCCGCGCACCCCGACCGCCAGGCTCGCCACCACGTCGCCGTCACCGATGAGCTTCACCCGCGCCCCCGCCCCCCGCACCTTCTGAATCAGGTCCGCGTGCCGCTCGCGGTCAAGGATGGTCACCAGCAGGTCCTCCACGTCCCGGTCGAGGCTCTGGGCGAGGACGCTGAGGTTCGCCTCCACCGGCCAGTCGAGGTTCACGCGCCCGGCGGCGGGGGGCGGCACCACGAGCTTGTCCATGTAGCAGTCGGGCGCGTGCATCAGCCCGCCCCGCTCGGAGAGGGCGATCACCGCCAAGCCGTTGGGCAGCCCCTTGGCGGTGACGACGGTGCCCTCCACCGGGTCAACGGCGATGTCCACCTCGTACTGCCCCGTTCCGAGCTGTTCCCCGATGTAGAGCATGGGCGCCTCGTCCATCTCGCCCTCGCCGATGACCACCGTGCCCCGGATGTCGAGTGAGTTGAGCAGTTCGCGCATCGCCTCGGTGCCTGCGCCGTCCACCGCGTTCTTGTCGCCCATGCCGACCCAGCGGCTCGCGGCGAGGGCCGCCCCCTCCGTTACGCGCGCCGTCTCCAGCACGAGCGCGTGCTCGAAGCTGTCCGTCCTGGGAGTCGCGCCCGCCTTCTTGGTGTTGCCCGTCATGCCCGGACCGTACCACGGAGAGGTAAAAACCGGCGCCGGGAGCGGTTCCACCCTGTCCTCACACCGGGGTCAGGGGCCGTCTTGCACCGACAGCCTCTCAGCCTCTCCCCGCGCCGTCAGGCGACCAACCGGGCAAAGCGGCCCCTGGCGTGAAGGTGCGGGGCGGGAGCCCACACCCGCGTCTTCCACTGTTCGGCGGGCCCGGCGTCTTCCCGGCCCGGGGCCGGACCACGGCACCTGTCCAAACCGCTCAGAGGCATGGATGGGCACCCTCACAGAACCGGGGCGCCCGGCGCAGGCTCTCTGCGAGGGTCGCCCGCGTACGTCTACCGCAGCACGCCCGCCCACACCAGCAGCAGCCACAGGATCACCGGGACCGCCAGCGACAGGGCGATCAGCTTGATCAGGCGCCACCAATCGTTCAGAAACTCGCGCATGGCACGAGGGTAACAGGGGAGAGGCAGGGCTTTCCGCGTCCGTGTTCACGCTGTCTTGCCCGAACGGGGCCCGCCTGCGGGGCACTGCTTACACTGCCCCCATGACCCTCAGCGACCTCGCCGGTAAGAGAGCCCCGCAGAGCCTCCTGACGAACATCCCCCGGCTGGTCGCCCGCTACTACGAGACGCGGCCTGACGTGGGGAACGCGGCGCAGCGGGTCGCCTTCGGCACGAGCGGGCACCGGGGGACGTCCCTGAACGGTACCTTCAACGAGGCGCACATCCTCGCGGTCGCCCAGGCCGTCGCCGAGCACCGCGCCTCGGCGGGCATCACCGGGCCGCTCTACATGGGGCTCGACACTCACGCCCTCAGCGAGCCCGCCTGGATGTCGGCGCTGGAGGTGCTGGTCGCCAACGGGGTGCGGGTGTGCGCTCAGCCGGGCTTCTTCACGCCCACTCCCCTCGTCAGCCACGCGATCCTGAACCACAACCGGGCGGGGCAGGGGGGCACGGCGGACGGCATCGTCATCACCCCCAGCCACAATCCCCCGCAGGACGGCGGCTTCAAGTACAACCCCCCCAGCGGCGGCCCCGCCGACACCGACGTGACGAGGGCAGTGCAGAACCGGGCGAACGCGATCCTGGAGGGCGGGCTGAGCGAGGTGAGAAGGGTCAACCTCGACGACGCGCTGGCGGGCCTTGACCCCTTCGACTTCATCGCGCCGTACGTCTCCGAACTCGGGGAGGTCGTGGACCTCGACGCGATCCGGGGAAGCGGCGTGCACCTCGGCGTCGATCCCCTCGGCGGGAGCAGCCTGCCCGTGTGGGAGGCGATTCAGGCGCAGTACGACCTCAACCTGACCATCGTGAACGAGCAGGTCGACCCCCGCTTCGCCTTCATGACCGTGGACCGCGACGGCAAGATTCGCATGGACTGCTCCAGCCCCTGGGCGATGGCGAGCCTCCTGGCGCTCAAGGGCGACTACGACGTGGCCGTGGGCAACGACCCCGACGCCGACCGCCACGGCATCGTCACCGCCGACGGGTTGATGAACCCCAACCACTACCTCGCCGTCATGATCGACTACCTCTTCCAGAACCGCCCTGACTGGAGCGCGGACGCGGGAGTCGGCAAGACACTCGTTTCCAGCGCCCTGATCGACCGGGTGGCGGCAGGCATCGGGCGACGGCTGGTGGAGGTGCCCGTCGGCTTCAAATACTTCGTGGAGGGCCTGCTCACCGGCTCCCTGGGCTTCGGCGGCGAGGAGTCGGCTGGCGCGAGCTTCCTGCGCATGAACGGGGGTGCGTGGAGCACCGACAAGGACGGCCTCATCCCCGGCCTTCTCGCCGCCGAGATCACGGCGAAGACGGGGCAGACGCCCAGCCAGCGCTTCGCCGCTCTCACCCAGAAGTACGGTTCCACCGCCTACGACCGCCAGGACGCCCCCGCCAACTCCGAGCAGAAGAAGGTGCTCGCCAACCTCTCCCCGGAGCAGGTCACCGCCTCCACCCTGGCGGGCGACCCCATCACCGCCAAGCTCACCCGCGCGCCCGGCAACAACGAGCCCATCGGCGGGCTGAAGGTGACGACCGAACACGCCTGGTTCGCCGCCCGCCCCAGCGGCACCGAGGACGTGTACAAGATTTACGCGGAGAGCTTCAAGGGCGAGGGCCACCTCAGACAGGTCATGGAGGAGGCGCGTGAGGTCGTCGCGGCGGCTTTTCAGGCAGGAGGGGCGGCGTGAGCGTGCCGGGAGAGCACACCGTCATCACCCGCGAGGAGATCACGGGCGTCGAGTTCGACTGGTTCGCCACCGACGAGCGCGGGCACGTCGCGCAATTCCTGGCGGCGGGCGACCCCCACGTCCCGGAGGCGGCGCTGGCGTCCGAGGAACTTCTGGAAGCGGTCCACGTCTGGATCGACACCCGCCCCGAGCGCGAGGAGCCCAACGCCCCGGCGGGAGGGTTCGACGACCATCTCACGCCGCCGCAGCGCCGGGGCGCCTACGTGTACGACCACGTGCCGGGCGAGCCGGGCGTCTACCGCCTGGTCGCGGCGCCGCGCACCCCCATCGGGCTCTCCGAGATGCCCGGGCCCATGCAGGCGTACCTGCGGACGCTCACCCTCTCCCTGCCCCTCGGCACGCCCCGATTGCGCGTCCACGAGGACGGGGGGGTGGAGGAGGGCTGACCGGCGGCCCGACCACACAGTTGCTGTCCTTGCGCCGCCTTCCCCCGGCGGGGTATACTCCTCAGGTTGAAAACTGACCGGGACAGGGTTGCACCGGAAAGTTTCTCGGCACGCGCGCCGCTCTTCTTTCTCGTCCATAACCGATGCTGACGGTCCAGGCACGGCGCGTCGATCACCTCGGGTCCCAGGTTCTTCAAGCCTCAGGCCCTCCAACCCGTGCCTGCCCCCAGGAGTGGGCGGGCCTCCGCACAAGACTTCTCTGTCAAGACTAGGAGTGATTGCCCTGCCTACCGTTCAACAACTGCTCCGCAAGGGGCGCGCCGTCCTGCCCAAGAAGAGCAAGGTTCCGGCCCTCAAGGGAAGCCCCTTCCGCCGTGGGGTCTGCACCGTCGTGAAGACCACCACCCCCAAGAAGCCCAACTCGGCGCTGCGCAAGATCGCCCGCGTCCGGCTCTCCAGCGGCTTCGAGGTCACGGCGTACATCCCCGGCGAAGGCCACAACCTCCAGGAGCACAGCGTCGTGCTGATCCGTGGCGGCCGTGTGAAGGACCTGCCCGGCGTGCGTTACCACATCGTGCGCGGCTCGCTCGACACCCAGGGCGTGAAGGACCGCAACAAGAGCCGCAGCAAGTACGGCACCAAGAAGCCCAAGGCGGGCGCCGCTGCCGCCGCTGGCAAGAAGAAGTAACCCCGTTACTAGGTGAGCGGGGGAGGAATGAGCCCCCGCCGCCAGGCGGGATCAGGCCGTCCCCACGGGGGTGAGGCCCATGTACCGAGTCAAGGGTTAAGGAGCGAATATGGCACGTCGCCGCAGAGCAGAAGTGCGCCCCATCCAGCCGGACCTGGTGTACCAGGACGTGCTGGTCAGCGCGATGATCAACCGCATCATGCGGGATGGCAAGAAGAACCTCGCCAGCCGCATCTTCTACGGGGCCTGCCGCCTCGTGCAGGAGCGCACCGGTCAGGAGCCCCTCAAGGTCTTCAAGCAGGCCTACGACAACGTCAAGCCCCGGGTCGAGGTCCGCAGCCGCCGCGTCGGTGGCTCGACCTACCAGGTGCCCGTCGAGGTGAGCGTCCGCCGTCAGCAGAGCCTGACGCTGCGCTGGATGCTGTCCGCGACCGAGGGCCGTGCCGAACGCACCGCCATCGAGCGGCTGGCGGGCGAGATCATGGACGCCGCGCAGGGCCGGGGCGGGTCTATCAAGAAGAAAGACGACGTGGAGCGCATGGCGGAAGCTAACCGCGCCTACGCGCACTACCGCTGGTAAACGAGCGGGCAGGGCGGCGAGTTCGAGCCGTCAGCCTTCAGCGGTCAGCCGTCAGCCAACTCAGCTCCTGCTGACGGCTGATGGCTGAAAGCTGAAAGCCAACCCCAACCAGCCCAAGGGAGTCACTCATGACCACCAAAGCCCAGAGCTACCTCACCCACTTCCGCAACATCGGGATTGCCGCGCACATCGACGCGGGCAAGACCACGACCACCGAGCGCATCCTGTACTACACCGGGCGCACCCACAACATCGGCGAGGTCCACGACGGCGCGGCGACGATGGACTGGATGGAGCAGGAGCGCGAGCGCGGCATCACCATCACCGCCGCCGCTACGACCGCCAAGTGGAAGCGTTCCGGCACCGACCAGGAATACACCGTCAACATCATCGACACGCCCGGCCACGTGGACTTCACCATCGAGGTGGAGCGGTCCATGCGTGTGCTCGACGGCGCGGTCGCGGTGTTCGACTCCTCGCAGGGCGTGGAGCCCCAGTCCGAGACGGTGTGGCGTCAGGCCGACCGTTACGGGGTGCCCCGCATCGCCTTCGCCAACAAGATGGACAAGACGGGCGCCTCGTTCGAACTCGTGCTGGGTGACATCCGCGAGCGCCTGGGCGCGATTCCCGCCCCCGTGCAGTACCCGATGGGGCAGGAGAGCGAGTTCAAGGGCATCATCGACGTGGTGCGCCAGCGGGCGTACACGTACACCAATGACCTGGGCACCGAGATCCAGGAGCATGACGTTCCCGCCGAGTACGCGGACAAGGTCACCGAGATGCGCGCCGCGCTGATCGAGGCCGCCGCCGAGGTGAACGAGGACGTGATGATGAAGTACCTCGAGGGGGAAGAACCCACCGTCGAGGAGATCGTCACCGCTCTGCGTCAGGGCACCATCGCGCAGCGTATCTTCCCGGTGCTGTGCGGCAGCGCGCTGAAGAACAAGGGCGTGCAGCTTCTGCTCGACGCCGTGATCGACTACCTGCCCAGCCCCCTTGAGGTGCCCGCCATCCGTGGCAAGCTCGAGGACAGCGAGGATACGGTCGAGTTCCCGGCCGACCCCGAGGGCAAGCTGGCCGCGCTCGCGTTCAAGATCATGGCCGACCCCTACGTGGGCCGCCTGACCTTCGTGCGCGTCTACTCGGGCACCATGCAGTCGGGCTCCTACGTGTACAACGCCTCCAAGGACAAGCGTGACCGCGTGGGCCGCCTCTTGAAGATGCATGCCAACTCCCGCGAGGAGGTCACCGAACTCAAGGCCGGTGAACTCGGCGCCGTGATCGGTCTCAAGGACGCGGGCACCGGCAACACCCTGATCGCCGACGGCGAGGACCGCGTGCTGCTGGAGAGCATCGACGTGCCCGAGCCCGTCATCAAGCTCGCCATCGAGCCCAAGACGAAGGCCGACCAGGAGAAGATGGGTGTCGGGCTCCAGAAGCTCGCCGAGGAGGACCCGACCTTCCGCGTGGAGTCCGACCAGGAGAGCGGCCAGACCACCATCTCGGGCATGGGCGAGCTGCACCTCGAAATCCTGGTAGACCGCCTGAAGCGCGAGTACAAGGTGGACGCGAATGTGGGCGCTCCCCAGGTGGCGTACCGCGAGACGATCACCCGTCCGGCGGACGTGGAGGGCAAGTTCGTCCGGCAATCGGGTGGACGCGGGCAGTTCGGCCACGTGAAGATCAAGGCCGAGCCGCTGGAGCCGGGTGCGGGCTTCGTCTTCGAGAACGCCGTGGTGGGCGGCACCGTGCCCCGGGAGTTCATCGCTCCCGCCCAGAAGGGCATCGAGGAGGCCATGCAGTCGGGGCCGATGCTGGGCTTCCCGGTCGTGGACATGAAGGTCACCATCTACGACGGCTCGTACCACGAGGTCGATTCCAGCGAAATGGCGTTCAAGATCGCCGGTTCGATGGCCCTCAAGGAGGCCGTGCAGAAGGGTGCCCCGGCGCTGCTGGAGCCCGTCATGCGCGTCGAGGTGACGGTGCCCGAGGATTACATGGGCGACATCATCGGGGACCTGAACAGCCGCCGTGGCCAGATTCAGGGCATGGAGGCGCGCGGCAATGCCCAGATCGTCCGGGCGTTCGTCCCCCTCTCCGAGATGTTCGGCTACGCGACCGACATGCGTTCGATGACGCAGGGCCGCGCGAGCTACTCCATGTTCTTCGATCACTACAGCCAGGTGCCCAACAACCTCGCCCAGCAACTCATGAAGAAGTAAACCCTCCCGGGGGTTCGGGGCCGTCTCCAGTGGGGACGGCTCCTTCTTTTGGTCGCCTTCTCCGGGAACGTTAGGCTGCTGGTATGACTGCACCCGGCCCCCGCCCCCAGCGCCTCCCCTTCATCACCGTTCCCCTCCTGATCCAGCTCGTGCTCAACGGCCTGTCCCTGCTCCTCCTTCCCTTCGCGGGCGGCTTCGTCAACACCCTGCTCGACGACTACGCCCGGCAGACCGGGACGCCCGCCACCACTCTCCCCCCGGAGGCGGTCACGTCGGTGCTGTGGGTGGCCTTCGCGCTCACGGCGGCCTTCGTGCTGCTGCTGTACTTCACGCGCCGGGCGGTGCTGGAGGGGCGGTCGTGGGGCCGGATCGTCAGCATCGTGCTCGGGGTGCTCTCGCTGCTGAGTTTCCCCCTCGGCACGGTCCTCGGCATCTTCATGCTCATCGGCGCCTTCGACCGGGACGTGCAGCGGTACACCAGCCGGTAAGCGGGTGCCTGACCTTCATACGCCGCCTTCCCCGGGCGGCGCCTTTGTTATGGTGGTCACCTCACAGAAAGAGGGGCGAGGGGGCACACATGAAACGAGGCGTGGTGTTGCTGGGGGCGGCTCTGCTCCTGGGGGGCATGGGGCAGGCACAGACCGGGTCGGCCGGGAGCAAGGTGCCGCTGGCGACCGGGACGGGTGGGGCCGTGGCGACGGTGGACCTCGACGCGAGCCGGGCGGCCATGCGGATTCTGGAAGCCGGGGGGAATGCCGTGGACGCGGCGGTGGCGGCGGCGGCCACGCTCGGCGTCACCGAGCCCTTCTCCTGCGGGATCGGGGGCGGCGGTTTCATGGTGATCTACCTGGCGAAGGAGAACCGGGTCGTCACCATCGACCACCGCGAGACGGCCCCGGCGTCGTTTACCCCCACCGTCTTCATCGAGAACGGGCAGCCGATCCCCTTCGACCAGCGGGTGACGAGCGGCCTCTCGGCGGGGGTGCCCGGCACGGTGCGGGGCTGGCAGGAGGCGCTGTCGCGCTACGGCACGCTCAGCCTGCGCCGGGTGCTCACCCCGGCCATCGTGACGGCGCGGTACGGCTTCGTCGTGGACCAGAACTTCCGCAACCAGGTGCAGGAGAACGAGGCCCGCTTCCGCGCCTTCACGAGCACCGCCTCACTCTACCTGCCCAACGGGCAACCCCCCGCCGTGGGCAGGCGGATCAACAACCCCGACCTCGCCCGCACCTACGAGACGATTGCGCGGCAGGGGGCGGCGGGCTTCTACACGGGCGAGATCGCGCAGGCCATCGCGGCGACCGTCAACAACCCGCCCGTGGCCGAGGGCACGACCCTCAACGTCCGCAGGGGCAACATGACCCTCGCCGACCTCGCCAACTACGAGGCCCGCCTCCGTCCGCCCGTGGTGAGCACCTACCGGGGTTACACGATCTACGGGATGCAGCCCCCCTCCAGCGGCGGCCTGACAATCGCCGAGGCGCTGAACATCATGGAGGGCTACGACCTCTCCGCCATGAGCGAGCCGGAGGCGTACCAGAAGTACCTCGAAGCCTCGCGCCTCGCCTTCGCCGACCGGGGCGCCTACATGGCCGACCCCGAGTACACGGACGTGCCCAGGAACGGGCTGCTCAGCCGGGAGTTCGCCGCCGAACGCCGCGCCCTGATCGGCTCCCAGGCCGCGCCCGGCTCCGTTCCACCCGGCGATCCCTTCAAGTTCCAGACCGACCCCAGCTATCCCCTGCGCCCCGCCCCCGCCGGGTTCGAGGGCAACGACACGACCCACCTGACCGTCAGCGACAGGGACGGCAACATCGTCGCCTACACCTTCACCATCGAGTCCATCGGCGGGAACGGGATGGTGGTGCCGGGCCACGGCTTCCTCCTCAACAACGAGCTGACCGACTTCGACCCGGTCGCGCCCCACCCCAACGTCCCCGAGGCGGGCAAGCGGCCACGCTCCAGCATGAGCCCCACCATCGTCTTCCGGGAGGGCAAACCGGTGATGGCGCTCGGCAGCCCGGGCGGCTCGACCATCATCACCACGGTGTTGCAAACCCTGTTCGATGTGATCGACCGCAAGAGGACGCTCGCCGAGGCCTTCACCGTCCCCCGCTTCTCGCAGCGCAACGCGGCGACGACCGGCGTGGACCTGGGGGGCGAGAATACGCCGCTCGCTCAGGGCTTGGCGGGGCTGGGCTACAGGTGGGCGCCCACGCCCGAGATCGGCAGGCTGACCGCCATCCAATTCAACCCCGACGGCACGGTAACGGCGGCGGCCGAACCCAGACGGGCCGGGGGTGGGAGCGCCCTGGTCCAAAGCGGCCGGTAAGCAGATCGGGGGAGGGGGCCGTCCAGCATCCCGGACGGCCCCGTTCCTTTTGCTGTGCAGCACGAGCGGCACTCGCCGGGCCCGACTTGCCATCTCCCGCCCTTTCCGCTAATCTATGCCTTCGGTGCGCTGAAAAGCGTCGGCGCAACGTGCCGTGAGGCCAGCCCTGAAGAGGGGACGGGCCCCGGCGGGAATCAACCCAATGTGGACCCTGCACCCGACCAAAGGGACGGAAAGGTATGGGCCCACCGCTTGGAGGAGCAAAGAACATGGCAAAGGGAACGTTTGAGCGGACGAAGCCCCACGTGAACGTGGGGACAATCGGGCATGTCGACCACGGCAAGACCACGCTGACGGCCGCCATCACCTTCACCGCCGCAGCGGCAGACCCGACGGTGGAGAAACTGGCCTACGACCAGATCGACAAGGCCCCCGAAGAAAAGGCCCGTGGCATCACCATCAACACCGCCCACGTCGAGTACAACACGCCGAGCCGCCACTACTCGCACGTCGACTGCCCCGGCCACGCCGACTACGTCAAGAACATGATCACCGGCGCGGCCCAGATGGACGGCGCCATTCTGGTCGTCAGCTCCGCTGACGGCCCGATGCCCCAGACCCGCGAGCACATCCTGCTGGCCCGTCAGGTGGGCGTGCCCTACATCGTCGTGTTCATGAACAAGGTCGACATGGTCGACGACGAGGAACTGCTCGAACTGGTCGAGATGGAAGTGCGCGAGCTGCTCAGCAAGTACGAGTTCCCCGGGGATGATCTGCCGGTGGTGCGTGGCAGCGCCTTGCAGGCGCTGGAACAGCTGCAGCAGAACCCCAAGACCGCGCGCGGCGAGAACCCGTGGGTCGACAAGATCTGGGAACTGCTCGACGCGGTGGACAGCTACATCCCTACCCCCGAGCGCGCCACTGACAAGACCTTCCTGATGCCGGTCGAGGACGTCTTCACCATCACCGGACGCGGCACCGTCGCCACCGGGCGTGTGGAGCGTGGTGTGGTCAAGGTCCAGGACGAGGTCGAGATCATCGGGCTGCGTGACACCAAGAAGACCACCGTGACCGGCATCGAGATGCACCGCAAGCTGCTCGACCAGGGCATGGCCGGGGACAACGTGGGGGTTCTCTTGCGCGGCGTCGCTCGCGACGACGTGGAGCGCGGTCAGGTGCTGGCCAAGCCGGGCAGCATCAAGCCGCACACCAAGTTCGAGGCCAGCGTCTACGTGCTGTCCAAGGACGAGGGGGGGCGTCACTCGGCGTTCTTTGGGGGGTACCGTCCTCAGTTCTACTTCCGCACGACGGACGTGACCGGTGTGGTGCAGTTGGCGGAGGGTGTGGAGATGGTGATGCCGGGGGACAACGTGACCTTCTCGGTGGAACTGATCAAGCCCATCGCCATGGAAGAGGGCCTGAGGTTTGCCATCCGCGAGGGTGGCCGCACCGTCGGCGCCGGCGTCGTCACCAAGGTCCTGGAGTAACAATATGGTCGCCCCGAAGATTCGCATCAAACTGCGTGGTTTCGACCACAAGGCGCTGGACCAGTCCGCAAGCAAGATCGTGGACACGGTCCGGCGCACCGGGGCGGACGTGAGCGGTCCCGTGCCGCTCCCCACCCGCATCCGCCGCTTCACGGTGCTGCGCTCGCCCTTCAAGTACAAGGACGCTCGCGAGCACTTCGAGATTCGCACCCACAACCGTCTGGTGGACATCATGAACCCCACCAAGAAGACGATTGACAGTCTCATGACCCTCGACCTCCCCACGGGCGTGGACATCGAGATCAAGACCGTCGGGGGCCGGGCATGACCAAGGGTATCCTCGGCACCAAGATCGGCATGACCCAGATCTGGCGCGGCGACCGCGCGGTGCCCGTGACGGTCGTGCTGGCCGGTCCCTGCCCCGTCGTGCAGCGCAAGACGCGGCAGACCGACGGCTACGAGGCCGTGCAGATCGGCTTCGCGCCCAAGCACGAGAAGCGTGTGACGAGGCCCCTGCTCGGGCACTTCCGCAAGGCGGGCGTGTCCCCGGTGCGCTTCCTGCGCGAGTTCCGCGACTTCGCCCCCGAGGGTGACACCGTCAACGTGGACATCTTCGCGGCGGGCGAGAAGATCGACGCGACCGGCACCAGCAAGGGCAAGGGCTTTCAGGGCGTCATGAAGCGCTGGAATTTCCAGGGTGGTCCCGCGAGCCACGGCTCGAAGAAGTGGCACCGCCGCCCCGGATCCATCGGCCAGCGCAAGACGCCGGGCCGCGTGTACAAGGGCAAGAAGATGGCCGGGCACATGGGCATGGAGCGCGTCACCGTGCAAAACCTCGAAGTCGTCGAGGTTCGCGCGGGTGAGAACCTGATCCTCGTGAAGGGGGCCGTCCCCGGCGCGAACGGCGGGCTCGTGATCCTGCGCCAGGCCGTCAAGGGAGGCAGGTAAGATGGCGCAGATCAACGTCATCGGTCAAAACGGCGGTCGCTCCATCGAGCTCGACCTGCCGGAAGTGAACCCCCACGTGCTACACGAGGTCGTGACCTGGCAGCTCGCGGGCCGCCGTCGTGGCACGGCCAGCACCAAGACGCGCGCCGAGGTCAACCGCACCGGCAAGAAGATGTACAGCCAGAAGGGCACGGGTAACGCCCGTCACGGCGACCGCTCTGTGCCCACCTTCGTGGGCGGCGGCGTTGCGTTCGGCCCCAAGCCCCGCTCCTACGCCTACACCCTGCCCCGCAAGGTCCGGCAGCTCGGCCTGGCGATGGCCCTCGCCGACCGCCAGAGAAGTGGCAAGCTCCTCGCGGTGGACGGCTTCGGCCTCGACGGCAAGACCAAGGGCTTCGTCACCTGGGCTAAAGAGAACGGCATGGACGGCGGCGAGCGTGTGCTGATCGTCACCGACGACGCGCAGACCCGTCTGGCGGCGCGCAACGTCGCTTGGGCGACCGTGCTGCCCGTCGCGGGCCTGAACGTGTACGACATCCTGCGCCACGAGCGCCTGGTGATCGACGCGGTGGCGCTGGAGCCTGCTCAGACCGAAGTGCAGGCCGGTGCTGATGGGGAAGGGGCCGCGCAATGAGTTTCTACGACATCATCAAGCAGCCCGTCATCAGCGAGAAGGCGTACGCGGGTATGGAGCGTGGGGCGTACTCGTTCTGGGTCGATCCCAAGGCGACGAAGACCGAGATCAAGGCCGCCGTGCAGCAGGCGTTCGGGGTAACCGTGATCGGCATCAGCACCATGAACGTCGCAGGCAAGCGCAAGCGCGTGGGCAAGTTCATCGGCCACCGCGCGGACCGCAAGAAGGCCATCGTGCGCCTCGCCGAAGGCCAGAAGATTGAGGCCCTTGAGGCCCTGGCCTAAGGAGAGACTGAACATGGCCGTCAAGAAATACCGCCCGTACACCCCGTCGCGTCGCCAGATGACGACGGCGGACTTCTCGGGCCTGACCAAGAAGCGCCCCGAAAAGGCGCTCACCACGCCCCTCCCCAAGACGGGCGGGCGCAACAATCACGGTCGCGTGACCAGCCGCTTCATCGGCGGCGGACACAAGCGCCTCTACCGCATCATCGACTTCAAGCGCCGCGACAAGGCGGGCGTGACCGCGAAAGTGGCTGCCATCGAGTACGACCCCAACCGCAGCGCCCGCATTGCCCTGCTGCATTACGTGGACGGCGAGAAGCGCTACATCCTCGCTCCCGAGGGGCTGACCGTCGGCCAGATTGTGAACGCAGGCCCTGAGGCGGAGCCCAAGCTCGGCAACGCCCTGCCGCTGCGCTTCGTGCCGGTCGGCGCGGTGGTGCACTCGGTCGAGATGGTGCCCGGCAAGGGCGCGCAGATCGCTCGAAGCGCCGGGACCTCGATCCAGGTGCAGGGCAAGGAGCGCGACTACGTGATCCTGCGCCTGCCCAGCGGCGAGTTGCGCCGCATCCACAGCGAGTGCTACGCGACCATCGGTGCGGTGGGCAACGCCGAGCACAAGAACATCGTGATCGGCAAGGCGGGGCGCAGCCGCTGGCTCGGCCAGAAGCCCCACGTGCGCGGCAGCGCGATGAACCCGGTCGACCACCCGCACGGCGGTGGTGAGGGCCGCACCGGCGCGGGTCGCCAGCCCGTCAGTCCGACCGGCCAGCTTGCCAAGGGCCTGAAGACCCGCAAGAAGCGCAAGATCAGCGACCGCTTCATCATCTCCCGGCGCGCCGGGAAGTAAGGAGGGTAGAAGATGCCCCGCAGCCTGAAGAAAGGGCCGTTCGTGGATGACCACCTCCTGAAGAAGGTGGACGCCCAGAACGAGCGCCGCGACAAGCGCGTCATCAAGACGTGGAGCCGCCGCTCGACCATCGTGCCCGAAATGATCGGCCACACCATCGCGGTTCACAACGGCAAGCAGCACATCCCGGTCTTCGTGAACGAGCAGATGATCGGCCACAAGCTCGGTGAGTTTTCGCCGACTCGCACGTACCGTGGGCACGGCAGCGAGAAGAGTGCCAAGGGGAGCAAGAAGAAATGACCGCTCCCGGCACCGAACAGACCTTCCGCAACAAGAAGCAGCGCAAGCAGCAGGTCAAGCTGCGTAAGCCCGGGTACGCCGTGGCGAAGTACGTGCGCATGAGCCCACGCAAGGTGCGCCTCGTCGTCGACGTGATTCGCGGTAAGAGCGTCGCCGAGGCCGAGGACCTGCTGCGCTTCATCCCGCGCGCGGCCTCCGAGCCCGTCGCCAAGGTCCTGAAGAGCGCCAAGAGCAACGCCGTGAACAACGACGAGATGCTCGAAGACCGCCTCGTGATCAAGGCAGCGTATGTGGACGCCGGACCGACTCTCAAGCGCCTGATTCCCCGCGCCCGTGGCAGCGCCAACATCATCAAGAAGCGCACCAGCCACATCACGATCATCGTGGGTGAGCGCGAGGCCCGCAGCGTCAGGGGGAACAGATAATGGGCAACAAGATCAACCCGAACGGCTTCCGCCTGGGGATCACCCGGGGCTGGAACAGCCGCTGGTACGCCGGGAAGAAGCAGTACTCCAAGCTCGTCAAGGAAGACGAGAAGATTCGCACCCTGGTGACCCGGAAGCTTGCTGCCGCCGGCATCGCCCGCATCGAGATCGAGCGCGCGGGCCAGCAGGTCAACGTGATTATCAGCGCGGCCAAGCCCGGCATCGTGATCGGCAAGGGCGGCGAGAGCATCAAGCAGCTTCGCGGTGACATCGAGCGGGTCGTCAGCGCCGGCACGGTGGCCGTCAACGTCGCCGAGATTCCCAACCCCAACATCAGCGCGCCGCTGGTGGCCCTGCGGATCGCCGAGCAGATCGAGCGCCGCTTCGCCTTCCGCCGCGCCATGAAGCAGGCCGCCCAGCGGGTGATGGAATCCGGCGCCCGTGGCGTCCGCGTGATCCTCTCCGGCCGCCTCGGTGGCGCCGAGCAGGCCCGCACCGAGAAGGTGCTCGAAGGCCGCGTGCCGCTGCACACCCTGCGTGCCGACATCGACTACGGCACCGCCCGCGCCGAGACGACCTACGGCTCGCTGGGCATCAAGGTGATGGTGTTCAACGGCGAGGTGATCGGCGGCAAGACCGAGACGCTCGCCCGCCCGCCCCGCCGCAACGACGAGCGCCGCCCTGAGGGCGACCGCCCGAACCGCCGCCGTCCCACCGCGCGGCGCCGTCCCGGAGGTGAGTGATGCTTCTTCCCAAGCGCACCAAGTTCCGTAAACAGCACCGTGGCCGGATGACCGGCGACGCCAAGGGCGGCGACTACGTGGCCTTCGGCGACTACGGCCTCGTTGCGCTGGAGCCCGCCTGGATTCGCTCCAACCAGATCGAGGCGTGCCGCATCGTGATGAGCCGCCACTTCCGGCGCGGCGGCAAGATCTACATCCGCATCTTCCCCGACAAGCCCGTGACCAAGAAGCCCGCCGAGACCCGAATGGGCAAAGGCAAGGGTGCGGTCGAGTTCTGGGTCAGCGTCGTGAAGCCGGGCCGCGTGATGTTCGAGGTCTCCGGCGTGACCGAGGAGCAGGCCAAGGAGGCCTTCCGCCTCGCCGGGCACAAGCTCCCGATCCAGACCAAGATGGTCAAGCGCGAGGTCTACGATGAAGCCCAGTGAGATGAGGAGCTTCGGGCCGGCCGACTTCGACCGCGAGATCGCCGCCCGCAAGAAGGAACTGATGGAGCTGCGCTTCCAGGGCGCGATGGGCAACCTCGCCCAGCCGCACCGCGTTCAGCAGCTTCGCCGCGAGGTCGCCCAGCTCAACACCATCAAGGGTGAGCTGACGCGCGCCCAGACCACGGGAGAGAGCCGATGAAAAAGACCTTCACGGGCGTCGTGGTGAGCGACAAGGCCGACAAGACGGTGAGCGTCAAGGTCGAGCGCCGCTTCACGCACCCCCTGTACGGCAAGGTCGTGACGCGCAGCAAGAAGTACGCCGCGCACGACGAGACCAATGAGTACCGAATCGGTGACCGCGTGGAGATCATCGCCGTGCGCCCGATCAGCAAGACGAAGACCTGGAAGGTCACCAAACTGATCGAGCGCCCGCGCGGCATCGAGACCACGGCGGTCGAGACCGAAGGGGGCCAGGCATGATCATGCCCCAGTCCCGCCTCGACGTGGCGGACAACAGCGGCGCACGCGAGATCATGTGCATTCGCGTGCTCAACAGCGGCATCGGCGGCAAGGGCCTGACCACCGGCGGCGGCGGCAACAAGCGGTACGCCCACGTGGGGGACATCATCGTCGCCTCGGTCAAGGACGCGGCCCCGCGCGGCGGTGTGAAGGCCGGTGACGTGGTGAAGGCCGTCGTCGTACGGACCAGCCACGCGATCAAGCGTGCCGACGGCTCGACCATCCGCTTCGACAAGAACGCCGCCGTCATCATCAACAACCAGGGCGAACCGCGCGGCACCCGCGTCTTCGGGCCGGTCGCCCGCGAACTGCGCGACCGCCGTTTCATGAAGATCGTGTCGCTCGCGCCGGAGGTGCTGTAATGCCTCTTCCCAGTGCCGGGTCCCACCACAACAACAAGCTCCACGTCAAGAAGGGCGACACCGTGGTCGTCCTGCGCGGCAAGCACAAGGGCCAGACCGGCAAGGTGCTGCTCGCTCTCCCCGAGGACGCCAAGGTCGTCGTTGAGGGCGTGAACCTCGTGACCAAGCACGTCAAGCCCTCGGCGAGCAACCCCCAGGGCGGCATCGAGCAGCGCGAGGGCGCCATGCACGCGAGCAAGGTTGCGCTGGTGGACCCCGAGACCGGCAAGGCCACCCGCGTGCGCAAGACCCTCGTGGACGGCAAGAAGGTCCGCGTCGCCGTGAAGAGCGGCAAGGTCATCGACTAATTCAGGGCCACGCCCCAGCGCGTGATCCCGGGCGACAAAGGCCGCCCGAAGAGAGGCAAGAGACATGCAGACGCTCAAAACGAAGTACAACGAGCAGGTGCGCCCCGCGCTGATGGGGCAGTTCGGCTACTCGTCGATTATGGCCGTGCCGCGCATCGAGAAGATCGTGGTGAACGAGGGCCTGGGCTCCTCCAAGGAGGACAGCAAGGCCATCGACCGGGCGGCGCGCGAGCTCTCGCTCATCACCCTGCAAAAGCCCATCGTCACCAAGGCGAAGAAGAGCATCTCCAACTTCAAGCTGCGCCAGGGGATGCCGGTCGGCATCAAGGTCACGCTGCGCAATGAACGTATGTACGTGTTCCTGGAGAAGCTGATCAACATCGGGCTGCCGCGCATCCGTGACTTCCGGGGGATCAACCCCAACGCCTTCGACGGGCGCGGGAACTACAACCTGGGCATCAAGGAGCAGCTGATCTTCCCCGAGATCACCTATGATATGGTCGACAAGGTGCGCGGTATGGACATTACCATCGTCACGACCGCCAAGACCGACGAGGAAGCTCGCGCGCTGCTCCAGGCGATGGGTCTCCCGTTCCGCAAGTAAGGAAAGCTTATGGCGAAGACCTCGAAAGTTGTGAAGGCGGAGCGCGGCAGCAAGTTCGCTGTGCAGAACTACAACCGCTGCTCCCGCTGTGGCCGTGCCCGTAGCTACTACCGCTTCTTCGGCCTGTGCCGCATCTGCATCCGCGAGCTGGCGCACAAGGGCGAACTGCCCGGTGTGAAGAAGAGCAGCTGGTAACCCCGGCTGCACCCCGCCCAGCCCCACCCGGATACGAACCGCCCCCTTTTTAGGTGGTCATCGTCCGGGAAACGGGAAGGACCCAACAGAAGAAAGGGCTTGCCTCGGCTAAAAAGAGGCGGGACCAGGTTCTTTGGGAAGACTCGGGAGGTCCCCTTTGGGGTGGCCTCCCCCCCGCCCGGGGCCACCGCGCCCCTGGAGGAATCATGCTGAGTGACCCCATCGCCGACATGCTCACGCGCATCCGCAACGCGACGCGCACCTACAAGGAGAGCGTCGACATCCCGGCCTCCAAGTTCAAGGAGGAACTCGCCCGGCTCCTCGTGCGCGAAGGCTATGTGGCGGGCGTCGAGCGCGTCCGCCCCGAGGGCCAGAAGTTCGACGTGCTGCGCGTGACCCTCAAGTACGGCCAGAAGCGTGAGCAGGTCATCAAGCACATCGAGCGCATCAGCCGTCCCGGCCGCCGCGCGTACGTGAGCGCCGACAACCTCCCCCGCATCCAGCGCGGCCTGGGCCTGGCGGTCGTCTCGACCAGCAAGGGCCTGCTTGCCGACCGTGAGGCCCGTCGTCAGGGCGTCGGCGGCGAAGTCGTCTGCGTTCTCTGGTAATCGCCCCATCCCTGAACACGGGGTCTTTGCGACCCTGATACTTAAGGAGACCTATGTCACGTATTG
Source organism: Deinococcus aetherius (assembly GCF_025997855.1). NCBI lineage: Bacteria > Thermotogati > Deinococcota > Deinococci > Deinococcales > Deinococcaceae > Deinococcus > Deinococcus aetherius. Next base: position 392,022 of record NZ_AP026560.1, read on the forward strand.
GCAGACAACCCATCGCCGTGCCCAGCGGCGTGACCGTGAACGCCGACCCCGGCCTGTTCCGCGTCAAGGGACCGAGGGGCGAACTCACCGTCCCCTTCAACTCCGAGTTGAGCATCCGCCAGCAGGACGGCCAGCTTCTCGTCGAGCGGCCCAGTGACCGCCAGGAGCACCGCGCCCTGCACGGTCTGACCCGCACGCTGGTCGCCAACGCCGTCAAGGGCGTTTCCGACGGCTTCACCATCAACCTCGAATTGCGCGGCGTCGGTTACCGCGCCCGCCTGGTGGGCCGGAACCTGGAGCTGACCATCGGCTTTAGCCACCCCGTCGTCATCGAGCCGCCCGCCGGGGTCACCTTCGCGGTGCCCGAGCCCACGCGCATCGATGTGAGCGGGATCGACAAGCAGCTTGTCGGGCAGGTGGCGGCGAACGTCCGCAAGGTGCGCAAGCCCGACGCCTACCACGGCAAGGGTGTGCGCTTCGTCGGCGAGCAGATCGCCCTCAAGGCCGGTAAGGCCGGTGCCACGGGCGGGAAAGGGAAGAAGTAATGGCGAACCTGACCGCAGAGCGCCGCAAGCTGCGCGCCCGCCGCAAGGTGCGCGTGGCCGCCGGGGACCGTCTCCGGCTGAGCGTGTTCCGCTCCAGCAAGCATATCTACGCCCAGATCATTGACGACCAGAGCGGCGTCACGCTGGCCGCCGCCTCAAGCAACGCCGTCAAGACGGGGACCAAGACCGACACCGCCGCCGCCGTCGGCCGGGCGCTGGCCGAGGCCGCCGCCGCCAAGGGCGTGAGGCAGGTTGTCTTCGACCGTGGGGGGTACAAGTACCACGGACGTGTGAAGGCGCTCGCGGACGCGGCGCGGGAGGGTGGCCTTGACTTCTAACCGTCGAAATGACCGTGAGCGCGAGACGAGCGAGTTCGAGGAGCGGATGCTCTTCGTCAACCGCACGTCCAAGACCTACCAGGGTGGCCGCCGCTTCCGCTTCGCCGCGCTCGTGATCCTCGGGGACCGCAATGGTCGCGTGGGCATGGGCATCGGCAAGGCGAAGGAGGTGCCCGTCGCCATCGAGAAGGCCAAGGCCATCGCGCGCAAGAACATGATCCAGGTGCCCGTGGAGAACGGCACCATTCCCCACGACATCGTGGGCGCGAACTCGACGAGCCGCGTGCTGCTCAAGCCCGCCGCCCCCGGCACGGGCGTGATCGCGGGCACCGTGCCCCGCTCCATCGCCGAACTCGCGGGCATCACCAACATGCTCTCGAAGGAACTTGGCAGCCGCAACAAGGTCAACGTGGCCTACGCGGTGTTCGACGGCCTTAGAAATCTCCGCACCGCCAAGCAGGTGCGCGCGATTCGTGGCGTGGACTTCGCTCCCGCCGCGCCCGTCACCCAGGCTGGAGGTGCCCAGTGACCACCTCCACCGTGAAAGTCACCCTGAGGCGCAGCGTCATCGGTCGTCCGAGTAATCAGGTCGAGACCGTGAAGGCGCTGGGCCTGCGCAAGATCGGCGACACCCGTGAACTGGCGGATACACCCTCGGTGCGCGGCATGATCAAGACCGTGGAGCACCTCCTGGAGGTGGAAGCGTGAAACTGCACGAACTTACCCCCGCGCCCGGCAGCCGCAAGAACCGCAAACGCGTGGGCCGTGGTCCCGGCGGCACCGACAAGACCGCCGGGCGCGGGCACAAGGGCCAGAAGGCACGCAGCGGCGCGGGCAAGGGCCAGTTCTTCGAGGGCGGCCGCTCGACGCTGATCAGCCGCCTGCCCAAGCGCGGCTTCAACAACATCGGCACGACGTACGAGGTCATCAACCTCTCGCAGCTCGCGGCCGTGGAGGGCGACACCCTCGACCGCGCCGCGCTGGAGCGGGCGGGGCTGGTGCGCCGCAAGAACCGTCCCCTCAAGCTCCTCGCCCGGGGTGAGGTGACCCGCGCCGTGACGATCCACGTCGATGCCGCCAGCGAGGCTGCCGTCCAGGCGGTGCAGGCGGCGGGCGGACGGGTCGTCCTGCCGGACGCCGGGGCGGACGCGGGCAGCGAGAACGCCGAGCAGGCGGGCTAACATGCTGCGCGCCTTCCGTGACGCGTTCCGAATTCCGGACCTGCGGCGGAAGATTGTCTTCACCCTGCTGCTGCTCGCCGTGTACCGCCTCGGGAGCACCATCCCGACGCCGGGCGTGAACACGGCGGCACTCCAACAGGCCACCTCGGGTGGCCTTTTCGGGTTGATCAGCCTGATCTCGGGCGGCAATCTTTCGCAGTTCTCGATCTTCGCCCTCGGCGTGCTGCCGTACATCACAGCGAGCATCGTGATCCAGCTTCTGACCACCACCGTCCCCACGCTGGAGAAACTCAGCAAGGAGGGCGAGGAGGGTCGCAAGCGGATCAACCAGTACACCCGCTACGCCGCCGTGGGGCTGGGGACGTTGCAGGCCCTGTTCTTTTCGCTGTACATCACCAGCAATCCGGCCTTCATCGCGGTAGGCTGGGCCCCCGGCCTCTTTACCGTCCTTGTCATGGTGCTGACCCAGGTGGCGGGCATCGCCTTCACCCTCTGGATCGGCGAGCGCATGACCGAGGTGGGAGTTGGCAACGGCATCAGCCTGATCATCACGGCGGGCATCATCGCCAATTACCCGCGCGAGATCGCGGCGACCGGGGAACTCTTCCGCACCGAGCAGGTCTCCCTGCTCCAGATTCTCGCCTTCGTCGCCGTCATCCTGGTGACCATCGCGGGCATCGTGTACGTGTACCAGGGCGAGCGGCGGGTGCCCGTCACCTACGCGCGGGCGCGGGGCGGGGCTCCGGGCGGCGCGGCGCGCAACCTGGGCGGGCAGGCGACCTGGCTCCCCATCAAGGTGAACCAGGCGGGCGTAATTCCGGTGATCTTCGCCTCGGCCATGCTGATCATCCCCAACCTGATCGGCAGCGCCACGGCGACCCGGGCGCCCGGGGTGAACGCCTTTATCCAGACGTACCTGACGGTGGGCAGCCCGTGGTACCTCGTGCTGGAAGGCCTGCTGATCTTCGGGTTCACGTACCTGTACAACAGCGTGCAGTTCGACCCCCGGCGCATCAGCGAGCAACTGCGTGAGGCGGGCGGCTTCATCCCCGGCGTGCGTCCGGGTGTGCCCACCGCCGAGTACCTGGGCGGGATCAGCGGCCGATTGAGCCTCTGGGGCGCGATCTTCCTGGTCATCCTGACGGTCGTGCCGCAAGTCGTCCAACGGCTGACGGGCATCACGACCTTCCAGTTCAGCGGCACGGGCCTGCTGATCATCGTGGGCGTGGCGCTCGAAACCCTCAAGCAGCTCGAAGCGCAGCTCACGGTGCGGCGCTACGACGGCTTCATCAGCAAGGGCCGGATTCGCGGACGCCTGAACAACTGAGATCCCTCCCTTGGACCGCTCACCCGCGTGGTGGGCGGTTTTTTGCGTTACCCGGGCACGAACAGGGCTGGGCAGGAACGTGCAGCACTTCACCCTCGCGCCCTATGCTGTACACCCACAGGAGGCAGCAGTGACGCAACGCAAGAACAAGGTCGTGATCTTCCTCGGCCCGCCCGGCGCGGGCAAGGGGACCCAGGCCGAGCGCCTCGCCCGCGAGGGGGGTCTGACCAAGATCAGCACCGGGGACATCCTGCGTGACCATGTGGCGCGGGGCACCGAACTCGGGCGGCGGGTCAAACCCATCCTCGACGCCGGACAGCTCGTCCCCGACGACATTCTGATCGCCCTGATCCGTGACCGCCTCGCGGGAATGGAGCCCGTCAGGGTCATCTTCGACGGCTTCCCCCGCACGACCGCGCAGGCGGAGGCGCTCGACATGCTGCTCGAGGAACTGGGCGCCCCGGTCAGCGCCGTGCCCCTCCTCGAAGTCCCCGACGAGGTGCTGATCGAGCGCATCGTCGAGCGCGGGCGGCAAGCGGTCGCCTCCGGGCAGACGCCCCGTGCGGACGACACCGAGGAGGTCGCGCGTAAGCGTCAGCAGGTCTACCGCGAGCAGACTCAGCCCCTGATCGACTACTACGGGGGGCGCAGCCACCTGCGGCATGTGGACGGGGTGGGCACGATGGACGAGGTGTACGCCCGGATCATGGGGACGATGCCGTAAGGGGCGATGTTGGGGACGCGGCAGAGCGCCGAGGCTCCCGCGTCCCTGTTCTTGCCGTCTTCGAGGGCCGAAGTGTGACCCGCGCTTGCCTCTTCCCGGGAAGCCGTGCTAACTTTTCCTTTGGCTTGTACCAAGCCTGGAGGTTGCGTGGCGAGACGAAAGATGCCGGAACAGCGGGAGAAGCGCAAGAAGGAAGAGTCCGATACCGTGCGGGCGGAGGGCGTGGTCGAAGAGGCGCTGCCGAACACCACGTTCCGGGTGAAGCTCGACACCGGGCACGACATTCTGGCGTACATCAGCGGTAAGATGCGCATTCACTACATCCGCATCCTGCCGGGGGACCGTGTGGTTCTGGAGATCAGCCCGTACGACACGTCGCGCGGGCGCATCGTCTACCGCAAGTAGGCCGACGGGCACGGGTACCCAACAGATTCCGCGCGAGGGCCAGTGTGCCGGGGCGGGGGGTCGAGCGCTGCCGGGCGCGCCACCATGATGGGTGGTGACGTGAGGCGGCTGCGAGGAGGAAGCATGAAAGTTCGCAGCAGTGTCAAGAGGATGTGCGACAACTGCAAGGTGATCCGCCGTCACGGGCGCGTGGTGGTCATCTGCACCAACGTCAAGCACAAGCAGAGGCAGGGCTGAGATGGCGCGAGTTGCCGGAGTGGACCTTCCGCGCGAGAAGCGCATCGAGATCGCCCTGACCTATATCTACGGGATCGGCCTGACCCGCTCCAAGGAAGTCCTCGCGCAGACCGGGATCAGCCCCGACACCCGCGTGAAGAACCTCAGCGAGACCGAGCAGAGCGCCCTGCGTGACGCCGTCGAGCGGACCTACAAGGTCGAGGGCGACCTGCGCAGCGAGATCGGTCAGAACATCAAGCGCCTGATGGACATCGGCGCCTACCGGGGCCTGCGTCACCGCCGTGGCCTGCCCGTGCGCGGCCAGCGTACCAAGACGAACGCCCGCACCCGTAAGGGACCGCGCAAGACCGTCGCCGGGAAGAAGAAAGCGACGAGGAAGTAAGCCATGGCGAGACCTACTAAGGGTAAGACCCCCCGCCGCGCCCGGCGCAACATCAGCGCGGGTCGCGCGTACGTCAGCGCGAGCTACAACAACACCATCGTGACGATCACCGACCTCGACGGCAACAGTGTGGCGTGGTCGAGCGGCGGCACCATCGGCTACAAGGGCAGCAAGAAGGGGACGCCCTACGCCGCTCAGCTCGCCGCCGCCGACGCGGTGAAAAAGGCCCAGCAGACCTTCGGAATGAACGTCGTGGACGTGATCGTGCGCGGCACCGGCTCGGGCCGCGAGCAGGCGATCCGCGCCATTCAGGCCTCCGGCATCGAGGTCAAGTCGATCATGGACGACAGCCCCGTTCCCCACAACGGCTGCCGTCCCAAGAAGAAGTTCCGCGCCTAACGGCGCGGCCTGCGCGGCCCACCTGCCCCGCCCCCGTTGCGTCCGAGACGCTGAAGCCGCACCACCGGCGAGGAGGCGGGCACCAGAGGGCCGCAGACCCGGCTCATGCACGTGCGTGGGCCAAAGAGGAGTGAGTACATGGGTCGTTTCCGTGGTTCCATCACCAAGCTCAGCCGCCGCGAGGGCATCAACCTTGCGGAGACCGAGAAAGTTCAGAAGTACCTTGACCGCCGCCCCTACGCGCCCGGCCAGCACGGTCAGCGCCGGGGCCGGGGTCGTCCCAGCGACTACTCCGTGCGTCTGCGCGAAAAGCAGAAACTCTCCCGCCTGTACGGCATGAGCGAGAAGCAGTTCCGCAACCTCTTCGAGGAGGCGGCGAACGTTCCCGGCGTGACGGGCACGGTGTTCCTGCAACTGCTGGAGCGCCGCCTCGACAACGTGGTCTTCCGCATGGGCTTCGCCTCGACCCGCAGGCAGGCCCGGCAGTTCGTCGGCCACGGGCACGTGCTCGTGAACGGCAAGCGCGTGGACATCCCCAGCTACCGCGTGAAGATCGGCGACGAGATCAGCGTTTCCGAGAAGAGTCGCCAGATGGGCTTTATCCAGGAGAACATGGAGGCGCAGAAGCGCCGCCGGACCAGCCCCTGGATCGAGCTGAACCCCGACACCTTTAGCGGCACCTTCTCGCGCCTGCCCGCGCGCGAGGACCTGGCGCTGCCTATTAACGAGAACTTCATCATCGAGTATTACTCGCGCTAAGGGAGGCCCCAGTGGACCAAAAGCGCCCCCAACTCAAGGCCCGTGTGGACGGCGACTACGGTGAGTTCGTGCTCGAACCGCTCGCGCGCGGCTACGGGGTCACCATCGGGAACCCCGTCCGGCGCATCCTGATGTCCTCGATTCCCGGCACCGCCGTGACGAGCGTGTACATCGAGGACGTGCTACACGAATTCTCGACCATTCCCGGCGTCCGCGAGGATGTGATCCGCATCATCCTCAACCTCAAGGAACTCGTCGTGCGGTTCCACTCGCCCGGCCCCAAGACCCTGACGCTGCGCGCCCAGGGTGAGGGCGTGGTGCGGGCGAGTGCCTTCGAGGTGCCCTCGGACGCCGAGATCGTCAACCCCAACCTGGTGATCGCCAACCTCGCCGAGGACGGCAAGCTGGTCATGGAGGTGCGCGTCGAGGAGGGTGAGGGCTACGTCCCCGCCGACAAGCACGCCACCAAGGACCGCATCAACTCGATCCCCGTGGATGCCGTGTTCTCGCCGGTGCGCCGCGTGGCCTACCACGTGGAGAACACCCGCGTGGGCCAGCAGACGGACCTCGACCGCCTGATCCTGCGGGTGTGGACGGACGGCTCGACCGGGCCGCAGGACGCGCTCGACAAGGCCGTGGAGATCCTGCGCGACGAGCTGACGGTGTTCGGCAACGTGGAGACGCTGCCCATCGCCGCCACCGTGCCCGACGTGCAGCCCATCTACACGCCTGCCGCGCCCGTGCCGTCGAGCGTGTACGACCTGCCCCGCCAGCCGGAACTCAGCATCAACCCCCAGCCGTACCCCGCCGACCTCGACACGCCGCGCGTGACACTGGAGGGGCTGGGGCTGACCACCCGGGTGCTGCACTCCCTCAAGGAGGAGGGCATCGACTCGGTGGACGCCCTGTGTGCGCTGTCCGACCGTGACCTGAAGAAGGTCCCCGGCATCGGTGAGCGCAGCCTCGACGAGATCAAGCAGCAGCTCGCGCAGTTCGGCCTGGCCCTGCGAGACTGAGCCCTTCCGGGCGGGACTGACCCTCTCGCCCGATTTTCCCAAGGAGAATTCCCATGCGTCACGGCAAAGCCGGTCGCAAGCTCAACCGCAACAGCAGCGCCCGCGTCGCCCTGGCCCGTGCCCAGGCGACGGCGCTGCTGCGCGAGGGCCGTATCCAGACGACCCTCACGAAGGCCAAGGAGCTGCGCCCCTACGTTGAGAAGCTGATCACCACCGCCAAGGGCGGCGACCTCCACGCCCGCCGCCTCGTCGCCCGCGACATCCACGACAACGACGTGGTGCGCAAGGTGATGGACGAGGTGGCCCCCAAGTACGCTGACCGTCCCGGCGGCTACACCCGCATCCTGCGCGTGGGCACCCGCCGCGGCGACGGCGTGACGATGGCGCTGATCGAACTCGTCTGAGTTTCGACATGTTCAGTGGCCCCGCTTCGGCGGGGTTTTTCTATTTGGCCCGGGCTATCACAATGAATTCGCCGTCCCCTTGCCCGACAGGCTCACGCTGCCACCCACCGAAAATGTGTTCGATCTCGAACCCGGCCCGCTCCAGGGAGGAACGCAGGGTTTCCTCGGGGCGGAAGCGGAGAGTCCCCAGGGAAAACAGCTCCTCCTTGCCACCGGAAAAGATGTAGTGGGTGAGGAAGGTGACCAACTCGCCCGCGACCTCGGTGACCTCCGTCCAGCTCACGACTTCACGCCCATCCGGCAAGGTGGCCTCCTCGCGGGAGTCGGTGGGATTCCAGGCTTCCCAACCACGCGCCCTGGGGTCACGCGAGTCGAAAATGAGCCGCCCGCCGGGAACCAGGGCGCGGCGCAGGTGGGCCAGGGTCACGTCCCATTCCGCGTCGTCCACGATGAATTGCGCGACGTGGCTGGTCATCAGGGCGAGGTCGAAGGGGACGGAGGGCAGCACGTCGGCCTTGCCCTCCAGCCAGACCACCCGTTCCGCGCCCGGCTTGGCCCTTGCGGCGTCGAGGGAGGCGCGAGCGGGATCAACGCCTGTGACCGTGTGGCCCGCCTCCGCCAGTGCCAGGGTGATGCGGCCCGTCCCGCAGCCCACGTCCGCCACCCGGACGGCGGGCGTCTCGTTCGCCAGCGCGAGGAAAAGGGCTTCTGGGGGACCCCACGGGTACAGAGCGTCGTAGACGGGCACGAGTCGGGGGTCAGTGAATTCAGCATTCTCCACGGCACAACCGTAAGGGGGTGGCTCGCCCCTCCACATCACCTTTCTGGCTTAGCCCTTCCGTATCCTGCCCCCATGACCCCCACCCTCGTCATCGTCCCCGGCCTCGGGGACAGCGGCCCGGAACATTGGCAGACCCTCTGGACCGAGAAGTTCGGCGCGGCGCGCGTGCGGCAGGATGACCCGGAGGCGCCTACTGCCGAGGCGTGGGCGACGCGGCTTCAGGAGGTGGTCGAGGCGACGCCGGGCGAACTTGTGCTCGTCGGGCACTCGTGTGGCGTGCTGACCATCGTCCACTGGGCGCGGTTGTACGGGGGGAACGAGCGGGTGCGGGGTGCGATGCTCGTCAGCCCCACCGACGCCGAGCAGGCGAACATGGGCGAACTGGCTCCCGCCGTCCTCCCGCTCGCCCCGGTGCCGCTCGCGCCGCTGCCCTTCCCGGCCCTGGTCGTCGCCAGCGAGAACGACCCCTACGTGAGCTTCGAGCGGGCCGAGACCTTCGCCGACGCCTGGGAGGCCGCCTTCATCACGGCGGGCGAGGTCGGGCACATCAACGTGGCGAGCGGGCACGGCGAGTGGGAGGACGGCGAAATCCTGCTCAGCGAGGCCCTGCACGCCTGGACGCCGCCGGAGATCACGCGCTTCCGGGCATAGGAAAAGGGCCGCATCCACGCACGGATGCGGCCCTTCTTCAAGGAGCTTCAGTTGGCTGTCGCGGCGGCGGGCTGGGCGTACTTGTCGAGGAGGGCCTCGAAGGCGCGCTTGGGCTGAGCGCCCACCATGCCCTCGACGGGCTGGCCGTCCTTGAAAAGGATCAGGGTGGGGATGCTCATGACGCGGAACTGGCCCTGGGTGACGGGGTTGTCGTCCACGTTGAGCTTGCCGATCTTGACCCGGCCCTCGTACTGCCCGGCGAGTTCCTCGACCACGGGGGCGATGATGCGGCAGGGACCACACCACGGCGCCCAGAAATCGACCAGGGTCAGGCCCTCGCCCGTCTCGGTCTTAAAGTTGCTGTCCGTGAGTTCCACAGGCTTCATGAGGCCAGTCTACCCCCGGGGGCCGGGGGCGGATAGGGACGAGATGGACAGTGGCTAACCTGCCGTTCATGCCCCGGGGACGCTAGCGTGGGGGGATGAGGGAGACGCTGAGGGAGGACCTGCGGGCGGGCGCCCGGCTCTTCGACTCTGGCGAGTGGTGGGAGGCCCACGAGGCTTGGGAGGGCCCCTGGATGCGGGCGAGCGGCGACGAGCGGCACTTCATCCAGGCGCTGATCCTGCTGGCCGCCGCGCTGCACAAACGCTGGCACCACGGGAGCCTCGCGCACCGCAACTTCCACAAGGCCGAGAGCTACCTGGACCGCCTGCCCCCCGAGTACGGCGGGGTGAACCTCGCCCGGTTGCGCGCGGAGGTATGGGCGGCGCTGCACGACCCGGCCCTGCGCCCGGGGGTCGGGGGCTCCTCGACCTCTCCGAACGGGCATTGAGGGAACGGGCGGACCTCCCTTATCCTGTGCGGAGGTCCGTCCGCTGTTCGGCGGCAGACATGAAAGGCAAACTGATGATGGAACGCATCGCACTCTTTATTGACGGCGCAAACGTGTACGCGGCGGCCAAGCGCCTCGGGTGGAACTTCGACCACCGCAAGATTCTGGAGCACTTCGGGGGGTACGGGACCCTCCACAACGCCTTTTACTACACGGCGGTCCCGCTGCCGATGGACGACAAGCAGAAGCGGTTCATCGACGCCCTGACGTACATGGGCTACACCGTCCGCACCCGCCCCCTGCGCGAGTCCACCGACGAGCACGGCGACACCCAGCGCCGGGCGAGCCTCGACATCGAGATCGTGACCGACCTGCTGACTACCGACGCGCGCTACGACACGGCGGTGCTGCTGACCGGGGACGGCGACTTCGAACGCCCGGTCGAGGTGTTGCGGGCGCGTGGCAAGCGGGTGATCGTGGCGAGCATCCCCGAGATGACGAGCTACGAGCTGCGTAACGCCGCCGACCAGTACATCGACTTCAAGGACATCCGCGAGTACGTCGAGCGGCCCGGCTACCGCCTCCCCAGCGAGCAACGGGGCGAGACGCGCGGCGAGAGCACCCGTCCGTACTACGTGACGGCCCCCCTCAGCGACGCCGATGACCGCTGAGCCGATGCCCATTGAACCGATGACTGCCGGGAAGTCCAACACCACCCTGCCCATCGCGCTCGACGCGGTCGGGGGAGACCACGGGGCGCCGCCCAACGTGGAGGGGGCGGTGCTCGCCGCCCGCGCCGGGGTGCCCGTCCTCCTCGTCGGGGACCGGGTGAGGCTCCACGGCGAACTCGGCAAGCACCCGGGAAGTGTGAGCCTGCCCATCGACGTGGTGGACGCCCCCGACGTGATCGGCATGGACGAGCACGCCTCGGACGTGAGGAGCCGCACGGGCGCGAGCATCAACGTCTGCACCCGCCTCGTGAAGGAGGGCCGCGCCGCCGCCGTCGTCAGCATGGGGCACAGCGGCGCGACGATGGCCTCGGCGCTCCTCACCCTGGGGCGCGTGAAGGGGGTGGACCGCCCGGCGATCCTGACCCACCTCCCGGCCAGGGCCGGGTTCGTCACCCTGCTCGACGTGGGCGCGAACGCCGACGTGAAGCCGGGGTACCTCGCCCAGTGGGCGCGGCTCGCCACCGTGTACCTGCGGGTCATCGAGGACCGGGCGGACCCCACGGTCGGCTTGCTCTCCATCGGCGAGGAGGACCACAAGGGGAGTCAGACTGTCATTGAGGCGCACGGTCTGTTGCGGGAATTGCACGGGAAGGGGATCAACTTCCACGGCAACGTCGAGGGCCGCGACATCTTCCAGGGCACGACGGATATCGTGGTGACGGACGGCTTCACCGGGAACGTGGTCCTCAAGCTGGCAGAGGGAGAGGCCAGAGTGCTCTTCGGCTGGGTGCGCGAGGCGCTGGGGAGTGACCTCAAGACGAAGGTGGGTGGCCTGCTCGTGCGCGGGGCTCTGCGCGGCCTCGCCGAGCGGATGGACCCCAGCACCTACGGGGCGAGCATCCTGCTGGGGGTGCGCGGGCTCGCCTTCATCGGGCACGGGAGCGCGGACGCGAGGGCGGTCAAGAACGCCCTGCTGCGGGCCTCGCGGGCGCACGAGGCGAACCTGATCGCGCGGCTGGAGGCGGCGCTGGCGCCAGGGGTGGGCTGACCTTCGCCGCTTCCTCACCTCCCCGTGAGAGGCTGGGCCGGTGCTGGACGAACTCACCTTTCAACTGCAAAAGCCTCAGGTATGGCTGGGCCTCGGCCTCACTCTGCTCGTCGCCTACGCGCTCTACCGCTTCGGGCACACGCTGCTGCGGGCCCTGGAGCCGCATGTCCGCCGCCCGCTCCTGACGGCCCTCGGGTGGCTGTGGCTGATCGTGGTGGCGGTGGGCTGGCTGGGCGTCGCCACACACGTCGCGTACCTGCCGAGCGTGCCCTTCCTCTTCGACCTCGGCGGCGACATCGTGGGGGGCTTTCGCAACAGCGCGGGGCAGGTCGTCGTCATCCTGGCGCTCGCCCTGATCGCCTGGAACCTGATCGGCACCCTCAGCGCCCGCATCGTCGCCGAGGAGGAGTTCAACCGCCGCACCGTGCGCGTGCAGACCCTCAAGGGGGTGGTCGAGAGCACCCTCAAGGTGGTCGTGGTGGTCATCGGTCTGATCGCGGGGCTCCAGGCGCTCGGTGTGGATGCGAGCAGTCTCCTGGCGGGCGTGTCCGTCCTCGGCCTCGCGGTGGGCTTCGGGGCGCAGAGCCTGATCAAGGACGTGTTCACGGGTTTTTTCATCCTGCTCGAAGACCAGTACGGGGTGGGCGACGTGATTACCGTGAACACCGGGCAACTCAGCGGCGGCGTCGAGCGGCTGAACCTGCGCCTGACCGCCCTGCGCGCCCTGGACGGCACCCTCCACATCATTCCCAACGGGCAGATTCAGACGGTCAGCGTGAGCAGCAAGGACTGGTCGCGGGTGGTCGCCACCGTGGACGTGACCTACGCGGCGAACATCGACGACGCCCTGCGCGTGCTGGAGGCCGTGAGCCGCGAGCTGCACGCCGACCCCGAGTGGGGCGCCTTTTTCCTGGAGGAGCCCGAGATGCAGGGCGTCACGCAACTCACCTCGGACGGCGTGCGGCTCCAGGCCCTCTTCAAGGTGCAGCCCAAGAGCCAGTACGCCCTGGGGCGCGAGTTCAACCGCCGCATCAAGATCGCCATGGACGAGGCCGGAATCGAGATTCCCTCGCCGCAGCGCAAGGTGACGCTGGGCAGCGCCCCCATCGAACTTAAACTTACCCGCGATGGGCAAGGCGGCCACGATCCGCGCGAGCGCCAGGACCGGACGCGGGCCCCGGTGAGGGTGGGGGAGACGCGGGACCCGGAGGAGGAACGGTAAGTGGTTCGTGGTGAGTGGAGAGCGGCCTGTTCCACTGACCACTCACCACTTCCCACTCACTTCAGGCGGGAAGCGGCGTCAGTCCCCCGCTGCTCGGAGGAGGCAACTCCTCCAGCGTGCCCCCGGCGAGCAGGGTGGCGAACTCCTCGCCGCTCAGCGTCTCGCGGCGCATCAGCACGGTGACGATCTCGTGCATCCGGTGCAGGTGCTCGCGCATCAGGGCCAGGGTGCGGGCGTAGGCGGCGTCGATCAGGGAGCGCACCTCCTCGTCCACCAGGGAGGCGGTCGCCTCGCTCATGGGGAGGGCGTGGGGCCCGCCTCCCAGAAAGTTGCCGTCGTCGGTGGCGAGGGCCACCTTGCCCAGGCGCCCACTCATGCCCCACTCGGTCACCATCCGGCGGGCGATATTCGTGGCCTGCTGGAAGTCGTTCTGGGCGCCCGTCGTCACCTCGCCGTACACGACTTCCTCCGCCGCGCGCCCCGCCAGCGCCACCGCGATCATGTCCTCCAGCGCCGGGCGCGTCACATGAAGGCGGTCGTCCGCATCCGGCATCATGAACCCCGCCGCCCGCCCACGCGGCACGACGGTCAGCTTGGCGACCCGGTTCGCGTTGGGCAACAGTTGAGCGGCGAGGGCGTGGCCGACCTCGTGGTAGGCGGTGACCTTGCGGTCCGCTTCCCTGACGACGAGAGAGCGGCGTTCCGGGCCCATCAGCACCCGGTCCCTGGCCTCGTCCACATCTCGCCCGGTGATCCTATTTCTTCCCGCCCGTGCCGCCTGCAACGCCGCCTCGTTCAGCAGGTTCTCCAGGTCCGCCCCCACCATCCCCGCCGTCCTCCGCGCCACGATCCCCAGGTCCACACTGGGATCGAGCGGCTTGGTGCGAGCGTGAATTCGCAGAATCTGTTCTCTGCCTCGCACGTCGGGTGCATCCACCACGACTTGACGGTCAAATCTCCCTGGACGCAGCAAGGCTGCGTCCAACACATCCGGCCGGTTGGTCGCCGCCAGGATGATCACCTCCTGCCCGCTCCCGAACCCGTCCATCTCCACCAGCAGTTGGTTCAGGGTCTGTTCCCGTTCGTCGTTGCCCCCCTGGAGGTTGACCCCGCGTTTGCGCCCCACAGCGTCGATCTCATCGATGAAGACGATACAGGGAGAACTCTTGCGCGCCTGCTCGAACAGGTCCCGCACTCGGGCCGCCCCCACACCCACGAACATCTCGACGAAGTCCGAGCCCGAAATCGAGAAGTACGGCACCTTGGCCTCCCCTGCCACAGCTTTGGCGAGCAGGGTCTTGCCGGAACCGGGGGGGCCGACGAGGAGGACGCCGTGGGGGATACGGGCGCCGAGTTGGTGGTAGCGCTCGGGTTGACGGAGGAAGTCGACGACTTCCTGGAGGTCTTGCTTGGCCTCGTCACACCCGGCGACGTCGGCGAAGGTCAGCTTGATCTGCCCCTCGCTGATCACCGCCGCCTTCGACTTCCCAAAGGTGCTCGCCGCTCCTCCTCCCGACGGGCCGCGCAGGCTGCGCCACAGCACGAGCAGGATCAGGCCGGTCAGGATCAGGGGGAGAACCTGGGCCATCCAGCCGAAGGGGGTGCCGCCCGCCGTGACGCGCACGGGGACGCCCGCCTCGCGCAGGCGGGTGAGGGTCGCGGCGTCGGGCGGCAGGACGACCGAACGCGGGCGCGTCGCGTTCTGCAACAGGATGCTGGCGTTGCCCGCGCCGTCGAGCGAGACGGACTTGACCTCACCCTGCCGCAGATCCTCGAAGAAGCGGCTGGTCGTGTACCCGCCCGTCTGGGCCAGGGGGATCGGCGCGGGGGTGTTCGTCGCCTGTCCGGCCCCGGCGGGGGCGGCAAGCAGGAGGGCCAGCAGCGCCACCAGCACGCGGCGCGGGGGGCGGGAACAGGGCATGACCCATGCTACGCCGCGTCCGGCGCCCCGGACCCTGCGCTTCGTGACCTTTGGACTGTGGCCCTTGTCCTGGGATTTGGGTGGACGTTCCCGCTCCCTTCCCTCAGCGTTCCGTCAGCCTGAGCCCTTATGCTGGCCTCATGCGCACAGCTCTTCTGCTCGGCTCGCTGGCCCTGGGGCTCAGCGCCTGCACCGTCTCCGTCCGGTCGAACGTCGGTCTGGTCGGGGGCAACCTGATCGCGGACGTGCGCCCCGACCGGGGCGAGGGCGGCAGTTACTTCGTGGGTGATCCCGTGCGGATCAGCGTCACCACGCGCGCCGCCGGGTACGTGACCCTGGTGGCCCTCCAGCCCAACGGATACGCGAGCACCCTGGTCCGCAACGTGTACGTGAACCCCGGCACCACCGTCTTCCCCCGCCCGCAGGACGGCGTGACCTATAACGTGGCCCCGCCGCGCGGCCTCCAGCGCGTCCGGGTGCTCTTCACCCGCGTGCGCCCGACCTCGGACATCGTGCTCAGCGGCGTGTACTCGGGCGACAGTTGGAACGTCGCCACCAACGGGTACCTGACGCCCTATGCGCCCGCCGACCGCGACGTGCAGGAGACGTACTTCTACATTCGGTAAGCCGCCAGCTTTCAGCGATCAGCCACCAGCCGTCCACGTGCGGCTGGTTTTCTATGTGGTGGGCGCCTACCCTGGGGCGCATGAGTCTGACTTTTGCCGAGGCGAGTGAGCGGGTGGACGCCTACATCTCGCAGTTCGAGGAGGGGTACTTCCCGCCCCTGCTGATGCTCGCGCGCCTGACGGAGGAGACCGGGGAGGTCGCCCGGGTCCTGGCCCACCAGAACGGCAAGACGCCCAAGCCCGGCGAGGAAAGCGGCGACCTGGAGATGGAGCTCGCCGACCTGCTGTTCGTGATGATGTGCCTCGCCAACGAGCGCGGCCTGAGCCTGGAGCGTGGTTTCACCCGCATGATGGAGAAGGTCGAGACGCGCGACGCCACCCGCTGGACGAAAAAGCGGCCCGGCGAGTGACCCCGGGAGCGTAGGCTGAGCCATGCGCGCCCTCGCCGCCCTCCTCGTCCTGAGCCTCGCGGGTGCCCGGGCTGCGCCCCGCCTGATCTACGACGGGAGCGTCTGGAAGGGGCCGGACGTGTACAGGCTGACCCCGCCCCGCCCCGCCGAGGCGGCCAGGCTCACGGCGGGGCTGCGCGCGGCGGGCATCCGTACCTGCGGAACCGTGCGGATCGTGCGGCGGGAGGAGGGCCGGTTCACGGGCAACACGCCCGAGACCCTCTATCTCGTCCTGAACTGCACGCCGGTCGAACCCGCCATGCTGTCCATGCGCGAGCCCCCCGGCGACCTGATCGTGGTGCGGGCCGGGCGGGTCGTGGTCTACGAGAAGAACTTCGCGGACGGCGTGACGGTGTTGCCCTCCCTGGACGGCGGGCCGCTGAACGAGATTCTTGCGGCGTACTGGTCTGGGCCGCAGATGGGCGAGTTCTCCCGTTACGAGACGCTCTACCGCTTCGGGGCCGGGCGGCTGCGACGGGTCGTGAACCTGGGGCCGATGTACCGGGAGGTCGAGCCCGCCCAGGGAGCCCCGACCGTCAGCGTCCGCACCCTCTGGTTCGACCCCGTCAGGCCCAACCGGCTCTCCCTCATCGAGTACACCAGCCCCTCGTGCCCGGACTGCCCCAACCCGGAGCGGCCCTACGATCCCACGCGGGCCAGACGCACCCTGTCCCTCACCCTCGACCTGCTCGCGCCTCCCAAGGACATCCCCTGATGACTGCCCCCGATTCCTCCCAAGCCGACCTGCGTTACCCCCTCGGCCCGATGCCCCAGCCCCTCACCCTGACACCGGAGGAGCGGGCGGACGCCCTTGTCGCAATCCGCGCCCTGCCCGGCGAACTGCGCGCCGCCGTCGCTGGCCTCTCCGACGACCAGCCCGACACCCCCTACCGTGAGGGAGGCTGGACGGTGCGGCAGGTCGTTCACCACGTCGCCGACAGCCACCTCAACGCCGTGGTGCGCCTCAAACTCGCCCTCACCGAGGACCGCCCCACGATCAAGCCGTACGAGGAGGGGCGGTGGGCCGAACTCGCCGACGTGAGGTTGCCCCTCGAACCGACTCTCGACCTGCTTGGCGGCCTGCACACACGCTGGTCGGCAGTGCTGGAGAGCCTCGCCCCCGGGGACTGGGCGCGCGAGTGGACGCACCCCGCGCCCAGGCACACCTTCACGGTGGACACCCTGGGGGCGATGTACGCCTGGCACGGGCGTCACCACGCCTCGCACATCACCGGGCTGCGGCAGCGGCGGGGCTGGTAGCCCGTGCAGTACGACCAGAGCCTCGACGTGCCCGTGACGCTGCGTTCGGCGGGCGTGGTCGTTCTCAACGAGCGGGACGAGGTGCTGCTCGTCTGCGAGCACAAGCCGGGGAGCCGGGGCCTGTGGCACATTCCCGCCGGGGGGGTGGAAGAGGGCGAGAACCCGCAGGACACGGCGGTGCGGGAGGCGTACGAGGAAACGGGGCTCACGGTGCGGCCCGTCAAGTTCCTCAACACCCTCCTGGGCCGGATGCCCGACGGTCCCCTCATTCTGCGCTTCGCGTGGCTGGCGGAAGTCATTGGCGACGGGGACAACCCCGCCCCTCTTCCTGCCTTCGCCGGAGAGGTCAGGAAAGCTCGCTTCTTCACCCGCGCCGAGTTCGACGAACTGTATGAGCGGGGGGAAGTCCGCATGTACCACACGAAAGTTTTCGTGGATACGGCGTACGCGATGCGGGAGGTGAGGGAAAAGGCGGGAGCGTGAGCTGCCCGGCTTCTTTGCCCACCCCTTGCCCGCCAGTCAGCGCCGAAGACAGGGCGCCTTCGCCTATGCTCGATGCCGAGGCGCTCTCCCCATGCAACATGACGAAAAAACGCACGTGCCCGTCACTCTCCAGGGGAGCGGCGTGGTCATTCTGAATGAACGCGGTGACATTCTGCTGGTGCGGGAACTCGGAACGCCCGGTCAGAAGGAGAAGGCCGGGCTGCGTGTGCTCCTGGTGCGGTTCCTCAACGCTTACCTGGGCCGCTTCCCCGACGGCGTTCTGATCCTGTGGACCATCTGGCTCGCCGAACCGCTTCCTGATCAGACCGCCAGTCCCACCCTGACCGACGAGGTGGCCGAGGTCCGGTATGTCGGCAAGGAAGAGTTTGCCCAACTTTACGACGCGGGGCAGATTCGGATGTATCAGACCAGGCTCTTTTACGAGGACGCCTTGCGCGAGCGGGCCAGATGGGAGAAGGCGGGAGCCTGAGCCGCCCGCCCCTCCTTTTTTGTGAAAGCTGATCGCTGAGGGCTGACCGCTTTACTCGTACCCCAGTTCCCGCAGCGCCTCCTCGTCCTCGCGCCAGCCGGGGATCACGATGACTTCCAAGCCCAGAAAGACCTTGCGGTTGAGCAGGATTTCGAGCTGCTTTCTCGCCGCCTGCCCGATCTCGCGCAGTTGCTTGCCGCCCGCGCCGATCACCATGCCCTTGTGGGCGCTTTTCTCCACGATGATCTCGCCCTCGATGCGCACGAGGCCGTCTTCCCGCTCGGTCCAGTCGTTCACGCGGGTGGCGACCGAGTACGGCAACTCCTCGCGCAGCTTCTTCATCGCCTCCTCGCGGATGATCTCAGCGGCCCACTGCTCACGCGTCTGGTCCGAGGCGCCCGAGTTCGGGAAGAAGAAGGGATTTTCGGGCAGCACGTCGAGCAGTTGCTCGCGCAGAGTGGCGACTGCCGCCGGGTTGTTCTGGGCGCTCAGCATCGTCTCGCTCACCTCACCCTCGCGGCCCTCCAGCAGCGCCCGGTAAAGCTTCATCGCCTCGTCGGGGTACTTGGCGGCGTCGGTCTTGTTGCCCACCAGGAAGAGGGGCTTGGGGAGGTCGCGCACCTGCCGGGCGACGAGTTCGTCCTCGTCGCCCGGCGGGCGGCGCAGGTCCACGACCCAGATGATCGCGTCCACGTCGGCCAGTGCCCCCTGGACCTCCTGGTTCATGTACTTGCCCAGGGCGTCTTTGGGCTTGTGCAGGCCCGGCGTGTCCACGAAGACGATCTGCTGCGTCTCGGTCGTGAAGATGCCGCGCACACCCCGGCGGGTGGTCTGGGGGCGCGGGCTGGTGGGGGCGACCTTGGTGCCCAGGAAGGTGTTGAGCAGCGTGCTCTTGCCCACGTTCGGCTTGCCGACGATGGCGATGAACCCGCTGTGGGTCTCGCTGGAGGTGGTCGCCTCGCCGGACTCGGGAGAGGAGGAGAGGTCAGTCATGGGGAGATTGTCTCACGGGGGCGAGGAGGCAACCGTGCGGGCCGGGAGGAAGGAACGGACGCCAACCGCCCCGGCAGGTTCACACCCACCTTGTTCCTTTAGATGCACTTCACCCTTGTGCCCTCGCTGGAACGCCCCCTCCCCCCTCCCCGTACTCTGGGGCATGACTGCTCCCTCCCCGCTGAAGGCCAGCCTGGCCGACATGTTCTCGCAGAGCACCGCCGTCCTCGCCCGCCCCAGCCCCCAGACCTTCGAGCTGTTCGAGCGGCGGGGGGGCACCTCGCAGGCGCTGATCTACGTGCTCGTCGCCGCGATTGTCTCCGCCGTGATCGCCGCGATCTTCGCGCCCTTCCACCCAGAGACCACCTTCTTCGGGCAACTGATCACCCGCCTGATCCTGATTCCCCTCCAGTTCGTCATCTTCACCGGGGCCGTGTATCTGGTCGGCAAGTACCTCTTCCGGGGCACGGGCACCTACCCCGAGGTCGCCTACTCCTTCGCCCTCTTCTTCGTGCCCCTGAGCATCATCGGCACCGTGCTGGGCATCATCCCCATCCTGGGCTGGATCGTGGGCTTCCTGATCTCGGTCGCGATGATCTTCTTCGGTTACCTCGCCGTGGGGTCGAGCATGAACCTGCGAGACAGCGTGGGGGCCGCCGTCACGCTGATCCTGGCGGGAATCGCGTACTGGATCGTCGGCGCCTTCCTGGTGGCGCTGATCCTCGCGCCGTTCACGCGCGGCTGAGCGTCAAAGATCGGGGGCGGAGGAGTGGTTATCCCACCGCCTCCGCCCTTCACCTTTGGCCCCTACTGCTCCCCGTAGACCCGCACCTCCACGCCCAGTTCCCCGCGCCCGCCGCCGTAGTAGGTGCCGCGCACCGGGGACACGTCGCTGTACTCGCGCCCGTGGCCGATCTTGACGTGCCGCTCGCGGGCGAGGCAGTTGTTGGTGGGGTCGTAGCCCAGCCAGCCGGAGCCCGGCAGGAAGCACTCGACCCAGGCGTGGGTGGCCTCCGCGCCCACCATCTCGCCCCCCGAGTACAGGTAGCCGCTGACGTAGCGCCCGGGGATGCCGAGCCCCCGGACGATCCCCAGCATCGCGTGCGTGAAGTCCTGGCACACCCCGCGCCCGTGGGTGGCGAATTCCGCGAGCGGCGTGCTCACGGTCGTCGCCCTCGTGTCGTACCGGAAGCGGCGGTAGAGGGAGGTCGTGAGGTCGGTCAGGAAACCGGGGAGGTCGTCGCCGGGCGCGGGCTTCCTGACCCCGAAGACCTCCGCCCAGTCCCCGGCGGGCACGCGCGGGCTGGCGACGAGGAACTCGGTGTGGGGAGCGCACACGCCGCGCAACTCGGCGAAGGGGATGGGCGGGGGCAGGGGAACCGGGTGGGTGTCCACGATGGCCTGCGCCTCGATCCTCAGCAGCGTGTGCGGCTCGTGGACGTGGACGTGGTGGACGATGGCCCCGAAGTAGTCCTTGTGCGAGGTGATCACCGCCTCCGGCTCGACGTGGAGGTGGAACAGCCGCACGCTCTGCCGCGCCTCGCGGGACGGGTGCAGCCGCACCTCGTTGAAGGAGTCCCAGGCGGGCTTGGGGTAGCGGTACTCGGTGGTGTGGCGGATTTCGCAGCGCATTGCGGAAAGGGACCCTCAGCCCGGGCAGTCTGACAGGCGGGGGCGGGAAGAACGTGACGCGGGGCTCAGCCGGGCTGAAGGAAACGCCGGGCGGGGGGGCCTCACTCCTGCTGAAAGTACGCCGCGTTGATCGCCGCGCCCACCCGGTTGAAGTCGCCCAGCAGCTCGTCCAGGCCGGGGTCCTCCCGCTCCAGAATGTCCTCCACCCCCGCGAATTGCAGCCGGGCCACCAGCCAGCGCGAGAGGCGCAGGATGTCGGGGTGCGCGCCGGGGTGGTGGCGGTCGATCTGGGTCAGGGCGTCGTGCAGGTTCTCGGCGCTGTAGCGCACGCTGCGCGGAAAGAACTCGTCGAGCAGCAGGAACCCGCCGATCCGCACGGGGTCGATGCCGCTCTGCACCCGCTTGCGGTAGGCCTCGTAGGCGCTGGCCCCCTTCAGGACGCTCACCCAGCGCTGGTCCTGCACCGCGCGCCGGGTGGGGTCGCTCGGTGACTGCCCGTCCATCACCTGATAGTGGGTCTGAAGCACGCGGACCACGTTGTCGCCGCGCTCCAGCATCTGCCCCGCCCGCAGGAAGGACCACCCCTCGTCGCGCGGGAGGGTGGCGAAGGCGATCCCGAAGAAGAACTGCGAGGCGTCGCGCGCCGAGGCGCAGAACTCGAAGAGGCCGTCGCGGTCGATCACGCCCTCGTTCTGGAAGCACACGTTGAGGTAGGTGCGGTTGATCGCCTCCCACATCTCGCTGGGGATGCGGTCGCGCAGGCCCCGGGCGTTCTCCCGGGCCCGCAGCACGCTCGACGCGATGCTCGACGGGTTGTCGCGGTCGAAGGCCAGCCACGCGCTGACCGAGCGGGCGTCCACCCGCCCGTACTTCTCGCGCAGCCGCCTCTCGCCCCCGGTGAGTTCGAGCAGGGGTGCCCAGTGTTCGCGCGCCCGCCCCGTCATCTCCAGGGTGGCGTAGTAGTTGACGTTCAGCAGGCGGGCGGTGTTCTCCGCGCGCTCCACATACCGCCCGATCCAGAACAGGTTCTCCGCGAGGCGGGAAAGCAGCAGCATTCAGCGGTCCTCCCCATCAAAGGTGTCCAGCTCGTCTTTCTCCAGTTCCTGCTGGAAGGAGTGCTGGCCGGGGGCATCGGCGGGTGGAGGGGTGCCCACGGGTGGCGCTCCCTGTGTCTGACTCTGGGTTTGAGCGCCCTCGCCCCCCTGCGATTGGCTCTGGGACTGGATGCCACCCCCCGACTGGGACTGGCTCTGACCCTGCGCGGCTGTGCCCGGCTCGAAGCCCCCCTGGTACTGGCTCTGCGCCTGGATGTTCAGCGGGGCACCTCCCGACAGGAGCTGGCTCATCCCCTGCGGGGTCGCCCGCCCGTCGTGGTCGAGGACCCAGGTGTCCTTGCTCCCGCCCCCCTGGCTGGAATTCACGACGAGGGAACCGCGCCGCAGCGCCACCCGCGTCAGGCCGCCCGGCACGATGGTCACTTCCTCCCCGCAGAGGATGTAGGGCCGCAGGTCCACATGCGCGGGCTCGAACTCGCCCGAGTCGGGGTAGAAGGTGGGGTGGCGCGATAAGCCCACGACCGGCTGGGCGATGAACTCGCGCGGCGCGGCCCGCACCTTCACGAGGTACGCCTCCACCTCCTCGCGGGTGGCGTAGGGGCCGAGCAGCATCCCGTACCCGCCCGCCTCGCCGACCCCCTTGAAGACGAGTTCGTCCGCGTGGGCGAGCATGGACTCCAGGTGGTCCGGGTTCCAGCCCAGGTAGGTCGGGACGTTGTTCAGCAGGGGCTCCTCGTTCAGGTAGTAGCGGATCATCTCCGGCACGTAGGCGTACACGGCCTTGTCGTCCGCCACCCCCGTTCCGATGGCGTTGGCGATGGCGACGCGGCCCTGTCGGTAGACCTCGACGAGCCCGGCGACCCCCAGCGCGGAGTCGGGCCGGAAGGTCAGCGGATCGAGGAAGTCGTCGTCCACCCGGCGGTAGATCACGTCCACCTGCCGTCTGCCCCCGGTCGTTCGCATCCACACCCGCCCGGCGTCCACGAAGAGGTCGCGGCCCTCGACGAGTTCGACCCCCATCTGCTGCGCGAGGTAGGCGTGCTCGAAGTACGCGGAGTTGTACATGCCCGGCGTGAGCACCACGACCGTCCCGTTCTCGCGCGGGCTGAGCGACTGGAGGAGGCCCAGCAGCGCATTCGTGTAGTGTCCCACCGGCCTGACCCCCTGCCCCCGGAACATGCCGGGGTAGATGCGCGTCATCGCCTGCCGGTTGGCGAGGAGGTACGACACGCCGCTGGGAGAGCGCAGGTTGTCCTCCAGCACGAGGTACTCGCCCCGCTCGTTGCGGATCAGGTCGGTGCCGACGATGTGGGTGTAGAGGCCGTGGGGCACCCTAATCCCGTGGACCTCGCGGCGGAAGTGGGCGGAGGTGTACACGAGTTCGGCGGGCATCACCCCGTCCCCGAGAATCTGGGCGCCCGAGTAGATGTCGCCCAGAAAGGCATTGAGCGCCCGCACCCGCTGGGTGAGCCCGGCCTCCAGGTGGGCCCACTCGCTCGCCGGGATCACGCGCGGCACCGGGTCGAAGGGGAAGGTGCGCTCGGTGCCCTGGGCGTCGCCGTACACGGTGAAGGTGATGCCCTGGTTGCGGAAGGCGAGGTCGAGGAGGCGGTGGCGGCGCCCGAACTCCTCGACCCCCTGCGCGCCCAGGTACTCCTGGATGCCCTGGTAGTGGGGCCGCACCGTACCGTCCGGCATAAACATCTCGTCGAAGAACCTGCTGCCCGGCTCGTACTTCATGCCCCCGTCTCCTCCCCTTGGGGCGTGGCCCCGGACGATGCCCCAAGATAACGAACCGCTCAGCTTTGAAGAGGCGGCGATCAGACAGGCGAGCCCCGCCCCACGCCCTACACTGCCCCCCATGACCCAGGATCAGGGAACCCAGGACAGGCTCATCTCCCAAGGCGACCGCGCCCGGCTCGATCAGGTCTTCATGCAGGTCGTGCTCGACGTGCAGGCGCAGGTGCAGCAGACCCAGCCCGAGCGGCCCGGCAACCTCGCCGCCATGTTCCACAAGGAGACCGTCTCGGACGCCCTGCAGGGCTGCGCCATGTTGATCGCGGGCTGGAACGAGAACCGGGTGGACGAGGCGGGCGTGACCCGCGCGGCCAAGGCCCTGCGCAGCCTGGAGCTGGAGGACCTGGCGGAGCGGGTGGAGCGGCTGCGGGGCATTGACGAAGCCTGAAGGAAAACCCACGGTGGAGAAGTTCTGTGTGCGCCTCCACAAAAGGGGGGAGAGGGCTCTGGCAGGCTGAATCTCACTCCGGGGGAGTACGCCGCCCGGCCTTCTAACTTAGGCCGGGTGCGCGGGGACCGACAGTTCGGGTGGGAAATCCACCCCGGTCCCGCGCGGCAAGGGCCAGACCCGGACAGGACGCCGCCCGGCTCCTGTTCGCGTCTGGCCCTCCCCGTTGATTGGAGGCCGTGACGGAAACCTGGGCGGGGTCCGGAAGGGCGACTCCCCCTATGGAACTGTTGATGACCCTCTGGCTCGGCAAGCCCGCCTGGATGTGGGTGCTGTTCCTCACGCTCGTGACCGCGCTGCTCGCCTTCGACCTCGGCGTGCTGGGCAGGCGGCGGGCGGCGCAGGGCGGCGCTCAGGAGATCGGCGTGGCCGAGAGCCTGCGGCTGAGCGTCTTTTACATCGCCATCGCCCTGCTCTTCGGCGGGTGGGTGTGGCTCAGCCTGGGGGCCGAGAGCGGCCTGGCGTACTTCACGGGCTTCGCGGTCGAAAAGGCGCTCGCGCTCGACAACGTGTTCGTGATCAGCGTGATCTTCGCCGCACTCGCGGTGCCCCGCCACCTCCAGCACCGGGTTCTCTTCTGGGGCATCCTGGGCGTGATCGTGCTGCGCGGCATCATGATCGGCCTGGGCGCCGCGCTTGTCAGCAACTTCGACTGGATCATGTGGGTGTTCGGGGCCTTCCTGCTCCTGACCGGGCTGCGGCTGCTCTTCGTGCGGGGCGCCCACGACCACGCGCCCGACATAGCGCGTCACCCTGTCGTCCGGGCCCTGCGCCGCGTCATGCCGATCAGCCCGAAGCTCGACGGCCAGAAGTTCGTGACCCGGCTGCCCGACGCCTCGGGCCGGGTGCGGCTGCACGCCACGCCGCTGCTGCTCGCCCTGCTGCTCGTGGAGGCCGCCGACCTCGTGTTCGCGGTGGACTCCATCCCGGCAATCTTCGCCATCACCCAGGACCCCTTCATCGTGTACACCAGCAACATCTTCGCCATCCTGGGTTTGCGCGCCCTGTACTTCGCCCTCGACGCGCTGATCCACCGCTTCTCGGGCCTCAAGCCCGCCCTCGCGCTGGTGCTCGTCTTCATCGGCGGCAAGATCTTCTACAACCAGTTCTTCGGCAAGCTCGACCCGGCGATCAGCCTGGGCGTGACGCTCGCCATTCTGGCGGGGGGCATCCTCGTCAGCCTGTGGAGGACGCGGCGGGAGGGGGCGCGGCCCGCCGCGTAGGTCATTCGGGAGGCGAGGTGGGGACGGCGTGGGGTGCGCGTGTCCCCGCCTCGCCTCGTCACGGCCCCTCCGCCCCCAGCGCCCGCTGCGCCTCCCGGTCGGCCAGCGCGACACTCTCCGCCTGCCCGAGGGCGCCCCACTCGTCGGTGCCGCCGTCGAGCTGGGGCGCGAGTCCCCGCAGGTAGGCGGCCTGGGCGATCAGGTACGCGGTGAGCGGCGTGGTCAGGAACTGAAAGAGCAGCACGGCGGCGAGCCGGGTGAAGGCCGCCGCGTCGCTCAACTCGAAGGCCACCCCCAGGAAGATACCCGCCGACCCCAGCGTCACCAGCTTGCTGCTCGCGTGCAGCCGCGTGTACAGGTCGGGAAAGCGCACCAGCCCCACGGCGGCGGTGAGCACGAAAAACGCCCCGATCAGGATGGGAATGTCCCGCCAGGGGTGAAAGTCATCCACGAGAGGCCCCCGGCAAGCGCGGAAGGCTGGCGACTGGCGACTGGCGACTGGTGCCTCTCACCTCATCACCCGCCCCACGAGCAGATACCGCGTCAGCGCCACCGTGGACAGGAAGCCCAGCAGGCTGAGCACGAGCGCGGCGTCGAGCATGACGATCAGCCGGGTCTTGACCGCGATCAGGGCGAACAGCACGACCAGATTCACGCTCAGGAAGTCGAAGGCCATGATGCGGTCGCCCCACGAGGGCCCGCGCAGCACCCGGAAGGTGACCAGCAGGACGGACAGGGTGACGATGCCGAGCGCGAGGTTGACGATCACGGGCGGACCTCCGGGGGGGCGGGGGGCAGGGGAGAGGAGACGCGCAGCAGCCGGTCTTCCACCCTCAGGATGGCCTCGCGGGCGGCCCGCGCGTCTGGCGTGCCGATGGCGTGCGCGTAGAGGGTGCGGCGGTCCGGGCTGAAGCCCAGGGCGACGGTGCCGGGCATCAGGCCGATGGTGGCGGCCAGGAAGGTCAGCGCCCCCTCGCCCTCCAGCCGCAGCGGCACGGCCACGATCATGGGATTCAGGGGAGGATGCGGGCGCAGGGCGAAG
The DNA here is from genome assembly GCF_025997855.1 of Deinococcus aetherius. Classification (NCBI taxonomy): domain Bacteria; kingdom Thermotogati; phylum Deinococcota; class Deinococci; order Deinococcales; family Deinococcaceae; genus Deinococcus; species Deinococcus aetherius. The sequence continues at coordinate 418,363 of NZ_AP026560.1, forward strand.
AGGGCGATCTGCACGTTCGCCACGGTCAGCTCACGCAGGAAGAAGCCCACGAAGCCCAGCCCGGCGAGCACCTGCCGCACGTACTCGTGGGTGGCGAGCGCGCGGGGAAACACCGCCAGGACGGCGAAGCCTAACCCGAAACCGACCGCGAGTTCCCGGAGGCTGACCTCCCCGGCGAACAGCGCCCACACCACGGCGAGCAGGAGGTTGAGGGCGAAGCCTCTCATTTCTCGGCCTCCTCTCCCGTCGGGGGCGCGGGGATGACCACGGGCGCGTCGCCCAGCACGCCCCGGATGTAGCGCGCGTTGTCCCGCAACTCGGCGGCGGTGGCGTCCGCCCGGGCGAAGATCGGCCCGGCGAAGACGGTCAGCCCTGCCACGAGCGCGGAAGCGGTGTAGGCGGCGACGTGCAGGGAGGGGGAAACGCGGTACACGGGGAGCCAGGCCGGGTGCTGGCCCCAGAAGAAGCCGCGCCACACCTTGAGCATCGCGTACAGGGTGATGAGGCTACTCAGCAGGGCGCTGACCACCCCGAGGACGGCGAGGAGCGAGCCCTGCGCGAGCCCCGCCCGCACCAGCGCGTACTTCGCCACGAAGCCCCCGCTCGGCGGCAGCCCCGCCACCGTCAGCGCGCACAGCAGGAAACACCCGGCGAGCAGGGGCAGGAAGTCGAGCATTCCCCGCACCCGCACCAGCCGCGACCCGCTCGCCCGCTCCGCCACGGCGGCGACGGCGAAGAGGGCCGTGGTGACGAGCACGCTGACCGCGAAGTACCCCACGCTCGCCCGCACCGCCTCCCCGGTGCCCACCCCCAGCCCGAAGGCGAGGTAGCCCACCGAACTCACCACGAGGAAGGACAGGATGCGCCGCCACTCTCGCTGAGAGGCCGCCCCCAGCGCCCCGTACAGCATGGTCACCGTGCCGAAGAGCAGCAGCAGCGTGTTCGTCACCCCCGCCTCCCCGGTGAAGACGGTCGTGAACACCCGCAACAGCGCGTAGACGCCGACCTTGGTGAGCACCGCCGCGAAGAAGGTCCCCACGGCGGGCGGCAGCGCGGGGTAGGTGCCCGGCAGCCAGAAGCCGAGCGGGAAGAGCGCCCCCTTCGCCGCGAAGACGATCAGGAGAAGCACCCCGACGGCGGTGACCGTCGTGTTCGGCCCGAGCTGCGCCGACCGCTGGGCGAGGTGGGCGAAGTTCAGCGTCCCCAGCACCCCGTACGCGAGCCCGCACGCGACGACGAGCAGCGCCGAGGCGGCGAGGTTCATCACGATGTAGCGGAAGCCCTCACGCAGTTGCTCGCGGGTGGAACCCAGCACCGCCAGGGCGTACGAGGCGACGAGCATCACCTCGAAGGCCACGAACAGGTTGAAGAGGTCCCCGGTCAGGAACGACATCTGCACCCCCGCGAACAGGAACTGCATCAGGGCGAGGAGGTGGTGGCGCTCCCGCGCCGGGTCGGGGTCGGCGGCGGCCTGCCACACGGCGAGGAGGGCACTCACCGCCGCGAGGACGCTCACCCAGGCGGCGAGGCGGTCGGCGGTCATCACGATGCCGAAGGGGGCGCGCCACCCGCCGAGCGCGGAGGTGAGGACCGTCCCGTCCGCCGTGGCGACGAGGAGCCCCAGCGAGAAGGCGAGGGTGAGCGCCGCACCCGCCAGCGCGAGGCCCACCCGCACCGGGCGGGGCGACGGCCACAGCAGCCCCAGCCCGAAGCCCAGCGGCGTCAGGATCGGGGCCAGGGTCAGCCAGGCGAGGTCGCTCACGGCTCGCCCCCCCCCGGACTCCGGGCGGAGTAGACGAGGGTGCGCGGCTCCTCCGGGTCAGGGCGGTCCGGGCCCTGGTGCTCGGGGTCGGCGATCAGGCCGTCCTCCGCCTCCGGGTCGCGGGCGAGGTTGTCGCCGAAGGCCTCCACGTCGTCGTGCCCGGCGACCTGATACGCGCGCAGGGCGACGGTCAGCAGCAGGGCGGTCGTGGCGAAGCCGATCACGATGGCGGTCAGGATGAGCGCCTGGGGCAGCGGGTCCACGTACGGCCCGCGCAGGGTGAGGAGCGGCGGCGCGTCCTCCCGCAGCCCCGCCACGGTCAGGATCGCCAGGTTGCCCCCGTAGGTGATGAAGCTCAGCCCCAGCACCACCCGCACGATGACGCGCGACAGCAGCAGGAAGACGCCGGTCCCGATCAGGAGGCCGATCAGGAGGGCGAAGAGGGTCTCCATCAGCGGACCTCCGGGAGTCGCCAGTCGCCGGGGACCGGTCGCCAGAGGGGCCGGTGGAAGGGGTGGACTTTGCTCCCGGGTTCTCCTGCCCCGGAGCCTGGGCTGGCGACCCCCCTCATTCGTCCCCCTCCACCCGCTCCTGAGGGTTCACCTCGATCAGCCCATAGGCGATGGCGAGGCTCCCGCCCACCACCACGAGGTACACCCCCAGGTCGAAGAGCAGCGCGGTCGCCCACTCGAACTCGCCCGTCAGCGCGGTCGTGATGTAGCCGTAGTCGCTCTTGAGGTAGGGCCGCCCCAGGAGGTAAGGCACCAGCCCGGTCACGAAGGACAGCGCCAGCCCCCACGGGACGAGGCGGGCCGGGTCGACCCGCAGGGCGGTGTGGCCGTAGGCAATGCGGTGCAGGATCAGGGCGCAGGCGGTCATCAGCCCTGCGATGAAGCCGCCCCCCGGCGCGTTGTGCCCGCGCCAGAGCAGCAGCAGCGCGAAGAGGATCACGAGCGCGAAGACGGCGCGGCTCACCGTGCGCAGGATGGGGTCGCCGCTCAGCGGCGGGGGGGTGGGGGTCCGGCGTTCGGGACTCATGCTTCTTCCTTCTCCCCCGGCGTGGCGGGGACCGGGGTGGGGGCGCCTCCGCCCGGCGCCCGCCCCTTCTTGCCCAGCCGCACGAGGCCCAGCACGGCGAGCGCGACCATCCCGACCACCGTGATCTCGCCCAGGGTGTCGAAGCCCCGGAAGTCCACCAGCAGGACGTTCACGACGTTCCGGCCGCCGCCCAGCCGGTAGCTGTTCGCCAGGTAGTACGGCGAGATGGGCGGGGCCAGGAAGCGCACGCCCGCCAGCACGAGCAGGGTCGCCCCCAGCCCCGCCGAGGCGGCCAGGAGGAGGTCGAGGGCGTACCGCCAGCGGGTGCGGGGCAGGTCGCGGCTGCGCGGCAGGGAGCGGAAGACGAGCAGGAAGAGGATGACCGTCACCGCCTCGACGAGCAGTTGCGTGAGGGCGAGGTCGGGGGCGCGCAGGGCCAGGAAGGCGGCGGCGCTCCCGAAGCCCGTCAGCCCGGTCACGACGACGGCCGTGAGGCGGCTGCGCGCGAGAAGCACTCCCACCGCCCCCGCCACGAGGAGCGCCGCGACCGGCAGCAGGGCGAGCGGCGGCGTGCCGACCGGGTGAAACACCTGCGGCGCCCGCCAGACCGCGTACCCGGCGATCAGGGCGGCGGCCCCTAGCATGATCCGCAGTTGGTCGGGCAGCGCGAGGCCCTGGGTGCGCGCGATCAGGCGGCTGGAGAGGACGTTCACCCCCTCCGTCAGCGCGTAGTAGACCGTGTTCGCGTTGACGCGCGGGGTGAGCCGCCGCCCCAGGACGCCCACTTGCGCCGCCTGCCCGATCAGGACCGCCCCCAGCCCCCAGGTCAGGAGCGTGGCGAGGAGCGCGGGCGTGACCCCGTGCCAGAGCTTCAGGTGCCCCCTGTGGGTGGCAAAATTCAGCGCGTTCTGCGCCGTCCGCGTCAGGGCCTCTGCGCTTCCCGGTAGCAGGCCGAAGGCAAGGGCGGTCAGGGCGAGCAGCCCGGCGGGCACGAGCAGCCCGGGCGGCGCCTCGTGGGGCTCGGCGCCCGGCGGGTGGCGCGGCGGGCCCCAGAACACCCGCAGCAGCCGGAAGGAGTACGCGAAGGTCAGCGCGCTGCCCAGCACGGCGACCGCGATAAAGACCGGCCCCCGGTGGAGCATCGCCTCGTAGAACAGCTCCTTGGAGATGAAGCCCCCTAGCGGCGGCACCCCCGCCATGCTGAGCGAAGCGAGGAGCGCGGCGGCGAAGGTGAGGGGCATGGCCTTTCTCAGCCCGCCCAGGCGCGGCACCTCGCGCGTCCCCGTCTCGTGGTCGATGATGCCCACCACGAAGAAGAGGGCCGCCTTGAAGGCCGCGTGGTTGAGGAGGTGCGCCGTCGCCGTAAATCTCCCCTCCGCGTCCGCCAGCCCGTACAGGCTCATCAGCAACCCGAGCTGCGAGACGGTGGAGTAGGCGAGCAGCGCCTTGAGGTCGGTCTGCCGCAGCGCGATCCACGCCCCCCAGACCAGCGTGGCGAGCCCCACCGGCACGATGATCCCGCCCCACAGCGGGCTCGACCCGAACAGCAGCCCGAACTTGGCGACGAGGACCACGCCCGCCTTCACCATCGTCGCGGAGTGCAGGAAGGCGGAGACGGGCGTAGGCGCCTCCATCGCCGTCGGAAGCCAGAGGTGGAAGGGGAGTTGGGCGCTCTTCGTGAACGCCGCGAGCAGGGTCAGCAGCAACGCGGGCGTGAAGAGGGGCGAGGCGCGCAGGGCCTCCACATCCAGCCCCGAGAGGGTGGTGCTGCCCCCCGCGATTCCCAGCAGGGCGACCGCCGCGAGGAGGGCGAGGCCGCCCAGCGCGCTCACCAGGAAGGCCTTGACCGCCCCGTCGCGCGCCGCCGAGCGGGTGTGCCACAGCCCGATCAGGAGGAAGCTCGTGACGCTCGTCATCTCCCAGAAGCCGAACAGGACCACGAGGTTGTCGCTGAGGACCAGCCCCAGCATCGAGCCGCCGAAAAGGAGGAGGTAGGCGTAAAACCGCCCGAACCGCTCCCGCTCGGAGAGGTACGCCACCGCGTACAGGCTCGCCAGCGTGCCGATCACGCCGATCAGGACGGCGAAGAGCAGCGAGAAGCCGTCTCCCCGGAAGGCGAGCGCGAGCCCCAGGGTGGGGACCCAGCGGGTGACCTCCAGCGCGGGGCTGGCCCCCGGCATCCCGGAAAGCGGCAGGGCGAGGAGCAGCGCGGGCACGAAGGCGAGCGCCGCCACGTACCCGGTGCGCCGTTCCAGGCGCGTCCCCAGCCAGGCGCAGAGCGCGGCGAACAGGAAGGGAAGGAAAACGGCGAGCGTCACGGCCCGCCCCACCGACAAGAGTGCATCCGTCTCGCCACCTTAAACCCCATGACGCCGCGCCCCGAGCAGTGAGGGCGGCGCGTGTATGCGAATTCCTGGGCGGTGACCGTCCCCCTCCGGTCATGGCATCCTCGGACGGCGCGAGGGCACCTCCGACCGAAATCCAGTCTAAGGGGCCTGGGGAAGCGACAGGCTGGACAGGAAGGGGAGCCGGAATCTTTTCTTAAGGTTTAGGTCAAGCAAAGCGCCGCCCGGCAGAAAACCGAGCGGCATCCGGGACCAGTATCCGGGAAAAGGGGATCAGCGGCGACGGCGCCCCAGCACGAACCACCCGGCGGCGGCGGCCAGGAAGCCCACGCCCGCGTACGTCCAGAGGTTCGGGCCGTGCTGGGGCGCGACGACCTGACCGTTCACCGGCACGCCGTTGTTCACGATCACGTCCGGCCCGTCAATGGCGTTTGCCACGCTGCTCACCGCCGTGAAGATCAGGGCGTACTTGAGGATGTCGTAGCCGACTCCCCGGCTCCTGTAGTAGCTCTGCGGGTAGGGGAAGTAGCGCCCTGGAGAAAGCTGGTAGCGGTACTGCCCGCCGGGGGTCGCGCTGTAGGTGATCGCGCTGCGCGGCACGCCCGCCGGGAGGCGCACGTTCTTCCACCCGTTGAGCTGGGTGGGGGTGACGCGGGCCGCCGCCGCCCGGTTCGCGGCGCTCACGGTGCCGCTCGTGGTGCCCCGCTGGGTGGCGCTCGGCGTGCGGGTGGAGGGGAGGGTGGAGCGCGGGGCGGTGTACGTGCTCCCCGCCGAGTTGTTGCGGGGCGGGGTGTAACGCGGGGTCGGGGTGGGAGCGCGGTAGCGCGGTGCGCTGTACCCACCCCGGCTGCCCCCGAAGCCCCCGCCGCTGCGCCGCTGCGCGTCGGCCACTCCGGCCGCGAGCGCGAGGGTGGTCAGAAAGAGAGTGACGGAGCGTTTCATCTCTCTAGAGTACGGGCCGGGGAACACCGAAGTTCCCGCCAAGCACACGGTTTTCGCCGGAATGAAGGGTGGGCGAAGGCCCGGCTAGACGGCCCCGAGCGCCCCGGCCCCACGTCCGGCGTACACTTCATTCATGACGTTCGGCGCCGCGTTTTTCTATTGGTTCGGTTCACCCCGGGCCTGACGCCTGCGCTGCCACCCCAGCCACGAGCCGCCCGGAGGAACCCCACCTCCCGGCGGTTTTTCTTCGCTTCACACGAAAGGACTTGCCCACCATGACCCACCCCGACCCCATCATCCAGGCTGGCCGCACGGAGAACCTCAACGTCACGGGCTTCACCCCCCTGATCACGCCCCGCGCGCTCAAGGCGAGCCTACCCCTCACCCCGGGGGCCGAGCGCACGGTGCTCGCGGGACGGCGGGCCGCCCAGGACATCGTGCACGGGCGCGACGACCGACTGCTCGTGGTGGTGGGGCCGTGCTCCGTCCACGACTTCGATGCGGCCGTCGAGTACGCCGGGCGCCTCGCCGGGCTGCGGAAAAGGGTCAAAGACCGTCTCGAAGTCCACATGCGCGTCTACGTGGATAAGCCCCGCACGACCGTAGGCTGGCGCGGCTACCTGATGGACCCCGACATGACGGGGGAAAACGACATCAACAAGGGCCTTGCCCTGACCCGCGACCTGATGATCCGCGTCTCCGAACTCGGCCTCCCCGTCGCCACCGAACTCCTCGACCCCTTCGCGCCCCAGTTCCTCTTCGACGCGGTGGCCTGGGCCTGCCTGGGGGCGCGGACCACCGAATCGCAGACGCACCGGGTCATGGCGAGCGCCGTCAGCGCCCCGATGGGCTTCAAGAACGGCACGGGCGGCGGCCTCAAGCTCGCCGTGGACGCCATCGTGGCGGCGAGCCACCCCCACGCCTTTTTCACGGTGGACGACGACGGGCAGGCGTGCATCGTCCACACGCGCGGCAACCCCGACGGCCACGTCATCCTGCGTGGCGGGCGGAATGGGCCGAATTACGCCCCCCAGTTCGTCGCCGAGGCCGAGACGCTGATGCGCGCGGCGGGGCTCGACCCGGCGGTGATGGTGGACTGCTCACATGCGAACAGCGGCTCCGACCACCACCGCCAGGGGCTCGTGTGGCGCGACGTTTTGCACCAGCGCACGCGAGGAGGGGCGGCCATCAAGGGGTTGATGGTCGAGTCCAACCTCCGTCCCGGCAAGCAGCCCATCCCCGCCGACCTCTCGGGGCTCCTGCCCGGCGTGAGCGTCACCGACGCCTGCGTGGGCTGGGACGAGACGGAGGCGCTGCTGCTGGAGGCGCACGCGGCGCTGGGGCGGGAGACGGTGGGGGGGTAGGGGCGGAGGGCTTCGTCTCCTGGGAGGCTACGAAGCCTCTTTGCGTTCCCTGGGTTTGAACCTGACTTCCACGTCCATGTCCAGGGCGTCGGCGATGCGCCGCAGCGTTTCCATGCCGTGCTGGTGATAGTCGGGGCTGAGCCAGCGCGAGACCAGCGGGGGCTTAATCCCCAGCCGCTCGGCGATCTCGGCGCCCGTTAGGCCACGCTCGCGCAGCACTCGGCGCAGTTCCAGGCTCACGGGGTCGGGTGTTGGGAGTGCCAGTTCCGGGCGGGCCTCATACCGCCGCTCGACGGTTGCGCCGGGCGCTTGGTCGCGGGCCGCGTCCTGAACGAGGTGCGCGATGGCCCGGGACACACTGAGGCGGAAGCCGATCACCTCACCGCTCTCGGCATCGAGGGTGGTGGGCACATCGTGGAGGATCACCGTGACGCCCTCACGGCTGGGGAAGGTGTGGGTCATGGGGGTGTCGGGCATAGCTCCTCCTCTCAGTTCGCCATCGCCGTCACGACGATGTAGTACGTCCCGCGCCAGCCCACTTTCACCCGCAGGCGGAGGCGGCCGATGAAGCGGTCGAAGTTCAGTCCGGGCGCGCGGCTTCTCGCGCCGGGAAGGTCCTTGGTCACCTCGTCGTAGTAACTGATGGCGTCGTACACGTCGTCCAGGGTGAGGGCGTCGAGGTTGATCTCGTTCTGGGCGTGGACGCTCACGCGCAGCTCGCCGCTGTCCAGGGCCTCCCATACCGCCTGCACTTCCCAGTCCAGAACCTCAGAAGTGGAGAAGTCGAAGCCCTCGGACACCCCGCTATGTTAACTCAAAAGTTAATGAGGAGGGATAGGCTTGTTCCAATACGTGTTGGAGCAACCCCGTGACCCCCAGCACCACTCTCAACCCCTCCCGAGGCGACCTCCCGTCTCAAGTCTTCCCCCCGTCACCCTGCAACCCTACATTCTGGCGAAATTTAGCACCGCACTGCCGAGGCCGCCTTCTATAAGGCGGTGGCCTCCCCCACCCTCCCCTCTCCTGCCCAGCTCCCCACGCCGAAGACAAATCCCTGACCGCTCCCCAATCCCCGGCCGACCTTCACCTTTCCCCACCTTCCGATACGGACGCGTGCGGCAGACTGTCGCCATGCGGGTCGTCGTGATGGGGGTTTCGGGAAGCGGGAAGACCACGGTGGGGCGGGAGGTGGCGGCGCGGGCGGGCTGGCCCTTCCTCGACGGTGACGATTTCCACACCCCGCAGGCGCGGGCGCGGATGGCGCGCGGCGAGGGGCTGACCGACGCGGACCGGGCCCCCTGGCTGGCCCGGCTGCGCTCCCGGCTGGAGGCGCTGCCCGACGTGGTGCTCGCCTGCTCGGCGCTGCGGCGGGCGTACCGCGACGCCCTGCGGGGACCGGGCGTGACCTTCCTGTTCCTGAACGTGCCCCGCGACCTTCTCCAGGCCCGCCTCGCCGTCCGCACCGGGCACTACGCCGGGCCGGGACTGCTCCCCTCGCAACTCGCCACGCTCGAAGCCCCGGCCCCGGAGGAGCGCGACGTGGTCATCCTCGACGTCATGGCCGACGACACACCGGCCCGCCTCGCCAAGCGGGCCCTGAGCGCCCTGGGGGTGGCCCATGCCTGAGGTGAGAAAGGCCTTCGGCGGGGGCCGCAAACCCAGCGAGCGCCCCTCCAAGGTGTGCGCTGCCTGCGGTCTGCCCTTCACCTGGCGCAAGAAGTGGGAGCGCGACTGGGAGAACGTCAGGTACTGCTCCGACCGTTGCCGGGCGGCGGCGAAGCGGGGGACCTCGTGACCCTTCCCGCCGCCATCCCCGCCTACGGCCTGGTCTGCATGACGATTGGGCCGGAGGTGCGTTTCCGCACGATCACCCTGACGAATTACCTCAAGCTCTCGCCGGGGGAGCGTGAAACCAAGCTCCTCGACCTGTACGCCGACAACATCTCGCGGGTGCGGCGGGCCGCCGACTTCTGCGCCGAGCGGGGCATCCGGCTCTACCGCCTGAGTTCGAGCCTCTTCCCGATGTTCGACCTGGAGGGGGACGACACCGGGCGGGCGGTCCTGGACCACCTCGCGCCGGGGATGCGGGAGGCGGGGCAGGCCTTTCTGGACGCCGGAATCCGCGTGCTGATGCATCCCGAGCAGTTCATCGTGCTGAATTCCGAGCGCCCCGAGGTCCGCGCCTCCAGCGCCCGCACGCTCGCCGCCCACGCGGACACGCTCGACCGCTTCGGCTTTCCGCGCTCGACCTGGAACCTGCTGCTGCTCCACGGCGGCAAGGGGGGCCGCGCCGCCGAACTCGCCGCCATCGTGCCCGACCTGCCCGACACGGTGCGCCTGCGGCTGGGCTTCGAGAACGACGAGCGCGCCTACGGTCCCCAGAACCTCCTGCCCGTGTGCGAGGCGACTGGCGCGCCCCTCGTCTTCGACGCGCACCACCACGTCGTCCACGAGAAGCTCGCGGGTCAGGAGGACCCCAGCGTGCGCGAGTGGGTCCTGAAAGCCCGCGCGACCTGGCGCCCCTCCGAGTGGCAGGTCGTCCACCTCTCCAACGGGCTGGAGGGCCCCCAGGATCGCCGCCACAGCCACCTGATCACCGACTTCCCGAGCGCGTACCTCGACGTGCCCTGGATCGAGGTCGAGGCCAAGGGCAAGGAGGAGGCAGTGGCGGCACTGATGGGCATCCCCGGCGTGCCGCTGCCCGCCGCACAGGAGTTGACCGTGGACGGCGTGCCCCCGGAGGAAGCGGTCGAGGAGTAGGGGCCGCCCCCTGTCCTCTGCGCTACCCTGCATCCCGTGAACGTCGTCGTCTTCGACCTGGAGACCACCGGCCTCTCGCCCGAGCGCGACGCCATCGTGGAGATCGGGGCGCTGCGGGTCCGGGACGGGCAGGTGCAGGAGGCCGAACGCTTCGAGACGCTCGTCAGGCCGGTGGGGGCCGGGGGTGAGCCGCTGCGGATTCCCTGGCGGGTGCAGCAGATCCACGGCATCAGCGACGAGATGGTGCGGAACGCCCCGCACCTCGCCGCCGTGCTCCCGGACTTCCTCGACTTCGTGGGCGACTCACCCGTCGTCGCGCACAACATCGGCTTCGACCGGGGATTTATGCGGGCCGCCGCCACAAGGCACGGCCTGACCTGGGCGCCCTCCGCCGAACACTGCACGATGCAGCTTTCCAGGCGGGCCTTTCCGGGCGAGCGGTCACATAACCTCGACGTGCTCGCCCAACGCCTCGACCTGGGATTCGCGCGCGGTGGGAGGCACCGCTCCCTCGGGGACGCGCGGGTGACTGCCGAGGCCTTCGTCCGCCTGATGGAGCGCCTGAGGGTTCAGGGCTGAGGACGAACCGCTCCCCCGGGTGTCCTGGCGACGGGTCCCCGGCGACGGGCGACTCCCTCACGGCCTGACGGCGGCGGGCGAGGCGTTCCCCCTGGGCACGAAGACGATGGCGTTGGGGACCGGCCTGCTCCAGACCGTGTTGAGGTAGCCGCCCAGGCCCCCGTACCCCCCCGTCAGGTAGGCGGTCGCGCTGCTGCCGCTGTCGAGCCGCACGGCGTCGCGCACCCCGGCGGCGGCCAGCGCGGAGGCGAAGGCCTCGGGCGACCCGTGTTCGAGGTAGGCGATGGTGGGCTGCCCCCCCATGACCCCGAAGGCGACCTGCCGGGTGGGGCGCCAGACCCCCGCCCCCGTGTCGAACTGCTCGCGGGCGGGGTTGACGACCACCCGCCCCTCGCGCACGAGGAGCGGCCCGGCGCTGAGGGCGTCTTGCGCGGTCGTCCACGGGGCGTCGTTCGCCTGCCAGTTCAGGGTAGGCGTCAGCCGCTCCCCGGCCTCACGCGGCAACCCCGGAAAGCGCGCCGGGTCGAAGGTGAAGGCGAGCGTTCCGGCGGGGGGCACGGTGCGCCCGGTGACCACCCGGGAGACCGCCGAGTCCCCCGGCGTGAGGGATACGGTGGTCAGCCCCTCGGCGCCCACGGCGGTGCGCCCGTCCCCCACGAAGGCCGTGAGCAGTTCCGGCCTCACCTTCGCCCCCACGCTGTTCACCGTGACGGACCCGAAGGCGCCGCTCAGGACGTAGCGCGGGCGCGGGTAGCCGAAGAAGGCGCCCCCCTGCGCGGTGAAGCCCACCGTCGCCCGGCGTTCCAGGCTGGGGGCCGTCATCAGCCCGCCCACCGCCACCAGATCGACGGGCAGGTGGCTCGCCGGGTCGAAGTACCCGCCGTTCACGCCCGCCACGCCGCCCACCCCCTTCACCAGACTCGCCACGTCCCGCGCCGCGCCGGGGGGAGCAGTCACCACGCGCGGCTGGAAGCGGGCGGGGTCGAAGCTCAGCAGGTGCAGGCCGCCCCGCACCCGGTACGTGACCCCCTCGGGCAGCCCCTCGGGGTCGATGGGGGGCGGCACCCGGGTGTCGGTGTGGGTCGTCGTGTCGATCACCACGCGGGGCGGGTCCTCCAGCGTGAAGACCTCCGAGGAGCCGCCGCCCGTCCTCAGGCGCACGGTCGTCTGGGCCGTCCTCGTCCCCGCCGGGCCGCCCACCACGCCCGGCTCCACGCTGAGGGTGTCCCCGCTTTCGAGCCGCTGAGTGGACGCGCCCGACGTGACCCCCGGCAGCAGCACGCTCAGCCCGGCGCCGTCCCGCGTGATCTGGTGCGGCGCCTCGCCGCTGAGTTCCAGCACCACCCGCTGCACCTCCACCGTCCGGTGCAGGGTGCGGCTGATCCTCACCGTGTCCAGGTTCGCCACCGAGGCCGGGGGCGTGGGCGTGGGCGGCGTGGGGGCTGGGGGAGGGGAGACCACGGTCGGCGGCACCGGAGCGGATGGCACTGGTGGCACCGGAACCGGGGCGGGCGGCTCGGAAGGCCGGGGGGTGGGCACGGCAGGCGCCGGGCTGACCGTCGGCTTCGGCGCGGCCACCGGCTCGGGAGGCCGCGTGGCGGGCCGGGCCGGGACGGCGGGGGAGAGGGGCGCGGCCGGGACCGGGCTCACGGGTGGCCTGACCGGCGGGGCGGGCTCGGGACGGTGGGCGGCGGGGGCCGCCGGGGCAGGCGCGTCCGGCGAGGGCGGCAGGGTGGCGACGGGCACCACGGGGGGCGCGGCGAAGTCGAGAATATCGGGCGCGTCGGCGAGGACCTGCACGCCGAGGGCCCGGACTGCCGCCACGGGCACGTACAGGCTGCCCCCGACGAGTTGCGGCACGCCGAGCCTCACGTCCGCCGGGAGCGCAAAACCCAGCGCCCGCCAGCCGCGTTCGGGCGAGAAGCGGAGCTCCCGCTCGCCGAGGAGCAGCCGCAGGTCGCGCGGGTCGTTGCGGACGGCCACCCCCAGCCGGGGCAGCGTCCACACCGCCAGAGCCTCGTTCCCCGCCACCACGCGCGTGCCCACCGAGGCGGCCTGCCTCACGCCGCCGACCGCCACGGGCCGCGCGCCCGCCGTGGCCGCCGCCAGCAGCACGAGCGTCGCCAGACCCAAGAGCCTTCCCCTGATCACGGCGCGGAGTTTACCCCACGGCGGGCGGGTCGGGGGCCGGACGGTGGGGGAGGTGGCCGGGGGCAGGACGGGGCACTTCGAAAAAGAACACCGGGCACCCGTTCTCTCCCACTCACCACTGACCACTTCCCACTGCCCCCTCTTTGTCAGAAGCGCGTTTGAATCCGTCCCTTACACTCCCCCTGACATGATTGAACCTTCCCTTGCCCTCTACGGCGACGCGTTCGAGCGCGTGGACCGTCATCTGGAGGAGCTGCTCGCTGCGACCGGCGTGCGCTATTGCCTGCTGGTGGACCGCAAGGGCTTCGTGCTCTCGCACAAGGAAGCCCTCTGGGCCCCCCGGCCCCCCGCGCTCGACAGCGTCGCCACCCTCGTCGCCTCCAATGCCGCCGCCACCGCCGCGCTGGCGAACATGCTGGGCGAGCGCACCTTCAGCGAGCAGACTCACCAGGGCGAGAACGGCACCCTGTACGTGGAATCGGTCGGCGATTCGGCCCTGCTGACCCTGATCTTCGACGGCAGCGTCCCGCTGGGGCGGGTGAAGGTCCACACCAAGAAGACCATCGGGCAACTCGCGGCCATTCTGAAAGAACTTCAGGACGCCCCGCCCATCCAGCTCGGCGAGGACTTCTCGCACGGGGCGACCGCCCTGCTCGACGACCTGTTCGGCTGAGCCGTCACGGGACCATAGGGGGAATCCATGAGCACCATCAACTTCGCGGCGCGCGAGATCAACTGCAAGATCGTCTATTACGGCCCCGGCATGTCCGGCAAGACCACCAACCTCAAGCACGTCTTCTCCAAGGTGCCCGCTCAGTTGCGCGGCGAGATGGTTTCCCTCGCCACCGAGGACGAGCGCACCCTCTTCTTCGACTTCCTGCCGCTCGACCTCGGCTCCGTGCAGGGCTTCAAGACCCGCTTCCACCTCTACACCGTGCCCGGCCAGGTCTTCTACAACGCCAGCCGCAAGCTGATCCTGCGCGGGGTGGACGGCATCGTCTTCGTCGCCGACTCAGCCCCCAACAGATTGCGCGCCAACGCCGAGAGCATGAGGAACCTGCGCGAGAACCTCGCCGAACACGGGATCGACGTGCGCGACGTGCCCATCGTGCTTCAGGTCAACAAGCGCGACATCGAGGGCGCCCTGCCCACCGATATGATCCGCGCGGTCATCGACCCCAAGAAAGAACTCACCCTCTTCGAGGCGACCGCCCACAACGGCGGCGGCGTGTTCGAGACGTTGAAGAGCGTGAGCCGCCTGGTGCTGGACAGGCTGGCGCAGAACAAGTAGGGGGTATGGGGTGTAGCAGGGAGGAGGAAAAGAAGGACCCCCGGGCAGGTGACGGGGGTTCTCCTTTTTCAGGGCTGCCACGCCTTCCTCAACTCGTCTCTATCGCCGCGTAGGTTTCCCCGAAATTCCGTGCCTCCAGGTCCCCTTGGCGGATCAGGAAGTGGAGGTAACCCGCGTCCCAGAAAGTGAGGTCAAGCTCGCGCACGGAGTTCACCCGCAGGAGGTTGCGCCAGGCGTCGGCACCCGTCATGTCCACGGTGGCCCGTTTCCCGTAGTCGTAGAGCCACGCCCGGTCCACGTCGCGCACCATGAAGGCGTCCTCCTCGGCCGGGTGGCCGATGCCCGTGACGTGGCCGAAGAGTTGGCCGACGTGCCCCCGTCCCTGCCCCTGGCCCGCCCGCAAGTCGTCGATCAGGGCCTCGTAGCTCTCCTGCCCGTCCTCGGAGAGCGTGCCGGTCAGCGCCTCGTAGGCGCGCGAGGTCCAGCGTGGCAGGTCGGGGACGAGGACAGTGCCGAGGCCGTGCGGGGGGAGGTCGCCGTAGTTCTCGTTGGCGGGCGGCGCGTCCGGCAGAGGGCGTGGGCTCAGCCCCTCGTCGCCTGTGTAGAGCAGCAGGCGGTGCTCCACGTCGGAGGCGGGTTCGTCCAGGCCCAGGAAGACGTAGAGCATTCCCCGTCCCGGCAGGGGGTTCCCCGCGAAGTGGGGCACGTCCCGCAGGTTGAGTTGCAGGAGGAAGGTCAGGGCCTCGCCTCCCTCACTCAACGGCCAGCTCAGCGCGGCGGGAAGGTCGGGCAGGCCGCCGATCCGGCTCTCGCCCGGGCCCGGGTTCGGCTCGCCCAGGGACAACCGCACCGCCGACCGCACGGCGGCCAGGATGGCGCCCTCGATCTCGGTCAGGCCGTGGTGACGGATCAGCCCTTGCAGGGAGGTCATGGCTGCCCAGCATGACACGGCCCCTGGTGCGGCTGCTCCAGACCGGCTCGGCCAAAAGACGAGGGAGGAAAGCCAACAAGCCTTCCTCCCCCGCCGTCCTAGAACTTCCTGAAGCGGGTGAGGCGGAAGGGCGTTTCCGGCGTGCCCCCCTGCAACTTGTCGAGCTGGCTCTGGGTCACCACGAGGTCGCCGCCCACCGCCGCCAGGGTGGCCGGGAAGCGCAGGCCGCGCAGGGGCTCCTCCGCGACGACCTGGCCGCTCCCGTAATCGGCGCTCAGGCTCACCTTGCTGACGACCTGCATCGCGTTGCGCGACACGTACAGGGTGCGCCCGTCGAGGAGCAGGCCGTCACCGCGCTCCAGGCCGCCCATCACCCGCTGCACGGCCTTGCTGCGCAGGTCGATGCGCCACAGCTCCCCGGTGTTGAGCTGGATGGCGAGCAGATAGCGCCCGTCCGGCGTGGCGGCGATGCCGTTGAGGTTGATGCCGGGGCCGTACTTGACCGGTGTGTCGCCGAGGTCGAGCCAGCGGGTCAGGGTGAGGTCGGGGTCCACCCGGAAGATGACGGGCCGCGTGGAGTCGGTGACGTAGACGTTCCCGTCGGGGGCGAGGGTCAGGTCGTTGATGTAGGGGTTGGGGCTGTCGGGCGTCTGGAGCACCTTGAGGGTCACCCCGTCCGGGCTGAGGATGCTGACCGTGCCCTGGGCCCCGCCCGCGATCCACAACCGGCCCTGGGGGTCCACCTTGAGTCCCAGCGCGGCCCGGCGGCCGAGTGCGCCCCCCTCCTGGAACTTGCTCACCGCGCCGCTCGCCGCGTCGACCGCGTAGATCGTGCCGTTCACGGCGCTGCCGGTGTAGATCACGCCCTTCCTCGCGTCGTAGGCCACCCCCTCGGGGAAGTCCTGGGCGCCGGGGAGGGGATAGTCGCGCGTGGTGAGCCCGTTCCGCGAGATGATCCCGCAGCGCAGCCGGGCGCCGCTCATCCCCGAGGGGTCGCTCTTGTAGTCGTCGGGGTTGGCGTGGATGACCAGGGAGCGGTTCAGGACCCCGTTCATCCCCGTCAGGCTGACCTTGTCGCTCGTGAAGGTGGCGCGACCCACGCCGTCCGCGCCGACGTTGAGCATGGGCAGGTCGCCGCCGTGCCCGTACTTGTTGGGCGCCTGCGGGTCGTCATGGTTGCGGCTCATGCCCGGGTCGAAGTGCCCGCCCGCCCCGCCGAAGGGAACGACGGTATTGGTGGCTGGGTCCACGCCGGGGGTGCAGCGCCCGTACTCGTGAACGTGCATCCCGTGCCCCCCGGGCGGCAGGCCGCGCGCCTCGACGCTGACCTGCACGCCCTGGCCCATCTGCCGGAAGGTCGCGGTGCCGATGACCTGCCCCGCCGGGTCACGCAGGGCGGCGATGGCGGACAGGGGAGTGGTCGCCGGGGCCGCCGTCATGGGCTGCGCGCCCCCCGCGACGGCGAGGCCCAGCACGAGCCCGCCCAGGAGTGTCAGGTGCCTCATCACTGGCCCCCCGTGTACCGCACCCGATACAGGACGCCGCTCTGGTCGTCGGTGAAGAGCAGGCTGCCGTCGGTGTAGGTGGCGACGCCCGCCACGCGCCCGAACTGCTTCCACCCCCCGCCCTCCTGGTACACGAAGCCCGTCACGAAGGGGGTGATGGCGGTGGGCCGGTTGTTCGCGTCGAAGTCCACCCGCGCGATCTCGTAGCCGCTGGGCTCGGAGCGGTTCCACGAGCCCCGGTAGGCAACGAAGGCGTCGTTGCGGTACTCGGCGGGGAATTGGGTCCTCGTGTAGAACTCCAGCCCGATGGCCGCCGCGTGCGCGGTGTACGTCAGCAGCGAGCCCTGGGTGAGGTCGCAGTACTCCTGCTTGGTGATCCGGCCCGGGATCTGCGAGGTGTTGGTGTAGGGATCGGGTGTGCGGTTCCCGTAGCAGAAGGGCCAGCCGTAGTTGCGCCCGCGCACGATGACGTTCATCTCCTCGGGCGGGAGGTTGTCGCCGTGCCAGTCCATCCCCTGATCCATGCCGTACAGAACCTTTGTCACCGGGTGCCACCCGAAGCCGATGGTGTGCCTCAGTCCCCGGGCGTACACCTCGCGCCACTGCCCGTCGGGGCGGACGCGCAGGATGGTCGCCTCCTCGGGGTTCTGGGTGGGGGCGTCGTTGTTGGTCGAGCCGAAGGAGGCGTAGAGGTAGCCGTCCGGGCCCCACTTCAGGCCGCGCGCGGGGTGCTGCCCGGCGTCGGGGAAGCCGTCCGCGAAGACGCGGGGCACGCTCAGCGTCCCGTCCTTCGCCATGTCCATCACCCAGATCGTCTTCTCGCCGACCGCGTAGAGCTTGCCGTCCTTCACGTCCAGCCCGTGCACGAGCTTGAGGTTCTGTGCCACCATCCGGCGCTCGCCCGCGTCGAAGCGCCCGTCTTTGTTGACGTCCTTGAGGTAATAGATGTCGCCCTGCTGCCTGCGGGTGAGGTAGATGCCGCCGCCCGGCATGACGTGCATCATCCGCGCGTTGCCCAGGCCGGTCGCCATCACGGTGATCGTGAAGCCCGCCGGGACCCTCAGCCGGGCGAGCTTGTCGGGGGTGAATTCGAGCGCGGCGGGCTCGTTGCGCGTGACGGTGGCCGACACGGGCGGCTCGGGGGCGGGCACCGGGCGGGGGGTGGGAATGGTCGTCTGCCTCGGGCCGGGGCCAGTCGGCGAGGCCGAACCCTGGGCCAGGGCGGGGGGCACAACGCCGAGGGCCGCCGTCAGCGCGGCGAGCAGGAGCTTTCTCATGGGTTTTCCTCCGAAGCTCAACATTCCATCCCGCCCCGGGGAACAATCTCGGCCCGGCTCACCTTCTGAGACGAACTTCAGGGTGACCTCAAGAGGCGCCGCCGCCCGCCTGGGGCGGAACGTCCGGGACCTGCCTCGCCGCTGTACGCCGCCCGAGCCACCAGCGCCCCAGGGCCGCGAGGGCGACGACCGCCGAGAGCAGCCCCAGCCCCCACGCCATCCGGCGGGCCGAGCCGCTGAGCCACACCACGAGCAGGGTCACGGGCAGCGCCCCGGCGGCGGTGGCGAGCATGAACGGGCGAAACCCCATCCGCGCCGCCCCCGCCACGAGGTTCATCACGTCCGCCGAAAGAATCGGCATCAGCCGCACGAGGAGCACGCCCTGCACCCCGTACCGCTCGGCAAAGGCGTGGGCGGCGTTGCGGGCCCGCTCCCCGGCGAGCGTGCGCACGAGCGTGTCCCCCACCGCCCGCCCCAGCCCGTACCCGGCGGCAGCCCCCAGCAGCGTGCCAACGTAGACAATGAGGAAGCCCTCGACCGGGCCGTACGCGCGGGCGGTCACGGCGGTCATCACCAGGGCGGGGAGGACCGGCAGCACCGCCTGGAACACGAAGCCGAGGATCAGCGCGACGGGCCCGGCCCAGCCCAGCCCGGCCACGAAGGCGTGGGTGACGGCGGGGTCGCTCGACGTGAGCGCGGCGTACCCGCGTTCCAGAAAGGCCCGCACGTCCGGCGTGAGGGCGACCCCCACCAGCAGCGCGAGCGTTCCGCCGGGCACCAGCCAGCGCACGAGACGGAGGTTGCGGCGGGGGGCGGGGGTCACGGGCGCAGTCTAGAAAAGGCGCGTGAGAACGGCCCTGCGGGGACGCGCCCACGGTAAGCCCGCCCCGGCCCGCTACACTGCCCCCGATGCGCCCCGACCTCCTCGACCGCGTGCTGTCGCTGCTCCCCGCCCGGAGTAAGCGCCCGGAGTTGCAACTGCTGTTTGACATGCTGCGCGACTACCCCCAGCGCGGCGGCAAGGGCATCCGCTCCGAACTCCTCCTCGCCAGCGCCCGCGCACACGGGGTCACACCGGGCTCCGAACGCTGGGAGGGGGCGCTGTGGCTCGCGGCGGCCCTGGAGATGTTCCAGAACTGGGTCCTGATCCACGACGACATCGAGGACGACTCGGAGGAGCGCCGGGGGAGACCCGCCCTCCACCGCCTGTACGGGGTGCCGCTCGCCATCAACGCGGGCGACGCCCTGCACGCCTACATGTGGGGCGCCGTGTGGCGTGCGGGCGTGCCCGGCGGCATGGAGGAATTCCTCGCCATGATCCACCGCACCGCCGAGGGGCAGCACCTGGACCTCGCCTGGGTGGAGCACCGCGAGTGGAACCTCACGGAGGCCGACTACCTGGAGATGGTGCGTCTCAAGACCGCCCACTACACGGTCGTCGTGCCGCTGCGGCTGGGGGCGCTCGCGGCGGGGATCGCGCCCCAGGACGCCTTCACCCCGGCGGGCCTCGCGCTGGGGGCCGCCTTCCAGATTCGGGACGACGTGCTCAACCTCGCGGGCGACCCCCTCAAGTACGGCAAGGAGATCGGCGGCGACCTGCTGGAGGGCAAGCGCACATTGATCGTGCTGCACTGGCTCGCCCGGGCGCCGGAGGAGCAGAGGCGGGTGTTTCTCGAACAGATGCGCCGCAACCGCCCCGACAAGGACCCCGCCGCCATCGCCGAAATTCACCGCTGGCTGCTGGAGAGCGGGAGCGTCCGCTACGCCCAGGACTACGCGGACGCCCAGGCTCGGGAGGGGCTGGAACTGCTGGAGGAGGCGTTGAGGAGCGCCCCGGATCAGGAGGCCGCGCGGGAGTTGCAAGGCGGCGTGCGGGAACTGGCGACGCGGGAGGCGTGAGGGCGTGGGGCCGCTTCTCCAGGGGTGTGCGCTCTGATCCTCGCCGTGGACGTGGGCTACTCGCCGGGCGGGGCGAAGGCGGCGGGCATCCTCTTCGGTGATTGGGCCGACGAACACCCGGAGAGGGTCCTGACGGCCCACCTCGGCCTTCCCGAGGAGTACCTTCCCGGAGAGTTCTACCGCCGCGAACTGCCCGCCCTGCTGAAGATCATCGAGCCTGCCTTACCGGAGACGAGCGTCATCGTGATCGACGGGTACGTGTGGCTGGGGAGCGAGCAAAGGCCCGGACTCGGCCTGCACCTGTGGGAGGTGCTGGAGGAGCGAGTCGCGGTCATCGGCGTCGCCAAGTCGAGGTTCCACGGCACTCCCGAGGAAGCAGAGGTTCTTCGCGGGACGAGCAGGAGCCCTCTCTTCGTCACCTCCGTCGGCCTCCCGCTGGAGGAGGCGAAGGGCTGTGTCCTGGGGATGGCGGGCGAGCACCGCATCCCGACGTTGCTCAGGTACGTGGACAGGCTCAGCCGCTCGGGTTGAACTTGCCGACTTACTCCACCAGCCCCAGCGCCGCGTCCGCGAACCGCCCGAAGGCAGCGTTCAACTCCCGCAGCGCCCCGGGCCGCACCACTCCCCACTCCCCGTAATACAGCGCCACGTTGATCTCGATGCCGAAGGCGGGAATCCCCGTACGCGCGTGGTGATTCCTGCTCAGGGTATCGGTCGTCCAGGGGTCGCCCACCGCCACGCGGTTGAACTCGCCCGTCAGCACGGGGGCGAACGCCTGGGCGCAGGCGGCTCGCAGGGCGTCCCAGCCGCCTCTGGGAAAGGTGGGCTCCCCTTCCGTCCCCAGCATCAGCGTCAGGGCGGGGCGGGGAGCCCCCGTGTCCGGCCCCAGCTTCGGCCCGTGCGAGGCCATCGAGTGCCCGACGATCATCAGCCGCGCGCCGCGCAATTCCTCGCTCACCCCCGCGTCGAAGGCGTCCCAGACCCGCCGCAACCGCGCCTCCCGTTTCCCTTGCGTCAGGGTGAAGCCCTCCGGGTAGAGGGGGCGGCGGTCGAAGTCCATCAGCTTGACCACCCCGTTGTCGTCCGTATCAAAGCGGTCCCGGTTGAGGTCCACCGCGAAGCGGCTCCAGGGGGCTTGCAGGTAGCGTGTGCCCGGCACCGCGTAGATCAGGTCGGTGTACGGGTCCCCCTCCAGAAACACCCGCCGCAGGAAGGCCGCCCGTTTCTCCTCGTCGAACACGTCCTCCCCCAGCATGTCCCGCAGCACGTCGGCGGGGAGCGCCCCGGACGGGTGCGGCGTGAGGACGAGGAGGCGGTCGCGGTCAGGGGCGGTCATGCGGCCCAGGATAGAGCGCGGGCCTTCCCCGCCCTCCCAACTGCGTCCCCGGCACCCCGCCCCCTTCCCCCCTCGCCTAGAATGTCCAGAGTGCAGCTCGCCTCCCTCTCCACCCTCAACTACCGGAACCTCGCGCCGGGCACGCTGAGTTTCCCGGCGGGCGTGACGGGTGTGTTCGGCGAGAACGGGGCGGGCAAGACGAACCTGCTGGAGGCGGCCTACCTCGCCCTGACCGGGCTCACGGACGTGACGCGGCTCGAACAGCTCGTGCAGTCGGGCGAGCGCGAGGCGTACGTGCGCGCCGATGTGCAGCAGGGCGGCAGCCTGAGCATCCAGGAGGTCGGGCTGGGGCGCGGGCGCCGTCACCTCAAGGTGGACGGGGTGCGGGTGCGGACGGGCGACCTGCCGCGCGGAAGTGCCGTGTGGATCAGGCCGGAGGACAGCGAACTCGTCTTCGGCCCCCCGGCTAACCGCCGCGCTTACCTCGACGCGCTGCTCTCGCGGGTCAGCGCCCGCCACGCCGGACACCTCGCCCGCTACGAGCGCACGGTGACCCAGCGCAACGCGGCGCTCAAGGCCGGGGAGGACTGGTCCCTCCACGTCTGGGACGACGTGCTCGTCAAGCTCGGTACCGAGATCATGCTGTTCCGCCGCCGCGCCCTGACCCGGCTGGACGAACTCGCCCGGGAGGCGAACGCGGCGCTGGGAAGCCGCAAGACGCTGATCCTGACCCTGAGCGAATCGACGACGCCCGAGACCTACGCGGAAGACCTCGCCGCCCGCCGTTCCGAGGAGTTCGCCCGTGGTGCCACCGTCACCGGACCCCACCGTGACGACCTGACCCTGACGCTGGGCGAGTTTCCCGCCAGCGAGTACGCCTCCCGGGGCGAGGGCCGCACGGTCGCGCTCGCGCTGCGCCGGGCCGAACTCGAACTGCTGTCCGAACGCTTCGGGGAAAAGCCGGTGCTCCTCATCGACGACTTCACGGCGGAACTCGACCCCGGGCGGCGGGCTTTTCTCCTCGACCTCGCCGCGAGCGTGCCGCAGGCCATTGTGACCGGCACGGAACGGGTGCCCGGCACCGCCCAGACCCTGCGGGCCCACGGGGGCCGCTTCACCCCGGAAGAGGAAGCGGCTCCGGCAGACCCTGTAACGGCCGATCCGGTGGAGGCGGGGGCGTGAAGGGGCCGCGCCGCACCGGGGCCTCCCGCAGCCTCGGCGACCTGATGGGACCGACGCTGGGCAGCGCCCGACTGACGAGGGGAATCGGCAAGGCGCGGTCGATCATCGCCTGGCCGCAGGCGGTCGGCCCGGAGATCGCCCGGATGACCCGGCCCCGCTCGCAGCAGGGCGGCACCCTCTTCGTGGAGGTGCGGGACAGCGCGACCGCCCACCACCTCACCCTCCAGCGCCACCACTTCCTGAAAAGCCTCAACGCCCTGCTCGGCGAGGACGGCGTGAACGAGATTCGCTTCACGGTGGGAACGGTCCGCGCCGCCGCGCCCGCCCCCCGCGTCGCGCCCCTGCCCGCCCCCGACCGCGCCCGGGCCCGCTCGCTGGTACGGAACGTGGAGGGGGACCTGAGGGACGTGGCGCTGAGGGCCGCCGAGGCGATCACCCGCGCCCGCAAGTGGAGGGAGGAACAGGGCTGGCGCCCCTGCCCGGTGTGCGGCGAGGCGAGCCGGGAGCAGCCCTGCCGTGCCTGCGCCCTCACCCTGGAAGACCCCAACGTCAGGCGGGCCGCCCGGCCGCTCACCCGCGCCCCCGAACGCCTGCCCCTGCTGTCTCCCCTGCTCGGGGACAGCGGGATGAACGCCGCCCGTTTCCTCGCGCTGGGGCTGCTCGAAGACCAGCTCGACCTCCTCGCGCTGGAGTGCGTGCGAGGCGGGGGGGAAGACGGTTACCGCGCCTTTCTGGCCCAGCAGGCGGAGGTGTACCTAGCCCTGGCGCACCGCAAGCCCCGCAGCGCCCTGACGAAGGCCGACCGGGCGGCGCTCCCCGAGCGGGTGCGGCAGGTGCTGGGGGCGGGGCGGTAGGGCCAGGACGACGCGCTCCCCTCCAGGAGAAGACCCCACCTCGGCGGGGAGGCGCGGTCTCGATCTTTACGGTGCCGCTACGCCTTGCCCAGCAGCTTCATCCGCAGCTCGTTTCCCTCGCCCCCCAGCCGCTCGGTCACGGTGAAGCGGAAGCGGGCGCCGTCGTGCATCTCCAGCACACATTCGGTGCCCTCACCCAACTCCGGGGTCGCCTCGTCGAGGGAGACGCGCATCATGCCGCGCCCCCCCTCCAGCGCCTTGATATGGCCTGGGACGGCGGCAGAGCCGAAGTGCGCGACCACGGTGTTGAAGTCCCGCGTCACGTCAGGCGTCGCCCATCATCAGGCCCTCGATGGTGTGGCCCTGCATAATGGGTTCGAGTTCGTCCACGACGCGGCAGATCAGGTGATCCCTCACCTCCTGCGGCAGACGGTCGTAATAGCCCCGCGTGAGCTGGAGGTCGTGCCAGGCGTCGTGGCCCGCGCCGGGGGCGTCCACACCGAGCACGAGCACCGGGCGGGGCTTCTGGCTGACGTTGGCAGTGCCCCGGTGGATGGTCAGGGCCGAGCGGACCGAGATGTCCCCCATCTTGGGGTACTTGCGCTGCGCCCGCGCCTGGTAGCGGGGGTAGAGCGACTGGGGCGGGAACATGCCGTGGTCGTACTCGCTGGGGTCGTCCCACTGGGTGCCCGGCGCGATCTCGAAGGGGCCCATGTCCTCCTCGGTGTCCACCGCGGTCAGGTTGAAGGCGAGCGAGTTCAGGCGGCGGTCCACCAGCGTCTCCTCGCCCGCGCGGAAGTCGCGGTGCCACGGCTGGTCCTTGGCGCCGGGGTTGGGTACGTCGAAGCCGATCTCCACGACTTTGTAGTTCGGCCCCAGCACGCACTCGCACACCGTCCGCACCCAGGGATGGGTCACGAGGTCGAGGAAGCCGCTGATGTCCTCGGGGTGAATCTCGACGTAGTGGCGGTTCGTGCCGCGCCCCACCGCGCCGCCGGGCCGGGCGAGGGCGGCCCTGTACAGCACCGCGAGCTCCTCGTCGAGCTTGGCGACCCACTCGCGCGGGAAAGCGCCCTTGAGGCCCAGGATGCCGTCGCCGTACAGGGCGGCCATGATGCTGGGCACGTCGTACTGCGGGTCGGCGTAGGGCGTGGCGTTGATCGGGGCTCCCGTGTCGGTGGTCGTCGCCGGGGCGTCGGCGCTCATGCTCATGGACGGGGCGGGCTTGGTGTCGTTCGTGGCGGTCATGGGGTCCTCCTGGCGAGGGGGAAATGAGGGCTCGGCAGCCGGAGCGGAGAGATGACTCGTGGAGCTATTTTGCGCCTTTGGGCCCGGGGAGAAATGAACCTGTCCTCACGCGCGGGACTCACCCCCCGCCGCTGGCCCTGCGGCGCGTGAGCTGGTTTTGCAGCACGACCACGAGGAGCAGGAAGGCGCCCCGGATGACCGACTGCCAGTAGGCGCTGAGGCTGATCGTGCCGCGCCCGTTCTCGAAGTTGAGGATGTTGAAGATGATGCCGAGGAGCAGCACGCCCACGAGCGTCGAGCCGATGGACCCGCTGCCCCCCGTCAGGAGCGTTCCGCCCACCACGACGGCGGCGATGGCGGTGAGTTCCCACCCCAGCCCCTCGGTCGGCTGCCCCGCCCCGAACTGAGACGCGAGGATCACGCCCGCGAGTCCGGCGAGCGCCCCCGACAGCACGTACACCCACACCAGGGTCCGCTCGACGGGCAGCCCCATCAGCCGCGCGGCCTCCTCGTTTCCCCCGACCGCGAGGACGTGCCGCCCGAAGCGGGTGGAGCGCAGCACCACGGCCCCGACCGCGAAGGCGACGAAGAGGAGGATCGCGGTGAAGGGCACGCCGCCGATGTTGCCCTGCCCCAGCGTGGTGAAGCCGTGCTCCGAATCGACCGACACCGACTGGTTCCCGGCGAACAGCAGCGCGAGCCCCCGCGCCGCGAGCAGCATGGCGAGCGTGGCGACGAAGGGCAGAATCTTGAGGTACGCGACAACCACGCCGTTGATCAGCCCGAGCAGGGTCGCGGCGGCGACCGCCCCGAGCAGGGCGGGCCACAGGCCGAAGGGACTGAGCAGCGCGGCAATCACGCTGGCAAAGGCCGCCACGCTCCCCACGCTCAGGTCGATGCCCCCCGTCATGATCACGAAGGCCATCCCCAGCGCGACGAGCCCGAACATCGAGTTGTAGCCCAGCACGGTGAAGACGTTGTACGTGGACAGGAAGCCCTCGTAGCGCAGCGAGCCGAACAGCACGAGCAGGGCCAGCGCGACGAGGACGCCGTACCGCTGGAGCAGTTGCCCCGCGCGCACACGCGAGGATTCACGCCGGGTCGGTTGTGGAGTGATGGCGGACAGGGGAGCCTCCTTCTGACGTTCCGCGCGGTCTTCCACACGAACGCTCTGAGTCTTTGTCTTTTTGCCCCTCCCCCTTCAGGGGGGAGGCCGGGTGGGGGTGAACGCGCCAGGCGTCCCAGAAAAACCGTCTTCCAACTCCCGCCCGCCTACCGCCGCTGCCGCTGGATATACACGGCGACGAGGATGATCGCGGCCTTCACCACGAGGGCCACGGCGTCGGGCACCCCGCGCGCGAGCAGGGTGTAACGGATGAGCTGGATGATCAGGGCGCCGAGCAGCGTCCCCAGGATGGTCGCCCGCCCGCCCGTCAGCGCCGTGCCGCCCACCGCGACGGCGGCGATGGCGTCGAGTTCCATGTTGAGCCCGACCTGATTGGCGTCCGACGAGGAGTTGATGGCGATCACAATCAGCCCGGCGAGCCCCGAGAGCAGGCCGCTGATGCCGTACACCGCGAGCTTGACCCGGTTCGTGGGAATGCCCGCCAGCCGCGCCGCCGCCTCGTTCCCGCCCACCGCGAGGACGTAGCGACCGAACACGGTGCGGCTCACGACCCAGGCGAAGAGGGCGACCACCGCGAGCATCAGGATGACCTGAAAGGGAATCCCGAAGGGTCGCCCCAGCCCGATGTACCCGAAGGTGGAGTTGGAAAAGGTCTGAAGCTGCCCGTTCGTCATGACCTGCGCGATGCCCCGACCCGCGATGAAGAGGATCAGGGTGGCGATGAAGGGCTGGATGCCGAAGCGGGTGACGAGCGAGCCGTTGAACAGCCCGAACACCCCCGCCACGAGCACCGGCACGGTAAAGGCGAGTCCGATGCCGAGCGCGGCGTTCCCGAAGGGCGGATTGAGAAACAGCATGGGCGCGACCGCCCCGCTGATCGCCATCAGCGCCCCCACCGAGAGGTCGATCCCGCCCGTGGCGATCACCAGCGTCATCCCCACCGCGACGATCACGACGGTCGCCACCTGGGTCAGGTTGACGTTGAGGGTCTGGGTGGTCAGGAAGTTCGGCGTGAAGAGGGCGTTGAAGAGGAAGAGCAGCACCAGGGCGACGAGGGGGCCGAGGAGGGGAGAGGTGGTCCGTTTGCGGCGGGCCTGCCCCAGGACGGGAGGCGGCGCGGTCGTTCTCCCGGGACGGGTCATGAGGCACCTCCGGTGGGGGCGGTCTCACCGTGCGCCGAGTCCCCGTGCGCCATCGCGTTCATGATCGCGTCCTGGCTGAGGTCCTGGCGCGGCAGTTCGGCCACGCTGCGCCCGTCGCGCATCACGACTACCCGGTCGGCGCCCTCCGCGAGTTCTTCGAGTTCGCTGGAGATCATCAGCACCCCCAGTCCCTCGCGGGCGAGTTCGCTCAGCAGGGCCTGAATCTCGCCCTTGGCCCCCACGTCGATGCCGCGCGTGGGCTCGTCGAGGATCAGGAGTTTGGGGTTCATGCACAGCCAACGGGCAAGGAGCACCTTCTGCTGGTTGCCGCCGGAGAGTTCCCGGATCTTCTGCTCCGGCCCCGCCGTCTTGATCCCCAGCCGCGCGATGAAGCGGTCCACGACCTCCGCCTGCCGCTTCGGATCGACGACGCCGTGGCGCGACAGGTGGGGCAGCAGCGCCAGCGTCAGGTTCTCGCGCACCGAGAGGTCGGGGATGATGCCCTCGGTCTTGCGGTCCTCCGAGCAGAAGCCCAGCCCGGCGCGGATGGCGTCACTCGGGGAGTGGAAATTCGCCCTGCGGCCCGAGACGCGCACCTCGCCGCCCTCCAGCTCGTCGGCCCCGAAGACCGCCCGGGCCGTTTCCGTGCGCCCGGAGCCCAGCAGGCCCGCCAGGCCTACAATCTCGCCCGCCCGCACGTCGAGGTCGGCGTCGCGCAGCATCGCGCCGGTGCGCAGGTCGCGCGCTTCGAGCAGCAGGCCGCCCTCCGCCCCGCCGCCGCGAGAGAAGGCCGTCTCGCCCTCCCGGCGCAGTTCGCCGACCTCCTTGCCGAGCATCCGGGCGACGAGGTCGAGCTTGCCGATCTCGCTCATGGCGCGCTCGTCCACCGTGCGCCCGTCGCGCATGACCGTCACCCGGTCACACACGGCGTACAGCTCGTCGAGGCGGTGGGAGACGAAGATGACCGAGACGCCCTGCGCCCTGAGCTGGCGAATGACGCCGAACAGCGTCTCCACCTCGCGGTCGTCGAGCGAGGAGGTGGGCTCATCCATGATGACGAGCTGGCTTTCGAACGACACCGCGCGGGCGATGGCGACCATCTGCTGCACGGCGACGCTGAAGTCCATCAGTGGGCGGGTCACGTCCACGTGAACGTCGAAGCGTTCGAGGAGTTCCCGCGCCTCGGCGTTCATCCGCCGCCAGTCGAGGAAGAGGCCGCGCCGATGTTCGCGTCCCAGGAAGATGTTCTCCGTCACCGAGCGCAGGGCGACGAGGTTGACCTCCTGGTAGATCGTGCTGATGCCGCCGCGCTGCGCGGCTTGGGGCGAGGTGAACTCGACCTCGCGCCCGGCAAAGGTGATCGTGCCGCCGTCCTTGCGGTAGGCGCCCGTGAGGATTTTGATGAGGGTGGACTTCCCGGCGCCGTTCTGCCCGATCAGGGCGTGGACCTCGCCGCGCCCGACCGCGAGGCGGGCTTCACGCAGCGCGGGCACGCCGGAAAAGCTCTTGTCGATGCCCCTCATAGCGAGGAGGGATTGCTGTTGTTCCACGTTAGGCCTTCTCTGCGGGGGATGTGCGGACCCTGGACCCGGAAGCCGAAAAGGGTGCCGCATCCCGGGCACCCCTTTGGTCGAGCGGAGGCTCAGTACGCCGAGGCGAGACCGGCCTTGGCGTTCTGGGCCGTGTAGTCGCGGTCGGGGTTGATGATCTTGGCGGGGATCTTCTTGCCCGCCGCGTAGTCCTTGAGGGTGGCAAAAGCCTTGGGCCCGAAGCGCGGGTTGCACTCCACGACGTAGTTGACCTTGCCGTCCACGACGAGCTGCACGATCTCCTTGCCGCCGTCGATGGACATCACCATCACGTCCTTGCCGGGCTTCTTGCCCGCCGCCTCCAGCGCGGCGATGGCCCCAATCGCCATCTCGTCGTTGTGGGCGTACACCACGTTCACGTCGGGGTGCGCCTGGAGCAGCGTCTCCATGACCTGACGGCCCTTGTCGCGGGCGAAGTCGCCGGTCTGCGAGGCCAGAATCTTGATGTTGGCGTTGCCCTTCACCGCGTCCTCGAAGCCCTTGCGGCGGTCGTTGGCGGGCGAGGAGCCCGTCGTGCCGAGGAGCTGGATCACCCGCGCCTGGCCCTTCATGTTCTTGGCGAGCCACTGCCCGACACGCTGGCCCTCCTGGATGAAGTCCGAGCCGATAAAGGTCACGTAGTCCTGCCCCGGCTTGGCGAGGCTCGGGTCCACGTTACGGTCGAGCAAGATCACCGGAATTCCGGCGGCCCGCGCCTTTTTCACGGCGGCGGCGAGGGGCTTTTCCTCGCGCGGGGCCAGGAAGATCGCGTCCACCCGCTGCGCGATCATCGAGTCCACGTCGGCGACCTGCTTGGCCGCCGAGCCCGCCGCGTCGGTGTACACGAGCTGGTAGCCGAGCTTCTTCGCCTCGTCCTGCATGCTCTTCGTCTGGGCGATGCGCCAGGGGTTGTTGCTCTCGGTCTGGGCGAAGCCCACCTTGTAGGTCGCCTTCTGGGGCAGCTTGGGCAGCCCCTGCGCGACGGCGAAGACGGTGAGGCCGGTGGCGGCGGTGGCGGCGAGCGCCAGGGCCAGGGTGCGGTGGTGTGATTTCATGGGTGCTTCCTTCTGCCTTTTGCGGCGAGGCAGGCCGTGGAACACGAGACCGACGAGGGAACGCCAGAAAAATCGACGAGGCAGCTCTCGCCCCGCCCGGACCTTGATTTGATGTGGCCTTATTTAAGCACCCGACCAAGCAAAGATGTCAAGACACCTTCACCCAGGTGCCTTGACTTCTCGGATTGGTCGGGTTAAGAGGAAAGGCTCGGTGTGAGGAAGGCTCCGGGGTGGACCCGGCACGCCCCCCTCACCGCGTCAAAGGCTGGTAGTAGGTCAGGGACGGCTTGGCCCCGCTTCCGGAACGGTAGAAGGTCGCGTTGGCCGAGACGCCCGCGCCCGTGACCGTGAGGCGGCGCGTCTCCCCGGCGGCCACGTCGCCCAGGATGCAGCGCAGGCCCGCCGGTTCGTTCGCGGCGCTCGCGCGGGCGTCCGGGAACAGCGGCCCGCAGTCCGGGTCGGCGCTGCCAAGCGCGCGGGGGTCGCTCGATCCCACGAACAGGGCGACCGCCCGCGCCGCCGAGGGGCCGGGGGAGAAGACCAGCTCGACCTCGGTGCCCCGGCGCTCGGCCGTCAGGCGGGCCTCCCGGTCGAGGACGGGCGAGACCACGTCGCGCACCGTGACGAGCCCGGGGGTCGACGGGCAGGCGGTGAGCAGGGGGACGAGGGTCAGCAGGGGCAGGAGGCGGCGCACGGAAGTCACACCCCCCCTTCCAGGCCGACCGCCCGCAGGCCCTGGTCGAGCCGGGCCTGCAAGATCAGGCGGGTGTCGCCCGTGAGTTCGGCGCGGCCGTCGAGCAGGTCCTGCACGACGAGGCCGACCACGCTCAGAGCGGTCCCGACCTTTTCCGGCGGAAGCTCACTGCGTGCGAGCTTGTCCTTGAGCAGGGTCAGGGCGAGATCGACGGCGACGGAAGCGAGCAGGGTGGGGGCAGTCATGACGCTCCTTCGGAAGGGGCCGGACGGGGCGAAGGGAGGAGCGGGGCGCGACCTGTCCGGCGAGGTCGCGCGCTCCTGGCCTGCGGGGGAGGATGTGGGGCTGACTTCACGATCAGGGAGACGGGCCACTCCGTCCTCCCGGGCCGTCCCGGATGTTCAGGCCCTTGCCGTCTTGATCGGGCAGGAGATGGGCGTGCCCGGGGAGGTTCCGAAGGCTGAAGCGCACGCCCGTCACCGCCAACGCTCCAGCGCCGCGTCGAACTGCTCGGGGGTGGAGGGGTGCCTCTCGTCCGTGTGGGAGTCACCCCGGCGACCGTCCGCGAGCCACCCGGCGGGGAGGGGCGGGACCAGGGCCTCGTGTCCGGCCTTCCCGCCCGTGCTCAAGCTGGGAACGGGGCGGCGGGGTTGATCGTCGGGGACGAGCCGGGGGTGGACAACCTTCATAACGCCTCCTGCACGGAAGGAGGAGCGGCCCCATTCCCCGTGAACCTGGCTTCCCGGGGACCGGTCCGTGCTGCGCCTTCGTGACGCCCCCACGACAGCACGCGGCGCGTGACTTCGGCGTGACCTCCGGGGCAGGGAGGCCGCGTTGACGCCGCCGCACGGGCCGCTCTAGGGTGAGGGCCGTTTTCCACTCCACAGGCTCACCCAGGAGGCGTCATGCCCGGAACTCCTTTTCCCCACCGCCGCGCGGCTCACTCCGCGCACGACGAGGCCCCGTGCGCGCCCTGATGTTCGAGGCGCCGTGGCAGATGCCGCTGCGCGAGGTGCCGTCCCCCCGGCCCGCCCCGGGCGAGGTGCTCGTGCGGGTGCGTGCGGCGGGTGTGTGCGGCTCGGACGTTCACGGCTTCACGGGCTCGACCGGGCGGCGCTCCCCCGGCGTCGTCATGGGCCACGAGTTCTGCGGCACGGTCGAGGCGCTGGGAGAGAGGGTGGAGAGGCACCGAGTTGGAGATAGGGTCGTCGTCCAGCCCATCGTCTCCGACGGGACGTGTCCCCAGTGCCGCGCCGGGCGCCCCAACCTCTGCCTGCACCGCCGGGGGATCGGCTGGTCGGTGAACGGGGGGTACGCCGAGTTCGTCAGCGTGCCGGAGCGCAACGCCCTCCCCCTCCCCGCCGAGGTGAGCTGGCACGAGGGCGCCCTCGTCGAGCCGCTTGCCGTGGCGCTCCACGCGGCGAACCTCACCCCGCTGGAGGTGGGGGACACGGTGGCTGTGCTGGGGGCGGGCCCGGTCGGGCTGCTGACCGTTCTGGCCCTGCGGTTGCGGGGCGCGGGCCGGGTGATCGTGAGCGACCTCAGCCCGCATCGCCTCGATCTCGCGCGGCGGCTCGGGGCGGACGAGGTGATCCACGCGGGCGGGACGGACCCCGTCGAGGAGGTACGCCGTCTCACGGTCGGGCACGGCGCCGACGCCGTGCTGGAGGTCGTGGGGATCACGGCGACCGTCAGGCAGTCGGTGCAGATGTGCCGTAACGGCGGGCACGTCACCTGGGTCGGCAACTCTGCCCCCACCGTCGAGGTCCCCATGCAGGAGGTCGTCACCCGCGAGATCACGGTGCGCGGCGCCTACGCTTTCGTGGACGAGTTCGCGCGGGCGGTGGAGTTGCTGCGTTCAAAGCGGGTGGACGTGACGCCCTTGATCGAGCGGGTGGCCGGGCTGGAGGACGGCCCCGAACTCATCCACGACCTCGCGCGGGGAAGTCTCGACGCGGTGAAGGTGGTGCTCGAACCCTGAGCGGGCCGGAGACCGTGGGCTTCCTGATCGTCGGGCCGGGCAAGGTCGCGCACACGCACGCGGGGGCCCTCGCCGACCTGCCCGGTGCCCGGCTCGCCGCCGTCTGCGGGCGGAACGCGGAACGCACCGCCGCCTTCGCCGCACAGTACGGGGCGCGGCCCTTCACCGACCTGGGAGAAGCGTTGCGTGACCCGGGCGTTCACGCCGTCATCCTCTGCACCCCGCACCCCCTGCACGCGGACGCCGCCGTGGAGGCCGCCCGGGCGGGGAAACATGTGTTCGTGGAAAAGCCCCTCGCCCTGACCGTCCGGGACGCCGACCGGATGATCACGGCGGCGCGGGAGGCGGGCGTGAAACTCGGCGTGGTC
Source organism: Deinococcus aetherius (assembly GCF_025997855.1). Classification (NCBI taxonomy): domain Bacteria; kingdom Thermotogati; phylum Deinococcota; class Deinococci; order Deinococcales; family Deinococcaceae; genus Deinococcus; species Deinococcus aetherius. The sequence continues at coordinate 450,761 of NZ_AP026560.1, forward strand.
AGCCAGCGCCGCCTGTACGAGCCGGTCCAGCGGGTCAAGCGGGCGATTCTGGACGGCAAGATAGGCCGTCCCATCCTCGGCACCCTCAGCCTGCTGGGCTGGCGAGGCCCCGAGTATTACGCGATGGACGCCTGGCGCGGCACCTGGGCGGGCGAGGGCGGCGGCGTCCTCGTCAATCAGGCCGTGCATCAGCTCGACCTCCTCCAGTGGTTCGTGGGTCCCCTGGAGGAAGTGTCGGGTGCCTGGGCGAACCTCAACCACCCGGAAATCGAGGTGGAGGACACGGCGGTCGCCACCCTGCGCTTCGCGGGCGGGGCGCTCGGCAGCGTCGTGGTGAGCAACAGCCAGAATCCGGGGCTGTGGGGCCGGGTCCACGTCCACGGGGAAAACGGCGCGACGGTCGGCGTGCAGACGGACGGCGGCTCGTCCTTCGTGGCGGGGGTGACGACGGCGGTCGAGCCCCCCGTCAACGACGTGTGGACCGTGCCGGGCGAGGAGGGCCTGCTGCCTCTCTGGCAGGCCGAGGACCGGGAACGCGCCGCCCGCCTCGACGTGATGACGCACTACCACCGCCTTCAGATCGGGGACTTCGTGGGGGCCGTGCGGGAGGGCCGCGAGCCGCTCGTGCCCGGCGAGGAGGGCCGCAAGACCGTAGAGCTGATCGAGGCGATCTACCGGGCGGGCCGGACGCGAAGCGTGGTGAGGCTGCCGCTGGAGGGCTGAGGTGCCTCAGCAGGGGGGCGGGGTGAATGCCTCGTTCGCCGCCGTCGGGCCGAGTCCCGCGACCACGCCCCCGCCCGAGAGGAGGAGGCGAGCCCCGAGCGTGACCGCTCCCATGCCGTGCCTCGCCTGCGGCATCGGGGAGAGGGTGGTCCAGGTTCCGGCCCGCGCGTCGTACCGCTCGACCTCACCGAACATGCCGCCCTGGCGGGTGCTGCCCTCCCCGCCGAGGGCGTACAGGCACCTTCCCGTGGCCGCCACCGCGTGTCCGCTGCGCCCGGTGGGCAGGGGAGCGGCGCGCGACCAGCGCCCGGAGGCCGGGTCGTAGACCTCGTGGGCCGTGAGCCGGAAGTCGCGCCCGTCCGTTCTTCCGCCGACGGCGTGCAGCCGCCCCTCCAGCACCGCCACGCCGAGGTGATCGCGGCGGGTGGGCATGGGGGGGAGGACCGTCCACCTGTCCCGCCCCGGGTCGTACACCGCGAGGTCCCCTACGCTCGGCCCGCGCTGGCCGCCGACGGCGTAGATCCGGCCCCCTATAACGGCCGCCGCGAGCCCGCCGCGTTTGCTCGGCAGGGGGGTGCCGGAACGCCAGCCCTTCCCGGGCTCGTAAATCTGCACGGCGTCCGTCGCCCCCTCCAGCCCGGGGCCGACGTGCCCGCCCAGGACGTAGAGCCTGCCGCCCAGCCACACCGCCGCCGGGTGGTTCACGGGGACCGGGAGGGGCGGGAGGCTCGCCCAGGTATTCGTGACCGGGTCGTAGGCCTCGGCGCGGGCCGTGGTGCGGCCGTCCGCGAGGAAGCCGCCGACGACGTACACCCGTCCGTTCACGGCCGCCGCGCCGACCTCCTGGCGGGCCTGGGGAAGCGGGGCGAGGGACGACCACGAGGGCGAGGGGGCCGCGAGCGACAGGCCGAGGGAGAGGGCGGCGGCGAGCAGGACTCGGGGCGGGCGGCGGGCGAGGTCGGGCATCACGGTTCTCCTCGTGGGGCAAGGTGGGGATATCCCAGGGTAAAGGGTGTCGCCACTTCAGTCTTTTCCCAGACTCGGGGCCTACAGTAAAAAGACGCTCTCTCGTTCCACTCCCCCAGGAGGCTGGCGTGACCGTTTCAAAAGGCCGGGTTCGGGCGTTTTTTCCTCCTCGTCGTCCCAGGGCGGGACGAACATGAAGGGACTGATGGTGGGCCTCGTCGTGGGGGCGCTCGGGGGCGGCTTCGTGGCCGGGCGGCTGACGGCCCCCACGTCCTCTCACGTGCACGCCGGGGCGGGCGTGACCCTGCGGCCCCTTCCCGTGCAGGCGCAGTTGCCGAACGACCCCCGTGAGGTCATCCCGCTCGTGCCCGGCCCCGGCGACGAACCCGGGCAGGGGCAGCCTCGGCCGGGGCAGGGACCTCAGCAGCCCGGGCAGGGCCAGGGCCAGGAGCAGTGCGTGCTCCTCTTCAAGGACGGCCAGATGTATCGCCTGCAACCGGGCCAGCCCCAGCCGGGGCAGGGCCAGCAGCCCGGGCAGCCTCAACCCGGCGGTGACGGCAGGAACGGCCAGCCCGGCGGCGACAACGAACTCTTCCCGCTGGAGCCCTTCGACACGCCCCCCTCGCTCCCGGGTCCATCCCAACCCGGCGAGCCCGCCCTGCCCGACCTGAACCGGAGGATCTGATGACCGCACCCTCCCCCCTCACCCCCCTGTCGCCCCAGGCGGTGACGAACGCCGCCGCCCGCCTCAGGACGCTGCTCTTCGAGGTCAAAAAGGTCATCGTGGGGCAAGACCTCCTGCTCGAACGGCTGCTCGTCGCGCTGCTCGCGCGCGGGCACGTCCTCGTGGAGGGGGTGCCCGGCCTCGCCAAGACGCTGGCGATCAAGACGACCGCCGACGCTATCGGGGCGTCGTTCCGGCGCATCCAGTTCACGCCCGACCTCGTGCCCGCCGACCTGATCGGCACCCGCATCTACAACCAGAAGACGGGCGCGTTCGAGGTCGAACTCGGCCCGGTCGTCGCCAACCTGATTCTGGCCGACGAGATCAACCGCGCGCCCGCCAAGATCCAGTCGGCCCTGCTGGAAGCCATGCAGGAGCGGCAGGTCACCATCGGCAGCCAGACCTTTCCGCTGCCCGACCCCTTCCTGGTCCTGGCGACCCAGAACCCCATTGAGTCGGAGGGCACCTACTTCCTGCCCGAAGCGCAGGTGGACCGCTTCATGTTCAAGGTGGTCGTGGGCTACCCCGGCTTCCACGAGGAGATGACGGTCGTGGAGCGGGTGTCGAGTTCCTTCCCGCCCGTGGGGGTGCAGCTCTCCGGCGAGGAGCTGCGCGAGTTGCAGCGCATGGCCGACCTCGTGTACGTCCACCCGGCGGTGACCGAGTACGCGGTGACGCTCGCCCGCGCCACCCGTGACCCGGCGGCGGTGCGCCTTCCCGACCTCGCGCGGGCGGTGGCCTACGGGGCGAGTCCGCGCGCGAGCGTCAACCTGATCCTGGGCGCCAAGGCCCTCGCCGTCGTGCGCGGGCGCGAGTACGCCCTGCCCGAGGACGTGCGCGACCTCGCGCCGGAGGTCTTGCGGCACCGCGTCATGCTCTCGTACGAGGGGCTGGCGGAGGAGATCAGGATCGAAGAGATGGTCGGCAGACTCATCGCCGCCGTGCCGCTGCCGCGCGTCCACCTCGGCGACCCGACGGGCGCCTCTCCGCCGGTCGTGACGGGCAATGGCCCTGCTTAGCCTGCGGCGCCGCCGGGTCGTGGCGAGCCCGCCGCCTGCCCTCCACGTTCCGGCCCGCCCGCCCCTCGAACCGCCCGCCCAATTGCTGCGGCGGCTGGAGTTCCGGGTGGTGCGGCGGCTCGACGGCTTCCTCTTCGGGGACTACCGGGGCCTGTTCTACGGCCCCAGCCTGGACCTCGCCGAGGTGCGCGAGTACCAGCCCGGGGACGAGGTGCGGCGCATCGACTGGAACGTCACCGCGCGCAGTGGCAGGCTCCACGTCCGCCAGTACCGCGAGGAGCGCGAGCTGACCGCGTGGCTGGTCATCGACACCTCGCCGTCGATGAACTTCGGCACCCGCCGGGTCCTCAAGCGCGAGCTGGCGCGCGAGTTCGCGGGCGTGGCCTCGCTCGTGATCACCCGCCACGGGGACAAGATCGGGGCGATCACCTTCGGCCCCGGTTCCGGGATGGCGCCGCCGCGCGGGGGGCGGGCCCAGGCGCTCGCGGTGATGAACCTGCTGTCGAGGGGCGCGAGGGGCGGGCCGGATGCCTCCACCCAGCCCACCGACCTCGCCTCGGCCCTCACGGCGGTCGAACGGACGCTGCGGCGGCGGTCCCTCGTGTTCGTGGTGTCGGACTTCCTGGAGACGGCGCCCCCCGGCGCGGGGGGCTGGACTGGGGCCTTGGGGCGGCTCGCCCAGCGGCACGACGTGGTGGCGGTGCGCGTCTCGGACCCCGCCGAGCGGGCGTTGCCCGACGTGGGGGGAGTGCGGATGCGCGACCCGGAGACGGGGGAGGAACTGTGGCTCGACACCTCGGACCCGGGGGTGCGCGCCGCCCACGCCCGGCTGGTGGGGGAGCGTGACATGGCCTTGAAGCGGGCGCTGCAATCCGCGCAGGTGGACCTCCTCGACCTGGGCACCGAGCGGGACCCGGTGGGGCCGCTGCTGCGCTTCGCGGCCGTGAGAAGGGGGCGGCGCAGATGACCTTCGGCTTTCCCGCTCTGCTGTGGCTGCTGCTGCTCGTGCCGCTGGCGGTCTGGCTGCTCTCGGCGGCGGCGCGGCGGCGTCAGGGCCGGGCCCAGGCCTACGCCGACCCGCACCTGCTGGGCACGGTGCTGCGGGGGGGCAACCGGCGCCGATCCCTGATCCCGCTGGGGCTGCAACTCGGGGCGCTCACCCTGCTGCTCTTCGGGGCCGCGCAGCCCGTCGCCAAGCCCACCCTGCCGGTGAATAAGGCGTCGGTGATGATCGCGCTCGACGCCTCGCGCTCGATGCTCGCCGATGACGTGCAGCCCTCGCGGCTGGAGGCGGGCCGAACGCTCGCGCGGCAGTTTCTCGAACTCGCCCCCGCCTCCACCCAGATCGGCCTGATGACCTTCTCCGACAACGCCTCGGTCCTCGTGCCGCCCACCACCGACCGCCAGGAGGTGCTGGGCGCCCTGGACCGGGTCAAGCCCGCCCAGGCGACCTCCTTCGCGGGGGCTCTGGTGAGTGGCGTGCGTGCTCTACCCGGACGTGAGAAGGCGGTCCCCCCACGCGAGCTGCTGGAGGTGCCGGGCCAGGCCCAGGCCAACCCGAACGCGGCGCCGACCCCGATTGACCCCCAGACGCTGCCCCCCGGGGCGATCCTGCTCCTCTCGGACGGCATCTCGAACCGGGGGGCCAGTCCCCTCGTCGCCGCGCGCTTCGCCTCGGACCACCGGGTCAAGCTGTACGCGGTCGCGCTGGGCACCGAGGGGGGGGCGGTGAGCCGGGTGGAGGGGCAGCTCGTGTTCGTGCCGTTCGACACCAAGGAGCTGAGCCGCCTAACGCAGCTCACGGGGGGGCAGTTCCTCTACCCAGCCGACCCCGAGCGGCTGCGCGGGCTCTTCCGCGACCTCGGCTCGGCGATCCGCTGGGAGCCGAGCGAACTGGGGCTCGGAGGGCCGCTCGCGGGGCTGGCCGCCCTGCTCCTGGTGGTCGGTGGCGGGCTGGCGCTGGCGTGGCAGAGGAGGGTGCCGTGAGAGCCGTTCCCCGCCCTGTCCGGTCCGAGTCTGAGGAGGTCTGTCCATGAGCTTCATCTGGCCCTGGGCCCTGGCCGCGCTGGCGCTACTTCCGCTGCTCGCGTGGCTGTATGTGCGCGGGCTCGCCCGGCCCGCCCAGGCGGCGGCGCTGCACCCCGACCTGCGGCTGCTCGCCCAGGCGCGGGGGCGGCCCCGGTCGCTGCGGCGCCACCTCCCGGCGGGGCTGTACCTGGGGGCGCTCGCCCTGGCCCTGGTCGCGCTGGCCCGCCCGACCGCGCCGGTGCCGCTGCCCGACGACCGCACGGCGATCATGCTGACGGTCGACGTCTCGCGCTCGATGGAGGCCGAGGACATCAAGCCCAGCCGCTTCTTCGCCGCGCAGGAGGCGGCGCGCAACTTCGTGCGGTCGCTGCCCCAGGGGGCGCGGGTGGGGCTGGCCTCGTTCGCCGGGTACGCGGTGCTGCATACGCCGCCCACCGCGCGCCACGAGCAGGTGCTCGTCGCCATCGACGGGCTGGGTCTGGCCCGCCGCACCGCCATCGGCGACGGGCTGCTGGAGTCGCTGCGCGCCCTGCCGGAACGCGGCGCGCAGGCCCAGTCCGCCCAGAACCAGGCCACCCAGAACCTGCCCGCAGCGGCCATCGTGCTCCTCTCCGACGGGCGCAACAACAGCGGCTCCGACCCCCTGGAGGCGGCGGCCGAGGCGAAGAGGCTCGGGGTGAAGGTCTACACCGTGGGCCTGGGCACCGAGAACGGCGATCCCGGCATGGGCGGCTGGGGCGGCTTCTGGGGCGGCTTCGACGCCGAGACCCTCAAGCAGATCGCCTCCACCACCGGCGGGCGTTACTTCGAGGCAAGATCGGCGGGCGAGCTCAATTCGATCTACCGCGACCTGGGCCGCTCCCTGGGCTGGACCCTCAAGCCGCGCGAGGTCTCGGGTTTCGTCGCGGCCCTCGCCGGGCTGATGCTCCTGGGCAGCCTCGCGGTGTCGGAACTGTTCACCCGCCGTATCCTGTGAGGGTTCGTCGGTTCTGTCCACCACAGCGGCCGGGTCCCGCCCAGCGAAGGGTTTCCTCACTCCGGGGACCCTTCGTTTCGCCGTGCGGCTTTGAAAGTGGGGGTGACAGAACCTCTTGTGCTCAGAGACAGGCCGCGCCGGGCAACCTTTACCCGTCCCCCCTTGAGCCCCGCAGCCGCCCGGCGGTGGACGGCCAGCCGACCGCCACCTCGTCGCGCGGGTGGAGCGCGAGGAAGAGCAGGGCCTGCACCACCCGTTTCGGCGGGTAGACGGGCGGCCCCGGCTTCAGGGCCCGCCCCGAGACGTTCGCGCCGCGCCCGTACGCGGGCGTGTCGATGGAGGCGGGGAAGACGGCGCAGACGCGAATACCGGGATGGTCCGCGAGTTCCTGCCGCAGACTGGCGTGAAAGCCCCGCAGGCCGAACTTGCTCGCCGTGTAGCCCGAGGCGAACGGGACGGGCGCGAGGCCGCCGATGCGCCACGCCCGGCGAACGCCCGCGCCGTGGCCCGCCCGATCCCGCTCGACGCCCCCGTGATCACGACGCGCATCCCGTCCGGTCCGGCCATTCCCCATCTTGGCCCGTCCGGTGAGCGGGTGTCCAGCAGCCCGGGCGGGCGGTCACCGGGAGCTGGTCTGCCGCCCCCCGGGGTGCTCGGCGGCGCCCCGCTCTGCCGCCACGGGGCACGGCTCCCGGCCGCCCTTGCGGGCGTACGTCCGCTCGTCGGCCAGGGCCAGCAGCGCTCCCGTCTCGGCGAGGGCGCCCTGCGGGACGGGGGTGTGCTCGCTGACCCGCGCCCCGAACGCCTGCTCGGCCTGCTGCAAGACGGGTGCCGCCGGGGCCGTGGCGAGCACCGCCTCCAGGTCCAGCGCCAGGAAGGCCGCCGCCACCCGGGGGTCGAAGTGCCGCCCCGACTGCGCGCCGATCTCGTCGCGGGCCCGCGCGGGGGTCCAGGCGCCCTTGTAGGGGCGCTCGCTGGTGAGGGCGTCGTACACGTCGCACACCGCGAACACCCGCGCGGCGAGGGGGATCGCCTGCCCCGCGAGCCCGTGCGGGTAGCCCGACCCGTCCCACCGCTCGTGGTGGTGGTGGATCACGTCGAGCGCGCCGGGGCTGAGGTGTGGAAGTCGCAGCGCCAGGGCGTGCCCGCGCGTGGCGTGCGACTGCATGACCGTCCACTCTTCCGGGGTGAGCCTGCCGGGCTTGAGCAGGATGTGGTCGGGCACTGCCAGCTTGCCGAGGTCGTGCAGGTACGCGCCTTCCGTGAGTGCTTCCAGCTCGCCCGGCGGGAGGCCGAGCACCTGCCCCAGCCCGCGCGCGAGCTTGACCACCCGCTCGGTGTGCCCGGCCGTCTCGAAGTCGCGCGCCTCCAGGGCGGTGCCCAGCGCGAGGAGCCCGCCCTCGAAGGTGCGGCGCACGTCGAGGGTCCGCTCGCGCACGCGGGCCTCCAGGTCGAGGTTGAGGGCGCGCAACTCGCCCTGCAGGGCGCGGGCCTCGCGCCAGGCGAGCGTCTGGCGCAGGGTGACGAGCCCGGTGACGAGCACGGCCCCCAGCAGCACGCCCCGGGCGCCCGGGTCCTGCCGGTGGTGGGTCAGGACGAGCAGCAGGGAGGTGAGAATCACCGCCGCGTGGGGCAGCATGAAGGCGAGGTCGGGCAGCCGCGCCGCCGTGCGAGCGACCGTAGCCGCCGGAAAGCTCCCCGGGCGCAGGCTCGCCCGCGCGGCGAGGGCGAAGAGTACGGACCCCGCGACCCAACTGGCGTCCACGGGGTGCCCGCTGCGGTACTGCCCGACGAGCCCCAGGTACGCGAAGGCGACGTCCCCGGAGGCGAAACACAGGAGGCCGAGCGCGAAGAGGAGCAGGGCGGGCGAGGCCGCGCGCCGCAGCGCCGCGACGAGCACCAGGCTGAGCAGCAGCAGGTCGTACAGCGGGTAGAGCACGCTCAGGGCGAACGCCAGCGGCTGCGCCCCGTTCGCCAGGGCGGCGGGAGCGATCAGGAAGTTCCAGAGCCAGACACCCGCCGCGAGCGTGAAGGTCAGCACGTCCAGGCCGAGCTGCACGGCGGCAGTGCCCGAGGCGCGGCAGGGCCAGAGCCTCACGAAGGCGGCGGCGAGCAGGGGCGTGACGAGGAGAAAGGCGGCGTCGGCAACCGACGGGAACGGCTGAACGTGCGCCACAAGTTCCAGGTAGGCCCACAGGCCGTTCCCGGCGGCGAAGGCGAGCAGGGCCGCCCCCAGGCCCCACCACCCGCGCCGCTCGCCTCCCCGGTGCCGCGCCGCCACCCCCCAGGCGTACAGCGCGGCGAGCACGAAGACGGGCATGGGGAGCAGGTCGGCGAGCACCTCCCGCCCCGCCGCACCGCCCCACCTGGTTGCCAGCCAGGAGAAGTGCAAGGCCGTGGCGGCCAGCAGCGCCCCCAGGGACAGACGGGCTCCTCCAGCGCGGCGGGAGGAGGTCCGGGGGGCAGGGGCAGACATGGACGGTTTCATGAGCAAACGCGGCCATGATGGCGCGGCACGTCTTGCGCGTTCCTGTCAGGCCCGGCGACCGGGCGGGGTGGGGCAGGAACATGAAGGTCATGGAGCCCATGGCCCGCCGAAGGCCGCGAGGAACGCCCCCTCGCGCCCGTAACGGGGGTGCGGGTGGTCACCACGCCCGAATTCTCCGCAGGCGGGAACACCGAAGGCCGCGCCGAACAGGAGGAAAGTGCCCCGGAACCGGGCGGGGAGTGCGCCCGGGGTGGGACCGCCCTTCACGCGTGGGGTGGTAAGAGCCGTGTGAGGCGGGGCCCGTATGCTGGGCCAGGCAGCGCCGCACGCCCTGAGTCACTCCACGCCCCGCCCGCCGGTTCAGACGACGCAGCCCTGGCTGGCGCTGCCCTTCGTGGGTGAGGCGGCCCTGCGCGAGGCGGACGTGCCGGGAGACGTGCGCTCGAACTCGAAGTCACCGGGAGCAGCCTGCTCGTCAACCTCGGGGACTCCGCCCGGCAGCTCGCGCGCATCCGTGAGCTGGGCGTGCGGATCGCGCTCGACGACTTCGGCACGGGCTATTCCAGCCTGGCGTTCCTGCGCCAACTTCCCGTGGACGCCCTCAAGCTCGACCGCGACCTTCGTGCGGCATGGCGTGGGGCACTGGGTCAGGCGGGCGGCGACCTGTTGCAGGGCTACCTGTACGGCCGAGCCATCCCCGCCGGGTCACCCTCCCCCCCGCTTTGTTCGGACGCGCCCGGTCGGGCTCCGGGGAAGTCCCTAGGATGATCGGGACGTGACCGAAGTCCCAGGCAATAAACCTCAGAGTGACCCGTCCCCACCCTTCGTCCACCCCGACTCCATCGTGCGGCGCATCTGGGGGGACGGGGACCTGGTGCTGCTCGTCTTCGCGGGGGCCGCCGCCGAGTTCGCGCTCAACCGGGCGGTGGACTGGCTGTTCTTCACGGGCCGCATCCCGCGCGACCCCCTGGGGCGCCTCTTCTCCACCGCCGCCTACGCCCAAGGGATCGTTCTTGCCGACGAGGCCGGGGCCGAGCGCACCTTCGCACGCATCCGCGCCGCGCACGGGGCGGTCGAGCGGGCCCGCGACGCGTGTATTCCCGACTGGGCGCACCGCGACGTGCTGTACCTGCTCGTGGACTATTCCGAGCGGGCGTACACGGCCCTCCACCGCCCGCTCACCGGGCCTGAGCGGGAGGACCTGTGGGAGGTGTTCCGGCGGGTGGGGACGGGCCTGGGCATTCCCGAACTCCCCGTGGGCTACGGCGAGTGGCAGGAGGACCGCGAGCGTCACCTGGGGCGGGACCTGGCATCCGGGGAGCACACCCGCGCCCTGTACGCCGCCTACCGTCACCACCTCGGGCCGTGGCGGTACCACCTGCTCCGGCAGGTGCAGGGCGTGCTCGCCCCGGAGCGGGTCCGCACGCTGCTCGGCCTGCCGGGGCGCCCGTGGCTGCGGGGGCTGCTGCCGCTCTACCCCCTGCTCGCGCGGCTCGGCCTGCGGGGCGCGCTGCGAGGAGCCCTGATCCCGCCCGACCACCTCGCCTCCGTCCGGCGGCTCGACCTCACCGGGGCCTGAGCGCGAGGCGCCTCGGCGGGTCAGTCGCTGGGTGAGGGGGCCGTCACCTCGCCCCCGGCGCCCTCGCCGCGCGCCCGCAGGTAGCCCGCCAGCGTGAGCAGGGCGGCGAACACGCCCAACACGGCCACCGCCGGGGCGAGGCCCAGGGCACCCAGGAGCACGCCCGCGAGGCCCACGCCGACCGGCCTGAGCCCCTGGCCCACCAGGATGCGGGCGCTGTAAACCCGCCCGCGCACCGCCTCGGGCGTGAGCCGGGCGAAGAGGGTTCCCACCATCACGTTGAGCGGCCCGAAGCACAGGCCCATCAGGAGGGCGAGGACGAGCGCCACCCCCAGCGAGGGCGCCAGGGCCACGCCGACGATGCACAGCGCGGGCCCGACGCAGCCCAGCGCGATCCAGTTCAGGGGGTGGTGGCTGGTGCGCCGCCCCATCCAGATCACCATGCCCAGTTCGGCGACCGCCAGGACCGAGCCCAGCAGGCCGACTCCGAGGGCACCCCGGTTCTCGGCGCTCACCCACGACAGGGCCGCCGGGAGGTCCACCCCCGTCATCAGGCGGTCGGCGATGCGCGGCAGGAAGACGGCGGTGTAGGGCTCCATGGCGAAGTTCACGCTGGCGAGGCCCAGCAGCGTGGCCCAGAGCGCGGGCCGCGCGAGGACGAAGGAGAAGCCGAAGCGGGTCCGCTCCCACCAGCCCGCCAGGCCGTGCCCCTCACCGGAAGCGCGGGGCACGGGCGGAAAGCGCACGAGCGAGTAGGCGATCAGCGCCACGACGAAGCTGGCCGCGTTCACCCACATCACCCCCGGGGCCCCGATGCTCGCGACCAGGAAGCCCGCGCTGATGGGCGCGAGCAGGCCGCTCGTGGTCCAGGTGAGGTTGAACAGCGCCTGAATGCCCTGCACCCGCTCCGGGGGCACGAAGGTCGGCAACGAGGCCTGCTGGGCCGGAAAGATCACGCTGCCCGTGAACCCGGTCAGGGCCGCGACGGCGACGAGGACCGGGAAGGAGAGCAGGTTCAGGGCGTACAGCAGCGGCATCAGGCTGATCCACACGGCGCTCAGGCCGTTGGCGACGCGCAAGGTCGTGCGGCGGTCCCACACGTCGGTGAAGCTCGCCAGGCCCAGCGTGCCGAGCAGCATCGCGGCGGTCCACGCGCCGATGACGGTGCCCGAGAGCCCCGGCGAGTTCGGGTAGAGACGGTACAGGAACCAGGCGAGCGCGATGAAGGTGAGGCCGTTGCCGAACGTGTTGATGCTTTCGCCGATCCACAGGATCAGGATGCGGCGGTCGCGGAGCAGGGAGAACATACTGGGGACCTCGGGCAGGACAGGGGCGCCGCCCACGCGGCGCGGGTCACCAGGATAGCCGCCGGGCCGCAAACGGCGAAGGCCGCTCGTGCCGAGCGCGGTGGAGAGAACACGCGGTCAGGACCCCTGGGCCTCCCCCGACACCGGGACCGGAAGAGAGCGGCTCTGCTTCCCGGCCGTTTGGCGTAGGTGGGGGTGTGCACTCGGCCGATGTGGGTCGGGGCCACTCCGGGCACTATAGGGGCAGCCGAGAAGGGAAGCCGACCGGCGCAAGGAGACGAAGATGAACGCATACCTTTACGCCGCTCAGGACCGCGCCCAGGAACTCCGGGCCGAAGCGGGACGCGCCCGCGAAGCCCGCGCTGCCCGTAATCAGAGCAAGCGGCCCACCCTGCTCCAGCTCATTAAGATTCTGGTCCTGGCCCGTCAGCCCCGCCTCACATGATCACCCCCGACTCGACCGATCACCGCCCCTCCTGACCCGGAGGGGCGCTTTCGTTGGTGCGGGTTGCCAGTGGAAGCGGGCCACCGGCCGGGAACCCGGCGCCTGGCCTCCTCGCCCTCCTGAACGCTCGCAGGCCGATCCTCGCACCCACCGCCTGTTTCTTCCCGATCACGTCGCAATCATCGTCCCGGCCCTACCGTGCGCCCAGTCAGGTGAGCCGCCGCCAGCCGGGGGAGCACCGGACGATCCGCCCACCCTGCTCCTCCTCCCGGAAAGGACCCCGAACGATGAACCGACGCCTGCCCGCCCTGATGTCCCTCCTCGCCCTCACCGCCGCTCTGGCCGCTCCCCCGCCGAAGCCCGAACCGGGGACCGTGAAGGGCGTCGTGCTGGACGCACTGGGCAGACCGATCAAGGGGGCCATCGTCCGCATCGAGCCGGGGGTGACCGGGGGGATGGTCACTGTCAAGACGGGTGCCCAGGGGCAGTACACGGTTCCGTCCCTCATCGACATGCCGTACTACGCCTCCGCCTGGGTCCTGATGCCCTACGGGGGGCAGAAGTTCTGTATGCGCGTCGATTCCGTCAACGAGGAAGGCTACGAGCCCTTTTCGCCGCGCGCAGGCGTCATCCGCAACTTCAAGTTCAAACTCAGCGGTCCCATCCCCGACGGCGGCGAGAATGCCTTCTTCGGGGGAGAGGTGCGGCTGCTGCACCCGGGCTGGGACGACGAGGGCGTGGTGAACTGGGACGAGTCGCGGGTGGAGGTGACCCTCGTGCCCGACGGGCCCCTGGTGGACGGCTCGAAGGGCAAGACGCTGGTGAAGACGACCCGGCCCGGCGACTCCTTCCTGTACGACATCCCGCTGGGCCGCTACATGGCGACGGCGGTGGAACTCCGCAAGGACGGGACTCGCGTTCCCCTGCTCATGGGTGCGGACAAGCCGTCGCCCCGAATGGCCCTGGAGTTCGAGTCGAACACGTCGTACTGCGGTGCCGGGTACGGCCGGGTGAACGGCATCGGCCGGGCGTTCCTCTACGTTGCCCGCCCCGCGAAGTAGGGACGGCCGCGAGCCGGGAAGCCTCCGGCAAGGAGTCGGCCACCGAACAGTCTGCCGCACTCCCAGGCCGGAAGCCACGGGGGTCCTGGTTATCCCGCAAGGTGAAGGTGCGTCGGGTGAGCTGCCAGGTGTGGCGGAAGGCTCGGGTCCGAGGCCGGGACTCTCGTTCGGGACCATCTTCCGGGACCGTCTCACCGGTCATGGCTTACGGCGGACACCACGTCCACGCGCCACTTTTCCGGCAAGATGATGTGCGTGCCCTCCGACCTCCCTACCACCCGGCCCGAGGACGCCGGGCTCGATCCCAACCGCCTGGACGCCCTCCACGCCCGGATCGAGCGGGCTCTGCCCCACGTCACCAGCCTGCTCGTCGCCCGCCACGGCCACCTCGCCTTCGAGCGGTACTTCGGCATCTATCCAACCTCTCCGCAGGACACCCAGTCCGTTACCAAGAGCCTGGTCTCCCTCCTGGTGGGGGTCGCGCTCGACCGGGGCCTGCTCGCCGGGCTCGACCAGCCCGTCCTCCCGCTGCTTGGGAGTGACGCGGACGCCCTGACGGACGCGCGCTGGCGGGACGTGACCGTGCGCCACCTCCTGACCATGACCTCCGGCCTGCCCTCCGAACTCACCGACGCCGCGTACGACGAGGCCTGGATGGCGAGCGAGGACCCTGTGCGCTTCGCCCTCGCGCGGCCCCTGGTGGCTGATCCCGGTACAGCCTTCCACTACTCCAACGCGGGCGTCCATCTCCTCGGCGCGGTGCTGGCGCAGGCGGCGGGGCAGAACCTGGCCGACTTCGCGCAGGAGGCGCTGTTCACGCCGCTGGGCATCGCCCCGCCCCCCTGGCCGCGCGACCCGCTGGGGCGGCCCCTCGCCTGCGGGAGCGCCCACCTCACCCCGCGCGAGATGCTGCGCCTCGGTGGGCTCGTCCTGGGACGGGGCCGCTGGGAGGGACGGCAACTCGTGCCCCCGGGGTGGGTGGAGGAGGCGACGCGGGTTCACGTCCAGGGGTACGGGTGGATGGAGGGCCTGCCCGGGTACGGGCTGCTGTGGTGGGTGACGCGCGAAGGGGGAACCGAGGGCTGGTACGCGACGGGCTACGGCGGGCAGTACGTGGCGGTGTTCCCGGCGCTGGAGCTGGTGGCCGTGATGACGGGGCGGGTGGAGGACCACCCGAATCACCGCCACGTCATCGCCGAGGGGGTCCTGGGCGCCGTCCGCTGACGTGAGGCGGGGGCAACGCCGACCGCAGCGTCGTGGCCGTTCTGCTGCGTCAGTGACCGCGTGGACCGACCGCCCACCACGGACAGCCCCTCCCGTTCACAGGGAGAAACGTCGGAACCCGAGGCTGAGCGTCCACGCCGGGCCGGGCGGCTCCACTCCGCCGAGAGGGTCAACGTCCCGGCGCTGTTCTCGCCCACGCGGGTGGACGCGAGGCTGGTCACGTCACATACGGTATCCAGGTCGACAAAGGCAGGAACGTCGGCCCTCACGTCCTCCGAACTCCCGGCCCCGTGGTCGCGGGCGGGGGAGGTCGGTCCGGGGAGGAGGTGCGACGCTTTCCAGGCACAGTTCCAGGGGGTCCGTCCTCGTCCTGACGGACTCACCCCAAGCTGAGCCACCTTCCTGCCCGGCCTCGCACGCCAGACTCCTCGCCATGCAGATGAGCCGCCGGTCTCCCCCCGCCGCCCCGCCAGCACCCCCTGATCCCCTCACCCCCCGGCAGCGGGCGGCCGACCTGCTCCAGACGTTGCGGCTGGTGTGGCTCGCCAGTCCCCGGCACAGCCTGACCTACGCGGCCACCACCCTCGCCGGGAGCGCCCTGCCCGCCGCGAACCTGTACGTGGGCAAGCTGCTGCTCGACGAGGTGGCCCGCGCCGCGCAGGGGGGTGTGACGTACCGCGCACTCCTCGTCCTGCTGGGGGTGCAGGTCGCGCTGGGGGTGCTGGGGAGCCTGCTCTCCACCGTGCAGGGGGCCGCGCAGCAGCTCCTCGGCGACAGCCTCCAGCACGGGGTCAGCCGCCGCATCCTCGACAAGGCGTCGGGGATGAGCGTGGAGGCCTTCGAGCACGCCGAGACCTACGACCAGTTGCAGCAGGCGTACCGCGAGGTGGGCTCCCGGCCCCTGGGCGTGGCGACCCAGCTTGTCGGGCTGGCGGGCGCCGTCGTCACGCTGGTGTCGGTCGGCGCCCTGATGGCGCGGCTGGGGGTGTGGGTGCTGCCGCTCGTGCTGCTGGCGAGCCTGCCGGGGGTGTGGGTCAGCAACAAGTTCGGGGTGGAGAACTACCGGATGCTCCGGTGGCAGACCCACGACGCGCGGGTGCAGAACTACCTCGGCGGGCTGCTGACCTCCGATCAGCTCGTGAAGGAGGTGCGGCTCTTCGGCTTCGAGCCCTACCTGCTGCGGCGCTGGCGCGACTATTACCTGGGCTTCCGGCGGCAACTGGAGGACATCATCCGCCGCCGCTCCCGCTGGGGCTTCGGGGCGGCCCTGGCCTCGGCCCTCCTGACCGGGCTGGCGAGCGCCCTGATCCTGCGCCGCGCCGCCAACGGGCAGATCACGGTGGGCGACTTCAGCATCTTCGTCCTGGGGATCGCGCAGGTGCAGGGGACGGTGGCGGGGCTCCTGAACGGAGTCAGCGGCATCTACCAGAACCTGCTCTACATGCGCAACCTCTTCGACTTTCTGGAGAAGCCCGGGCGCGACCTCGACGCGGGCGAGGAGTGGCGGGGAAGCATCGAGACGGTCGAGTTTCAGGACGTCGCCTTCCGCTACCCCCTCACCGAGCGCGACGTGCTGCGGGGGGTGAGCTTCACCGTGCGCCGGGGCGAGGCGCTGGCCCTCGTCGGCGAGAACGGGGCGGGGAAGACCACCGTGGTCAAGCTCCTCACGCGGCTGTTCGAGCCCACGGGCGGGCGCATCCTGCTCAACGGCTTGGACGCCTCGCGCTTCTCGCCCCGCAGCGTGCAGCGGCAGATGAGCATCATCTTCCAGGACTTCGGCCAGTACCAGATGAGTGCCCGCGAGAACGTGGCGATTGCAGAGGTGGGCCGCCTGGAGGACGACCCCGGCGTCGAGGGCGCGGTGCGGCAGGCCGGGGCCGCCTTCGTGGACACGCTGCCGCAGGGGATCGACACGCCGCTGGGGCGGCTCTTCCAGGGGGGGCGGCAGCTCTCGGGCGGGCAGTGGCAGCGCCTGGCCCTGGCGCGGCTGTACTTCCGGGACGCCTCGGTCCTGGTGTTCGACGAGCCCACCGCCGCCCTCGACGCCCGGGCCGAGTTCGAGACCATCGAGGCGTTGCGGGCGCAGGCCGGGGAGCGGATCACCGTCCTGATCTCGCACCGCTTCTCCACCGTCCGGCTCGCCGACCAGATCGTCCTGCTGGAGGGCGGTGTGGTGAGTGAGGCGGGCAGCCACGCCGAACTGATCGCCCGGGGCGGCCAGTACGCCGCCCTGTACGCCCTCCAGGCTCGCGGCTACACGGCGGAGGCCGGGAAAACCACGGCGCGGTAAGGGTGGTGGGAGGGTGACGCACGGGAGCTGAATGCCTGCGCTTTCTTGCTGCGAAATGCACAACGGGCGGTCACGGTGTTTTTGCCATGTCGGAGAAGGACGAGCTGCGCTCGTCACCCCCCTCCCAACCTCCCCACAGGGGGGGAGGAGTAAGAAGGCCCACGGCTGAGACGGCGTTTCCCTACTGTGCATCAGGGGCTTCAAGCCGGGGGGGCAGGCTGGTCCTCGCGGAGCAGGGCCTCGACGCGGGGGGCGATCTCCTCCCACTCCACCGCCGTCTGCCGCCCCGCGTCGAACTCCCGGTTCAGCCCCGCGTGCAGCGCCTGCAACCGGGGGTCGTCCTTGCGGAGTTCGACCCCCGTGTGCCCCTTGATCAGGAAGATCAATCCCGCCAGCCCGCTGTCCTTGGTCAGGCTGAGTTCCAGGGGCCGCCCCAGCAGCCGGGGCACGTCGAAGGGCGCGTACATCGGCCAGAACTTGTTCAGCCCGTCCGCGTGGATGCCCGCCCGGGTGCGGTGGGCGTCCTTGCCGTACAGCGGGTACTTGGCGGGCACGCCCTGTCCCAGCACCTCGTACACCTCGGCCAGCTCGCCCAGCCGGGTGAAGTCGGGCGCCGCGTCGGCGAAATACCCCATGCCCAGCAGGTGGAGCAGCACCCCCTCCAGCGGCGCGTTGCCCGTCCGCTCCCCCTTGCCGAGGAGGGTACCGTTGATGGCCGCACATCCCGCCAGGACGGCGGCGAGGCAGTTCGCCACGACGAGGTGGGTGTCGTTGTGCGGGTGGAACTCCAGGTCCTCCCCCCGCACGCCCAGGGCGAGCAGTTCACGGACCATGCCGGGCACGCTGCGCGGCCACGCGACGAACTCGTAGGGCAGCCCCAGCCCCATCGTGTCGCAGAGGCGGAACTTGGGCCGCCCCGCCTCCCCGTACGGCGCCGCCACCTCCAGAACGGCCTCCACGAAGGGCAGCAGGAATTCGCGCGGCGCCCGGGTCGCGTCCTCCAGGTGGAGCCGGGGCCTCAGCCCCGCGTCGAGGACGGCCCGCACGGCGTCGAGGTAGGTCTGCGCCGCCTGGGCCCGGCCGCCCGGGGTGAACTTGTGGAAGGTGTGGTAGTCGCTGGCGCTCGCCAGCATCCCCGTCTCGCGCACCCCCAGCGCCCCCACGAGACCGGCGTCCTTGCGGCTCGCGCGAATCCAGGTCGTGGGCTCGACCGGCGCCCCCCCGTGAAAGCGTTCCAGCGCCGCCTCCAGCATCTCGCGGTCGGGGGCCCGGTACACGAAGAACTCCGCCTGCCGGATGGCCCCGCTGTCCCCGGTAAAGGCGCACATCAGGTCGTAGAGCCGCACGCCCTGCTCGGTGGTGAGGGGCAGCCCCCCCTGCTGGCCGTCGCGGTGGGTCGTCTCCGTCGTCCACGCCTGGGCGGGCAACGTGTCGGGCCGCCGGGTCCACACGAACTGCGGAAAGCCCCCTGCGGGAAAGGCGTCGGGGAACAACTCGGGCGTCGGCACATCCTGAACCTGGGTCATGGGCTTGGCCTCCTGGGGTCATGCTGCTCGACTTGACAGGAGGCGTCAATCTTGATTGAAGAATCAAGATTAAGATTGGGGCATGTCCCCGTCCCTCTCCGCCGCCGAGGCGACCGAACGCCTGGGCGTGAGCCGCGCGACCCTATACGCCTACGTCAGCCGTGGCCTGATCCGTTCGGAGCCCGCCGGAGGCAAGACCCGTGAGCGCCGCTACCGGGCGGAGGACGTGGACGCGCTGGTGCGGCGCAAAGAAGAGCGCCGCGACCCCGGGAAGACGGCACAGGGGGCGCTGAACTGGGGGGCCCCCGTCCTGGAGTCCGAACTCACCCTGATCTCCGGGGGGCGGCTGTATTACCGGGGGCACGACGCGGTGCGCCTGGCAGAGGACCGAACGCTGGAGGAGGTCGCGGGCCTGCTCTGGACCGGAGAGTTGCGGGCCGTCACCCTGCCCCTGCGCGCCCAGTTCGCCCACCTGCCCCTGGTCCCGGAGGCGGGCCTGCTGGAGTCGTTCGCCCACGCGCTGACCCACGCCGGGGCGCGCGACCTCCACGCCAGCGACGCCCGGCCCGAAGCGCTGCCCGGCAACGCGGCGCGGGTGCTGTCCCTGCTCTTCGCGGTCACGGAGCGCGCCTGCGGAATTCCGGCCGCGCCGGACCTCGCCCTGCACGAACGCCTCGCCCGTGCCTGGGGGGTCGGGAACGGCCACGCCGACCTGCTGCGGCGCGCCCTGATCCTGACGGCCGACCACGAACTCAACCTCTCCAGCTTCACGGCCCGCTGTGTGGCGTCGAGCGGCGCGAGCCTCCACCACGCGGCGCTGGGGGCCCTGTGCGCTCTGCAAGGGGTCCGGCACGGGCTGAGTGTCGAGGTGTGCTCCGAACTGCTGGACCTCGCCGGGCGGCAGGGGGCGCGGCGTGCGCTCTCCGGCGTGATGCGCCGCTTCCACCGTCCGCCGGGGTTCGGGCACCTGCTCTACCCGGGGGGCGATCCTCGCGGCCGGGCCCTGCTCGACCACCTGGCCCTGACCGCTCCCGATCTGCCCGCCCTCCACGTCGCGCAGACCCTGTGCGAGGAGGTGCGGCGCGAACTGGGAGAACGCCCCAATGTCGACCTCGCCCTGGCGTTGGTGGTTCAGGTGCTGGGGGGCCCGGCGGAGCGGGGAGTGGCCCTGTTCGCGCTGGGCCGCACGGTGGGCTGGCTCGCGCACGGCATCGAGTCGGCGGCCCAGGGCCGCTTGATTCGTCCCAGGGCGAAGTACGTCGGGGCACTCCCGGGGCCGACCTGAGGGGTCCCCTCGCGGTGGAGCAGGACGTTCTGGATTTTGAAAGACTGCCCCGCCTCGTGGTCCGGCTTCTGGAGTTGGAGGCTTCTCTCTCAACCGGGTTCAGGATGTCCACGACAGCGATAATCAGAGCAGATGTGCTGGTGATCCGGCGTTCTCGCTCCGTTGACCCTCTCCCCCCGTGGGACTTGCAAAGCTGCGAAGCAGAGAGGGCGTTGCGAAGCAACGGGGGAGGGGGCGTGTGACCAGCCCGGCCGCTCCCCCAGGGTCAAGGAACGCCCCGTCCTCCGTGGAGAGACAAGCCGACCGAGGACGCACCCTGCTTGACGCCTCCCTACGTGGAGGAAGACACTTCCAGCATGTCCGGGAAGCCAGACACGCGAACCCGGATTCTGGATGTGGCGCAGGGGCTCGTTCAGGAGCGCGGGGACCACGCCGTCAGGTACAAGGATATCGGCGAGTGGCTGGGGCTGTGCAATGCCAGCATCCACCACCACTTTCCAGGCAAGACCGGCCTCGGGGCCTCCCTCGTCCGGCGGTACCGGGAGCGCCGGGAGCGCCTGCTGGAGAGCCTCGCCGCCCACCCTTCCGCCCGGCGCCTCGACCGCTACGTCGCGGCCTCCCGCGAGGTCGTCCACGAGGACGGACGTATCCGCCTGTGTACCGTCCTGGCCGCCGAGGACCGCAGCCTTCCCGAGGCTATTCGCGGCGAGGTGAGCATATTTTCCGACCTCAACGAGGACTGGCTCTCCCGCGTGCTTGAGGAGGGGCGCGGGCAAGGGGAGCTGCACTTTCCCGGCGACCCCCGCGAGACCGGCTCCACCTTCCTCGCCACCCTGGAGGGCGCCATGCTGCTCGCCCGCTCGTCGCGTGACCCCGGCCGCTTCGAGCACATCTGCCGCCGCAGCGTGGCCGCCCTGCGCGCCGCCTGACCCCCCGCCAAGGAGCCCGACATGACGCAGACCCCCCCCACCGACCTCGCCCGCAGGGCCCGCACCCTGCTCGACCTGCACACGGCCCCGGACATCCTCACGCTCGCCAACGTGTGGGACGTGGTGTCCGCCCAGGTCGTCGCGGCGACGGGCGCGCGGGCCCTCGCCACGGCCAGCCACTCCATCGCCTCCACCTTCGGCTACCCGGACGGGGAGAACATCCCGCTGGAATTGCACCTCGACATGGTGCGCCGCATCGTGCAGGCGGTGGACCTGCCCGTCTCCATGGATTTTGAGGCGGGTTACGGCAACCCCGGCGAGACGACACGGCGCGCCATCGAGATCGGCGTGGTCGGCGGCAACCTCGAAGACCAGATGAGGCCGCTGGACGAGGCGGTCACGGCGGTGGAGGCGGTCATGGCCGCCGGGCGCGAGGCGGGCATCGAGTTCGTCCTCAACGCCCGCACGGACGCTCTCGTGCGCGCGGACCCGGAGGCGCCACGCTCGCGGGTGATCGACGAGGCGATCCGCCGGGGGCGGGCCTTCCTCGACGCCGGGGCGCCGGTGGTCTTCGTGCCCCGGCTCGTCGCCCGCGACGAGATTCAGGCGGTCGTGGAGGCGCTGGGGCCGCGCAAGCTCACGGTGATCAGCGTGCCCGGCGCGAGCCTGCCCGCCCGGGAATTGCAGGACCTCGGGGTCGCGCGCGTCTCCACGGGTCCCTTCACCCAGCGTGTGGCCCTCACCGCCCTTCAGGACGCCGCCGCCGCCCTCCTCGCGGGGGGAACGCTGCCCGAGGGCACCCGGCCCCTCAACTGACCGGTCGGCGCCCCGCAAAGGCCCGCACGGCCCGTGCCCCGGGAGGCGTCCCCGGGGACGCCCGGCCAGACGTTGCTCGGGGGTCTCCGAACAGCTTCCCGTCCCCCTCCACCAGGGCACGCACCGCTTGTCCACAGGCAGGTCAACAAAGAGAACTTCCCTCTGGGAAGGGGTCTTCCTGGCGCGCCCGGAGATGTGAACTCCTGGTCCTCTGCTCCTCAGGACCGCACGACCAGGGAGAGGCCCTACACCTCGTCGTTCACCCGCACATACGGCAGGTTCCTTGCGGTTTTCGGGACGCTGGGAGAGGTCGAGGCAGAGCCGCAGGCGTGGGTGGTGGCGGCGCGCTTTCGGAAGCGGCGTGTCCCACCGGGCACCTTCGAGGAGCCGCCCGCACCGGTCGCTGCCCCAGTCGTCCTGGTCCCGAGGTCGAGGAACAGGCCGAGAGCGGCTTCAAGGCTGCGCTGTCGGTACAGCGTGCCGGGGACGGCGGGAAACGGGTCTGCCAGAAGGGAGGCGCGCTCCCCGCGCAGCTTGAGGTTCGACATCCCCTCTTCCTGGCGTCTGGAAGCGCGGTTCCGCTCCTTATTCGGGTGCGGCTCCTGAGATCATCCCCTCCGCCCTCACGGTTCGCGCGCTTCCTGGGCGCCCATCGCCTCCCCGATTCCCGCCGGGAGTTCCCCCGACACCCTTTCCAGCGTCCGGGCGGCGGCGGCACGGGCCATCTTCTCGAAGGCGGCGCCGCCCCAGCCCTCCGCCTGCGGGGTGTGGAGGTGCGCGCGGAAGTGAAACTGGAAGGCGACCACGCCCGCGCCGTCCACGCTGGCCTGCCCGGCGACCTCGACCCACGCCCGCTCCCCGCCGAGGGGCTGCGGCACGAGGGCCGCGCCGTCGGGGGTAACGCTCAGGAGGCTGCGAAAGGGCAGGTCCACCTCCCCGAGGACGGGCACGGGGACGACGAGTTCGCCCGTGACCCACTGCGCGCTTCCCACCAGGCCGCGCAGGAAGCGCACCTTTGACAGGGCCACCCCCGCGTCGCGCACGAAGGCGAGGGCCGCCTCCCGCCCCCCCGGGTGGGGGAGGGTGAACCGTTGCTCGGCCTCGATCAGCACCGGCGGATCAATCCACCCACTCGATCACCACGCGGTTTTCCTGAACGGCGGCCTGCAACTCGGTGTCCGCCACGCTGCGCAGCCTGGGCAGGTGCGCGAAGCGGGGGGTGGCCGAGGCGAAGCCCAGCCGCACGACCACGTCGTCGCTGAGTTCGTCCTTGCCGACCCGCCACACGAGCTGGGCCCCCAGCGTCTCCAGTTGCCGGGCGAGTTCGGCGGGCAACTCGGGCCGGGTCTCCTCCGGGGCGGGAGGGTCGGGGCGGGTCGGATCGCTCATGGGCGCATTGTACGTGCGGCCCCGCGTCCCACAAACGCGGTACAACGGGGGACATGACCCCCGCCACTCCCCCCTCCTGGCGCGAGATCGAAACCCGCGTCGGCCTCGACGCCCTCCCGGCCTTCCACCGCACCTTCCTCGCCTGGCGCGGGGTGGAGGGCACCGCCGAGATGCCCCTGCGCCGGGTCGGCCAGCGTGTCGAGGCCGAACTCAACCGCATGGTGCGGGAAGGGCAGGCGCAGAAGCAGGGAGACGACTGGACGCTCGTCCCGGGTACCCTCGACGGCTTCGAGGCGGCGCGGCCCTATCTGGACTGACCGGCTTCTAGCAGCGCCGCCAGCCCCCATGAGGCCACGTCCCGCACGCTGTAACTCAGGGAGGAGGTGAGTTCGGTCGCCTCGGGGTTCACCTCGATCACCACCGCGCCCGCGCCCCGCGCCTCCAACGCCAGACCCGCCGCCGGGTACACCACGCCGCTCGTGCCCACGATCAGGGCGACCTCGGCCTCCCGGAAGGCGTTGGTGGCCGCCTCCAGCGCGTCCTCGGGCAGGTACTCGCCGAACCACACGATGTTGGGCCGCATCCGCGAGCGGCAGACGGGGCAGCTCGGCGGCGGGGTGAAGTCCTCGGGGGCGGGCAGGGGCGCCACCGTGCCGCACACCTCGCAGCGGGCGGTGGTGAGGTTGCCGTGGAGTTCGACGAGCCGCCCACCGCCCGACCCGCTTCCCGCCCGGGCGTGCAGGCCGTCCACGTTCTGCGTCGCCAGGAAGAAGCCCCCGCCCTTCTGCCTCTCCAAGTCGGCCAGCAGGAGGTGCGCCGGGTTGGGCCGGGCGCGCGTCACGTCGGCGTAGCGGCCCGCGTACCACTGCCACACCGTCTCCGGGTCGCGGCGGTAGGCCCCCGGGCTGGCGAGGTCTTCCGGGCGGAAGCGCGCCCAGTGACCCGTCTGCGCGTCGCGGAAGGTGGGGATTCCGCTCTCGGCGCTCACGCCCGCGCCGGTCAGCACGGCCACCCGGCGGGCGGAGCGGAGGGCGGCGCGGGCCTCGGCGAGATTCATAAGGGAAAGGGTAACGTGTGGTCTCGTCGGAAAAACAGCGTCCTCCCAGGAGGTAAGGCTGGAGAAAGATTGCTGTCTTTCTGTTCTACACTATTCCTGTGCAAACGACCCTCCGGCTGAATGACGATCTGCACCGCCGCGCCAAGATGGAGGCTGCCAGGCGGGGAATTACCCTCACGCAGCTTGTAGAGGAGGGGCTGCGGGCACAGCTTGAGGCGGGCGCGGCGGCGTCCCGCCCACCCGTCGTTCTGCCCACTTTCGATTCGGGTCTCTCCTTCAACTTCACGCCGGAGGAGATCAAGGCGATGATGAACGACGACAGCGAACAGCTCGCCAGGCTCGGTTTGACTCCCGAAGCGGCGAACCCCAGGAAATGAGCTATTTGCTCGACGCCAACCTGCTGCTCAACGCCTTTCGACAGGACACCCCGGCCCACGTGGCGAGTTACGGGTGGCTTACGCGCACCCTTCAGGAGGGCGAGCCCGTATGGACGACCAGCGTCAACGAGCTTGCCCTCCTGCGGATCGCCACCCTCCCCGCCCTGGGCCCCCTGGCGGCCTCACCGGAGCGTGTCTTCGAGTTCCTCGCCGCCCTGCACGCCCAGCCCAACTACCGCCACCTCGAACTGGGCAAGGCGGGCCTGAACCGCTGGCGTGAACTCACACTCAGCCTGAATCTGCGTGGCAACGACCTGAACGACGCCTACCTCGCCGCGCTGGCCCTGGAGCACCGGCTGACGCTGGTCACGGCGGACGCGGGCTTCGCTCGCTTCCCGGGGCTGCGGGTTCTGACACCGACCTGAAGGAGCCGGAGCTGTACCTCGGCGAGGGGAGGCACCGGCCCAAGAGGTTTTGCTGCCTCCCTCACGCTTGCCTGCTCGGCCGTCGTCCAGTCGCTTCGACCCTGGGAAACACGCCCTCCAGGAAGCGCCGGGACCCCTACGGCAGGCCGAGTTCCTGCACCTTGCCCCCCAGCCAGCTCATGGCTTCGCTGCCGGGCAGTTGAATCTCGTTGTGCCCCTCGTCGTAGGAGAGGAAGGTGCTGATACCCGCCCGGCTCCCGTCCGGGCGCACGTTGTTCACCGTGTCGAACAACAGGTTGGTGCTGCCGTCGGTGCTCGCGGGCTGGTCCACCGCGCGCTGGCTCTGGATTTCGAGGTTGTAGCGCACGTTCCTGAGGGCCACGTCCTTGTGGTCGTAGCGGGTCAGCCCGCCCGCGTCCACCTGGGCGCAGGATTTGGAGATGTCCTCGGGCCAGGGGTTGCCGCCGCGCTCGGCGTAGTACGCCTGGATGAAGGGCCGGTGGTCGTCCTCCCAGGCGAGGCAGATGCCGTCGAGGTCGATCAGGTAGTCGAAGGTGACGCCCTGGTACACCCGCGCGAGGTTGTGGGTCCAGTTGGTGCCGTGCGAGTGCCCCACGAGCACCAGGCGGGTGGGATTCTTGCGGCCCTGCACCCAGTTCGCCAGGACGGAGCGTAGCTGCGCCTCCATGTCGAGGAAGCCCGCCTCCTGCTTGCCCGACAGGTTGGAGAAGTGGGTGCGCAGGTGCGCCGAGTAGGCGTAGGTTTTGACGCTCCTGCCCAGCCCCGCGAACATCTTGCCGAGGGCGGCGACGGTGCCCTGCGGCTCCAGGTAGTTCCAATTGTCGTTCGGCGCGTCGTCGCACGTCGCCCCGCAACGGCCGGACACCACGAAGATGGCGACGTCGGGGCTCCCCTGGGGACGGGGCGTCAGGGCGGCCTGCGCGGACACGGCAGGACCGGCGGCCTGGGGCGTGGGGACGGTGCCACAGGCACTCAGGGCACACAGCGTGAGGGCGGAAACGAGCAGGGCTTTGGGCATGGGCGGACCTCCTGGCAGGTGGCGTGGCGTGAAAGTGGCTTGCCCACACCGTACGCGCCGCCCCTCAAAAAACGCGCAAATCGGGGAGACCGCCGGGCAGCACCTGCCGCTCGCCCCCAACCGCGTGTCACCCCGGCGTGTCGTTCGGGGCTGCACGTCAGCCCGGGAACTCCAGGTACTCCGGCGGCACCACCTCCACCAGCCACACCCCGTTCTCGGAGAGGTAGAAGACGTGTCCAGCCGCGTGCATGTCTCCGGCCCGCGTGGTGAGCACGACCGGCTTTCCGCGCCGCGCCCCCACCCGCCGCGCCGTCTCCGGGTCGGGCGAGAGGTGGACGTGGTGGCGGGACATCCGCCGCAATCCCTCGCGGCGGATGGCGGGCAGGGCCCCCGGGTGGGTGCCGTGGTACAGGAGGGCGGGCGGAACGGCGGGGGAGAGGTCCAGGTCCACCGGGACGCTGTGACCCTGGTTCGCCCGGATGCGCCCCCCCTCCAGGGTGAAGCGCCGCTTGTTGTTCGTCGCCACCACCCGCTCCAGTTGCTCGCGGGGGACGCGCAGGTGACGCAGCACGGCCTGAACGGGAGCCCAGCCGCCGGGTTCGAGCGTGACGCCCAGGTCCCCGGGTGCGTGCCGCAACAGGTAGGAGAGGCGGCGGGAGACTTGCTCGTCGTTCATGCGGCCATTGTCGGTCGGCGTGACCTCCCCGACATGGGTGCGGTGGCCTGGCGCGTCTGCGCGGGAGAAGGAACCCCTTGACCCTGCCCCTGGGGCAGCCCCTGGACTGGCCGTACCTCCGGAGGCTGCATGACGGACACGAAAACGCACTTTCTCACCACCGGCGCGTTCTCGCGCGCCTCACACCTCAGCCGGGGGGCGCTGCGGCTGGACGACGAACTCGGGTAGAGGGTCGAGGAGGCCAGCGGCTACCGCCATTACACCCCCGAGCAGGTGGAGACGGCCCGCCTCATCGCCCCGCTGCGCGTGATCGAGATGCCCCTGGCCGACAGCCTGAGTGAAACCCCTACCCTGGGGACATGAGCTACGCCGACTTCCTGGGCATGACCGTGCGCGAGGCGACCCCTGGGCGCACGGTCGTCTCCTTGAGGATCACGCCAGACGGCCTGAACATGCACGGCACCGCGCACGGCGGCCTGCTCTTCAGCCTCGCCGACGAGGCCTTCGCCGTCATCAGCAACCTGGAGGCGCGGGCCGTCGCCGTCGAGACCCACCTCAGCTTCTTCCGCCCGGCCCGTGAGGGAGACGAACTCATTGCGGTCGCCACCCCCGAGCGGGTGGGCCGCACCCTCGCCACCTACCGGGTCGAGGTCCGGCGCGGCGGGGAAGGAGAGGTGCTGGCGCTCTTCCTGGGCACGGTCGCTCGGCGAGAGCCTTCGCGTCCTTCGGAATAACCCCGACCACACCCTTCCTTTTTATGTTATGTTATTTACGTAAGGAGGCAGGATGCTGCATATCGAATTCATCACCGACCTGGGCGCGCGGGTGACCGTGGACGTGGAGAGCGAAGGAAAGCTGCTGGACGTGCAACGCCAGTACGGGAGGCTGGGTTGGACGAGCGGCGACGTGCCGACCGGGGGCTACCAGTTCCCGCTGGAGAACGAGCCGGACTTCGACTGGTCGCTGATCGGCGCCCGCAAGTGGACGAACCCCGAGGGCGAGGAGATGATCCTGCACAAGGGGCATGCCTACCGCCGCCGTGAGCTGGAGGCCGTGGACAGCCGCAAGCTGAAGCTCCCCGCCGCCGTGAAGTACAGCCGGGGCGCCAAGAACACCGACCCCGACCACGTCCGCGAGAAGGCCGACGGCGAGTTCGAGTACGTCACCCTGGCGATCTTCCGGGGCGGCCGCCGTCAGGAACGCTACGCCATCCCCGGCGGCGCGGGCGCAGGTCGTGCCCCTGCCGCGAACGCCTCCCGCCCGGCCCCGGCCCGTCCTCAGGCGGCGCCCACCCGTACGGCGACGGTGCCGCGCGTGGAGGACGAGGAGACGCCGTTCTGAAGGGTTAGTGGTCAGTGGGAAGTGGTGAGTGGTCGGGGGTCTTTCCTACTGACCACTCACCACTTCCCACTTCCTGCCCTTCAAGTACCCCCCGCACGTCGGCGGGCCGCCAGCCCTCAGGCTTGAGCTGCTTGCCGTCGGCTCGTCTGGGACCGCCCGCCTTGCTCAGGTTGGCGCGGTGGACCTCGGCGAAGACGGGGTCGGCGTCGATGCCCAGGGCGTCCAGCGCCCCGTAGGTGACGTACAGCAGGTCGGCGAGTTCGTGCGCGAGCGGCGCGAGGTCGGCGGGCGGGACGGTCTCGCCCTCACGCAGACGAGCCTCCAGCACGCGGAACTCCTCCTCGACCTCCGCCACCTCCTCGCGGATCAGGGTGCGGCGCAGGGCGAGCAGGTCCGCATTCGGCACGCTGGGCCGCTCGGGGGAGACGAAGCCCAGGGCGCGGTGGAACTCGCGCAGGCGGGCGGCGTTGGACGTGGGCGTCATGGGAAGGATGCTATCCGCGAGCGGCCTCCCGGGGAAACGAGAACGAGTGAGCCAGTCAAACGGCTCACTCGTTTCTGTCCGGTGCGGGTGATGGGACTCGAACCCACCCGTGGCCTGCTGTCTGCCCGCTCGCGCGCCCGTTTGAATGGAGGTGGGCGTCTCCCTCCGGCCCCTCACACCCGCCGGGCGGTGAGTTTTTCTTGGCCGAGCGAAGTATCCCCCGGACGTGTCAGGGATTGATGCGCCCGCGTTAAGGTCAGCCTTTAGACACGGCCCTGGCTTCGGCGGCATCTGTGGTTCCCCGGGCACGCGGCGGAAGTTCCAGCACCCGGTAGCCGTAGGCGTTCACGACCCGCGCCCCGGTCCCGGGGTCGGTGTACTCCTCGCGGCGGCCCTCGTACTCGTGGATGTGCCCGTGGACGACGAGGCGGGGGTGGTGCCGGGCGATGAACTCCGAGATCTCGGGGCAGCCCCGGTGCGCGTAGTCGCTCCCCGCGTGCGGCCCGAGGGGCGGGGCGTGGGTGAGCAGCACGTCTACCCCCCCCCGGGCCTGCCAGCCCACCCGCGCCAGCCCCCAGCGCGCCTGGAGGGGGGTGTACTGCCCCTCGCCGTCCCTGCGGTAGCGCGGCACGCCGCCCCAGCCCGCGATCCTGAGGCCCGCCGCCCGCACGACCCGCCCGTGGGCCGAGATGACCCCGCGCGGGGGCACCCGCCCCTCCCCCTCGGTCACGTACTCGTTGGCGTGGTTGCCGTGCACGTACACGATGGGCACCGGGAGTTTGCTCGCCAGGAACTCCAGGTAGGAGCCCGGCAGGTCCCCCGCCGCGAGGACCAGATCGACCTCGGGCGCCCCCCTCGGAAAGCCCTCCCGGTAGATGAAGGGATGGGTGTGGTCGGCGACGAGCAGCAGCCGCGTGGGCCGATCTGGGAGGGGGAAGGCGGCAGGGTCGGTCATAGGAAGGTGGTCCGCGTCCGGCGGAGGACCGCAGACCAGGGCCAGGCGGGGCTGGGAGAGGCGAGTCTACCGCCTTTCCCGCCGCGAACTGTGCCGGGAAATTCGTCACGAAGGACTGTGCTGCCCGGGGAGCTTACCCTGCCTCCATGCCGACCGCGCCGCTCCCCACCCCCCGCCTGTGGCTCCTGCCCCTCACCCGCGCGGTGGTGGAGACGCGGCTGAGGCGTGAAACCTTCCAGCTTCCCTTCGACCTGGGCGGTCACCCGGTCCCGGTCCACTTCGCGCCCGCGTGGCCCGGCGACCTGCTGCCCGTCTTCCCGCTGTTCCTGGCCGACTTCCACTTCGGGGGAACGGACGAGTTGCCCGGCTCGTGGATCATCGTGGAGCGCACGTCCCACATCGCCGTGGGCACGGTCGGCACCAAGGGCGACCCGGACGCGGCAGGTCTGGTCGAGATCGGCTACGGCCTGACCCCGGAGGCGCGGGGCAGGGGCCTCATGACCGAGGCGGGGCGGACCTTCCTGCCGTGGCTCCTCGCCCGGCCCGACGTGCGCGGGGTCACCGCCCAGACCGCCCGGGGCAACCGTGCGAGCGAACGGGTCCTCGAAGGGCTCGGCTTCGCTCGCACGGGAGAAGGGTGGAGCGTGGAGGACGGGCCGCTCACGGTCTGGACCTGTGTGGGCTGAGTGGCCCCCGCCTCATGAATATGCAGCCGAGGACGAGGCGGGCCGCTTCCCGTCCGAGGGCGCAAAAATAATGTTGCAGCGCTGAGGCATACGTACGGTCGGGCTTTACCCTGACCCCATGAACGTCTCGATTCTGGGAATTCCGATGGACCTGGGCGCCGGGCGGCGCGGGGTGGACATGGGCGCCTCGGCGCTGCGCAACGCGCACCTGGCGGGGAGGCTGCGGGGGCTCGGGCACACCGTCACCGACCTCGGGGACGTGCCCGTGGCCCTGCCCGAAACCCTCGACAAACACACGAACGCCGGGCTCGTCTTCCTGGAGCCGATCCTGGACGCCTGCCGCGCCACGGTGGAAAGGATCGCAGAACTGCCGGAGGACGCCTTTCCGATTACCCTGGGCGGCGACCACTCGATCAGCATGGGCACGGTGACGGGCAACGCGCTGCGCGGCGGGGGAACGGGCCAGCGCACCGGCGTGATCTGGGTGGACGCCCACACCGACTACAACACGCCGCAGACGAGCCCCAGCGGCAACATCCACGGGATGCCCCTCGCGCACCTCACGGGCCTGGGTGATCCCCGACTCGCCGGGCTGGGCGGCGGCTGGCACGTCTGCCCGCAGGACATCGTGATGATCGGTATCCGCAGTGTGGACGCCCGCGAGCGCGAGTTATTGCGGGGGGCGGGCATCAAGGCCTACACGATGAAGGACGTGGACCAGCTCGGTATCACCCGCGTCACCGAGGAAACCCTCGAACGCCTCTCCGGCGTTTCCCGCCTCCACGTCTCCTTCGACGCCGACGCCCTCGACCCCGGCGTGGCCCCCGGCGTCGGCACCCCCGTTCCTGGCGGCCTGACCTACCGCGAGGGTCACCTCCTGATGGAACTCCTCAGCGAGTCGGGCCGCGTCACCAGCCTCGACATCGTGGAGGTCAACCCGGTGCTTGACACCCGCAATCAGACGGCGGAGCTGATGGTGGGCATGGCGGCGAGCCTGCTGGGGCAGCGGATTCTGTGAGAGGGGCGCGGAAGGTCGAAGGCAGAAGGCAAAGGCACTCGTTGTTTTGGCCTTCTGCTCTCTGCCTTCCGCGACATTCGTGGGAAGTCCGAAGAACACGGCGGGGCCCCGGGGCGACGCGCCTCACCCTGGGGCCCTCCTGTCAGGCCCGCCGCACCGGCACCTGCAACTCGCTGATCTGTTCCTCCTCGCGTTGAGAAAAGCGCAGGTAGACCTCGCGGACGGGACCGGCGGGCGCGTACCCCTCGCGGTCCACGCGTACCCCTCGCGGTCCATCCAGCCGAGCAGGGCCGCGTAGGCGTCGCCGAAGCGTTCGTAGGAGCCGAGGTGCAACGTGGCCGCCACGGTCTGCCCGGGCAACTCGCCGAACGTGACGCCGGGACGCAGGGGACCGGGAACGTCCTCGAAGACGGGCACGGCAACCTCCAGTTCGATCTCCTCCTCGCTCTGGTAGCCGCCGCCGCGCCAGGTCACCACGCTCCAGCCGGGGTCGGGCAGGGCGTGGTCCCCCATCGCGGCGCAGACCTGCTCGTACAGCCTTTCCATCGGGGCGGTGACGTGGCGGTAGTCGGGGGCCGGACCGCGCGCCAGCAGGGCGCGGACGGTGGGCGTGAGTTTGAGCTGCACGGTGTACCGGGTCATGCGTGCCTCCTTGTCGATCTCGGCCTCCAGCCGGGCGAGGCGCGTGTCGAGCACCTCCCGCTGCGCGAGCAGTTCAGAACGCTTGCGGGCCAGAAAGTCCGGATAAGGCTCGGGCAGGGTGCCCCTCAGCAGAGCCGCGATCTCTTCCAGGCTGTACCCCAGCCCCCCCAGGGCGGTGCTGCGCCGCAGGGTGGCGAGCTGGGCAGGGGCGTAGAGCCGGTATCCGCCCTCGCTGAGCGCAGCGGGCCGCAGCAGGCCGAGGTCGTCGTAGTGGTGCAGCGCCCGGACGCTGACGCCACCGAGGCGGGCAAATTCTCCAATCCTGAACATGGGTCCTGGTCCGCGCGGACCTCTCCCACCATGAGCCCTGACGCGGCGTGAGAGTCAAGTGCCGAAACAGGCCACCCCCAGCGGGACACTCGTCACAGCCAGATTCCCCGCCCCTCTGCTAAGCTTTCTTGTTTGAACGGGGCCGCCCACGTGTCCCGATTGTGTTTGAACCCTTGGGGTGAGTGACTTGACGGCAACCGAAGCGATCCAACCCAACCAGGAACAGGTCTACCCCGCCCCCGTGAAGACGGTCGAGCCGGGCAGTCCCGCCGACCGCGCGGGCGTGCGCCCCGGTGACCTCCTCCTGCGCGTGAACGGCGAGGCGGTCACCGACGTGCTCGCCTACCGCTGGCGCCTCTCGCAGGGGCGGGCGGTGCTTGAGATGAGCCGTCCCGTCGCGCGGCCCACGGTGCTTTCCGGCGTGCTGGGCACCGCACAGGACCACCACACCCTCGCCTACGATCCCGCCGCCCCCACCTTCACCTTCGAGGTCGAGTGGGAGGACCCGGGGCTGGAGTTCGAGGAGGTGCTCTTCGACGGCATCAAGAAGTGCGCGAACAAGTGCGACTTCTGCTACGTCCACCAGATGCCGCGCGGTTTCCGCAAGAGCCTGTACATCATGGACGACGACTACCGCCTGTCGTTCCTGTACGGCTCCTTCGTGACGCTGACGAACCTCACCGAGAGCGACATCAACCGCATCCTCGACGAGAACCTTTCGCCGCTCTATGTCTCGGTCCACACGGCGAATCAGGAGTTGCGCCAGGACCTGATGAAGTGGTGGAAGCTCAAGGTCAAGGACCCCCAGGCCGTGCAGATCAGGTCCATGATCGAGCGGCTGGAGAGCATCGACCTCTACACCCAGATCGTCCTCGTGCCGGGCCGCAACGACCGCGAGCATCTGGACGACACGGTTGAATATCTGTCGAGCCGCCCCAACGTCATCTCGGCGGCGGTGGTGCCCATCGGTTTGACTGCACACCGCACCAACCTCCCCGACGTGCGGACCTTCACCCGCGAGGAGGCGCAGGACACCCTCGCGCGGCTGAACCGCTGGCGCAGGCAGTTCCTGGGGGAGCGCGGCACCCGCTTCGTCTTCCCCAGCGACGAGCTGTACCTCCTCGCGGGCGAACCGCTGCCCACCGAGGAGGAGTACGAGGGCTTCCCGATGCTCGAAAACGGCGTCGGCATGATCCGCGACTTCCTGACGGAGGGACTGCCGGACGACCTGCCGAGCGCGCTGCCCGCTCCCCGCAAGATCATCCTCGGGACGGGGAGCCTCTTCGCGGAGTCTCTTGACCGCGCCGTCGAGCCCCTGAGGGCCATCGAGGGCCTGGAGATCGAGGTGCGCGCCGTCGAGAACAAGACCTTCGGCAAGGTGACGACGGTCGCCGGGTTGCTGACGGGCCGCTGCTTCCGCCACGCGGTGAGGCCCGGCGAGGCCGACCTGTTGATCGTCCCGCCGACCACCCTGCGCTACGGCACCGAGCTGATGCTCGACGACACCAGCCTCTCGGACCTGCGAGCCGAGCTGCGGATGGACGTGCGGGCGGGCGGCGCGACTCTCGGCGAACTCGCCCGCGTGATCTTCGAGAACGTGGCGTCGAGCGGCCACCAGTGGGGCATGAGCGCCCACGCGGTCAAGGACGGCGGGGCGCGCGGGCAGGCGTGAGACGCTGGCACGCAACGTGTCGTCAGGCCTGCTGAAGCCCAATTGTCATTCGGCAGACGAAGTGTCAAGCTGAGCCATGTTGAAAGGGTTCCGGGACTTCGTCCTGCGTGGCAACGTTGTGGACCTGGCTGTGGGTGTGGTGATTGGGGCGGCCTTCACCACCGTCGTGAATGCCTTTTCCAACGGGTTCATCAATCCGCTGATCAAGGCGATCACGGGAGGCGGGCCGAGGGTCGGGGGAACTTTCAGCATCAACGGGGCCGCCTTCGACTACGGCGCTTTTATCACCGCGATCCTCAATTTCCTGATCGTGGCGGCGATCCTGTACTTTCTGGTGGTGAACCCCATCAACCGCGTCACCGAGCGGTTCAAGCGGGAGGAAAAGCCCGCCGTCGCCGAGCCCAGCAACGAGGAGAAGCTGCTCGCCGAGATTCGGGACGAGCTGCGCCGCCGCCCCGTCGAACGGCCCGGCATCGCCGACTGAGGACGGCCCCCGGTTCTGGCGCAGGCACTATCCTGCCGTCATGCCTCTCTCTGCCTCCGAGATTTACGCCCGCACCTTCGAGTCACACCGTGGCGCCCTGCTGGACCTTTACGCCCAACTTCCCGACGAGCAGGCGAACTTCTCGGCCTGGGAGGGCGGCATGAGCTTCCTCGGCCTCGCCGACCACCTGGCGGGCAGCAGCGAACGTCTCCTCGGCATGATGACGGGCCAGATGCCCGCCATGCCCCCCCAGCCCGGCCCGGCGAGCGCCACATTGCAGGAGGCCCGCGACCGGCTCGCCTCCACGACCGGTCAGGCAGCGCAGGCTATGCACAGCCTCAGTGAGGCCGACCTGTCCCGCCGAGTCCCCGCGTTCGGCGGCCGGGAGATGCCCGTCTCGGCCCTGCTCGACGCCCTGATCGCCCACGAGGCGCACCACAAGGGGCAGGTGTGGATGATGGCGCGGATGGTGGGGGTGAAGCCGCCGATGTTCGTGAAGATGGGGTAGGGGGCTGGCAGCCATCAGCTTTAGGCGGTCAGCAAAAGAAGGGAGGGAGGACCCACCGCGCGGGGTGCCTCCCTCCTTTTTAGCTGAAAGCTGACGGCTGATCGCTAATTCACCATCTTCGTCTTGTTCGTCATGAAGTCCATCAGCACGTACTGCCCGATATTGTGCGGCGTCGTGAAGTACGCCTTGCCCTTCGTCATCTCGGTCACGCGGCGGACGAAGCCCACGAGTTCGGGGTCGCGGGCGAGCATGAAGGTGTTGACCTGGATGCCGCTGCGGCGGCAGTTGGCGACCTCGCGCAGGGTGGCGCCCAGCACGTAGGGGTCGAGGCCGTAGGCGTTCTTGTAGATGCGGCCGTCGGGCAGCGTGAGGGCCGAGGGCTTGCCGTCGGTGATCATCACGATCTGCTTCATGTCCTTGTTCTCGCGCTTCAGGAGCTGCTGCGCCAGCCGCAGGCCGCCCGCCGTGTTCGTGTGGTACGGCCCGATCTGTGCCTGCGCGAGCTTGGCGACGGGCACCTCCTCGGCGGAGTCGTGAAACAGCACGAACTTGAGCGTGTCCCCCGGGTACTGGGTGCGGATCAGGTGCGCGAGGGCGAGGGCGACCTGCTTGGCGGGCGTGAAGCGGTCCTCGCCGTACAGGATCATCGAGTGCGAGCAGTCGAGCAAGACGATGGTCGCCGCCGACGAGTTGTACTCCGCCTGCCGGATCACGAGGTCGGATTCTTCGAGGTTCTCGAAGCCCTTGCCCATCACGTTGCCCAGGGTGGCGGTCGTGTCGAGGTTGAGGGTGTCACCGAACTCGTAGTTCTTGAGTTCACCCGTCATCTCGACGCCCGAGGCGTACTCGCGGGTGTCATGGGCGCCCGCGCTGCTTCTGCCCAGGCCGCCCATCAGGTCGCGCAGGCTCTTGTACCCCAGGAAGTCGATGCTCTTGTCGGTGAGCTGGAACTTCGACTCGCCCGTCTGCCCCTGACCGCCCTGCCCTTCAGGGTCGTCGAACTCCTTGCGGATGAAGCCGTCCTGCTGGAGCTTGTCCATCAGGCGCTCGATCTGCTGGCCCAGCCGGGTCTCGCGCACGTCCTGGGACTGCATCGCCTCCATCAGCATGTCCTCGGGGATCATGTTGCGCTCGGCGAGGGCTTCGAGGATGGCGTCGAAGAGGTCGTCCATGCTGGGGCGCGCGTCGGGGTCGGGGTCGTAGGGGTCGTTCATCCCCTGCCCGAGCAGCGCCTCCTGAATCATCTGCATCAGCTCGCTGGATTCGAGCTGGTCGAGTTCGCCCTCGAATTTGCTGTACCGGGTGATGCGCGCCATGTCGGGAACCTCCGTAGGGACCAGCATGGCGCTTTCCGAAGACCGCGTTTGTGACGGTCACGGCTCAGAGCGGATCATTCGCCTCAGTTGGAGGAGTCCTGCCGGGTTGCGGAGTCGGTGACACGTTTCAAGTAGCCCACCGGGTCCTGAACGAACTGGGCTGCCCGTGACGCCAGAAGTTCGGCCACTACCACATCCCACTCGGCCTTGAACACACCCGTTCGTCGCTGGAGACGAAGACGGCATCCACCGCCGCCGTTGCCTCGACGATAGCCCGTAGGAGGGGAACGTCCGGATTTCTGAGATCAAGGCGGAAGCTCACGGCCCGCCCGTCCTCGTAGAACACATGAATGTCGTTCTGACTTTGTTCGCCGTAAACCAGAGTCACGTCGTCCCCTGTGCCGTATGTCTCTTTCAACGGCAGTAAATCACACAAGCGCGACAACAATGATTCGGGAATGGGCTGCACCTCCCACCCGAATCTGGCCCACAGGTCTTCAGGAGAGGCGCCGGGGGCGGGACGTGGAATCGGCTTGAAGGTGAATTGCCAGACGGCCATCCACTCCATCTCGTCACAAGTCGCGGCTCAGCCAGCCTCCGCTTCGCCGCCCACCCCCTACAATCCCCCCGTGTCTCCTCACGCACGCGGCCTCCTCCTCCTGGTCCTCGTCACGGCGCTGTGGGGCAGCACCTTCGCCGTCGTGAAAGAACTTGGGGAACTGCTGCCCGCGAGTGTCCTCATCGCCTGGCGCTTCCTGATCGCGTCGGTCGCGCTGCTGCCTGCCCTGTCGCTGGCGCGACGGGTTGCTTCCCCAGGGTCCGCCCCCTCCGCCCGCCCCCTCTGGCGCGACGGGTTGCTTCTGGGCGTGTGGCTGATCGCCGGGTACGGGACGCAGACGGTGGCCCTGCAAACGACGAGCGCGAACCGGGCGGCCTTCTTCACCGCCCTCAGCGTGGTGCTCGTGCCGGTGTGGCTCACCTTCGCCGGGCGACGTTCCCTGCCGCTCGCCCTGTGGCTGGCGCTGCCCCTCGCGGTGGCGGGCCTCGCGCTGCTCTCGTGGGAGGGCGGGGCGCTCGTCGTGGGGGACGTGTGGGCGCTTGCCTGCGCCGTCACCTACGCGGGCTTCATCGTCGTGCTGGAACGGACGGCCACCCGCCATCAGGCGCTGCGTTTCACGCTGGCGCAACTGCTGGCCGTGACCGGGCTGGCCTGGGTCTGGGCCCTCCTCGCCGACCCGGGGAGGTTGTGGCCGCCCCCCGCTGCGTGGCTCCCGCTGCTCTACCTGGGGGTTGCCGCCACCGCCCTCACCACCCTGCTCCAGACGGTCGGGCAGCGCCGGGTGAGTGCGGCCGAGGCCAGCCTGATCTACGCGCTGGAGCCCGTGACCGCCGCCCTCTTCAGCTTCTTCCTCATCGGCGAGCGGGTGGGCCTGCGGGGTGCGCTGGGCGGTCTGCTCGTCGTGGGGGCGACCGTGCTCAGCCAGCGGGCGGGCGGGGAACCCCACATCGAGACGCCCGCACCCCAGGCGGAGGGGTGAGGTGGCTCAGCCCCCGTTCACCGGCCGCTGGAACGTCCGCTCGGTGCCGTCCTCCAGGATCAGGGTGAGCAGGCTGCCGCTGACCCGGTAACGACGCACCCCCTCCAGCAGGCGCAGGTACTCCGTCTCCTGCCGTTGCACCTCGGGCGAGGGGCAGGCGCGGCGGGTCGTCGCCAGGGGGGAGAAGCGGAGCGTGTCGCCTTCCGGCGTGTAGGTTACCCGGAAGGTGTTGCACCCCGTCGTGCCGCCCGGCTTCCTGAACAGGCGCTCAGCGCGGGCCGTGGACCTGATCGGGCATGAGCAGGGTGCGCAGGGCGGCCCCCGAGTGCCACACGTCCATCAGGCCCTCCTTGAGGGTGGACCCCCGCACCGCCGCGTACAGCGAGGGGGGGAGATGGGGGGCCGGGTACACACCCTCGCGCCCCTGCGGCCCCACGCGCACCTCCAGGGGAAAGCCCAGCGCCAGCGTCGCCACGAGCACCGCGCCGAACACCCCGCCCCCCAGCGCCCCGGCGAGGGAGTGCCAGGGGCGGCTGACCGGTTCGGGCACCAGCCGCCGGGCGGCGAGCGCCAACCCCACCCCCAGCCCCAGCGCGAGCAGGGTGGCGGCCACGGTGCCCCTTCCCAGCATGTTGGCGAGGAAGCACACGGCGACGCCGCCCAGGCCCCAGACCAGGCCCGCCAGGCCGCGTCGCGCCCCCAGCGCCGTCATCGCCGCCCAGAGGGTCACGAGCAGCGCGTCGAACCAGGTGATCACAGGGGGCAGTGTAACGACTGGACCCTTACAAAACTTTTCCTTTCGCAGTCGGGCGGGGGCAGATGGTGGGGTAGGGTGCCGTCTTGGGCGCCCACAGGTCTAGACTGCGCCCATGATCCGGGTGCTGCTCGTCGACGACCACGCGCTGTTCCGGCAGGGCCTGCGCAGCCTGCTGGAGTCCGAGGGCATGCGCGTCATCGGCGAGGCCGCCAACGGGCGCGAGGCGATCCGCTACGCCGCCGACACCCACCCCGACGTAATCCTGATGGACATCCAGATGCCCGAACTCGACGGAGTCAAGGCCACCCAGAGCATCCTGGAGATCGACCCGGGGGCCAGGGTCATCATGATCACGATGTACCGCCAGGACCGCTACGTCTTCGAGGCGGTCAAGGCCGGGGCGCGCGGCTACGTCCTCAAGGACGCCGACGCGGCCACCCTGATCGACGCGATCCGCCGGGTGGCCGCAGGCGAAGCCCTGCTCGACGCCGACATGGCGCAGAACGTCCTCGACGACTTCCGGGACAAGCGCGAGGAGCTGCCCAGCGAGAAGCACGCCGACCTCAACGAGCGCGAGACGATGATCCTCAAGCTCCTCGCCCAGGGCTTTTCCAACCAGGACATCGCCCTGCGGCTCGACATCAGCGAGAAGACGGTGCGCAACCGCTTATCCGAGATCTTCACCAAGCTGCAACTCAACAACCGCACCCAGGCCGCCCTCTACGCCATCCGCGAGGGGATCGCCAACCTGGAGTAGCAAACGCCCACCCCTCCATGCCCAGACCCAGACCCCCGAAATCGCAGACCATCGCCCGCCCCGCCGCCTCGCCCGTCACCTTCCGCGCGGGGTGCGCGCGGGAGTGGGTCGTCGCGTCGTCCGAGCCCGACCTCGCCTACACCGAGCAGGCCTTTCCCGAGTGCCCGGCGTGCCCCCACCGGGTCGAGCCGGAGGGCGGGCCACCGTTTTGCACCCTGCGCCCGGCGGGGTCGGCCCACCCCTTCGCCGCCCTGGCGGGCCTGGACCTTCCCGAGTGACGTTCGACTTTCAAACTGAGCTGCGGTCGCGCGGGTACGTGGGGGAGGTGGGGCTGCTCGTCACTGACCTCACGGGGAGCGAGCTGTACGCGTTGAACTCGGGCTGCGTCTTTCCCGCCGCGAGCACGATCAAGGTGCCCCTGCTCGTGCAGGCGCTCCAGGAGGCGCAATCGGGCCGCCTCGACCTGCGGGAGCGGGTGACGGTGAAGGCGGAGGACCGGGTGCCCGGCTCGGGCATCCTGCACGAACTCGGCCCGGGCCTGAATCCCACCTGGGAGGACGTGCTCACGCTGATGATCGTCATGAGCGACAACACCGCGACGAACCTCGTCATCGACCGGCTGGGGGTGGACCGGGTGAACGGGTGGATAGCGCGGCAGGGGATGGGAGGCACCCACCTTGTCGGCGGGCTCCAGCTTCCCCCCGGGCGGCGGAACGAGGCCCAGCGCCGGGGGGAGCGCAACCGCACGACCGCCCGCGATCAGGTCACGGTGCTGGGGCGGCTCGTCCGGGGCGAACTGCTCGACCCGGCTCACACCAGCCTCGCCCTCTCCATCCTGTCGCGCCAGCACTTCCGGGACCTGCTCGCCCGCCACGTCCCGCGCGGCGAGGACGGCGAGCCCCTCTACCGGGTGGCGAGCAAGAGCGGCGAACTCACCGGAGTCCGGCACGACGTGGGAGTGCTCTTCACCCCGCGCCCGTTGGTGGTCGCCCTGCTCTCGGAGGGGGGGCGGGACCCGCGCGAGCACCCCGACAACCGCGACGTGGCTGTGCTCGCGGGCACACTCTGGCCGCTGCTGGGGGCGCTGGGCGGCGTATTCTGACCTCCTGACGGGGGACCCAGGCAGGGGACATTTAACCGCTCGGTCAGGGGCATGATGACGGTGCAGGAGTCTACTGCTTTTTGCCGTACAGCACGCCGGGACGCGGTTTAGGCGCGTGCTATGCTGAACGGCACCAGGCGGCGCCGAGCAGTCCCCGAGGGAGCAGGCCTCAGGGCAAGAGGCCCAAGGCAAAGGCACTTACGCGCGAGGAGAAGGAACGTGGAGAGAAACGACGCTGTCATGCCCTGGGTCGCCATCGTGTGCGCGGCGATCATGTGGATCATTTTGCTGTTCCTGTTCAACAAGGAGACGGCACCCGAACCCGTGGTGGTGGACCCGGCGGTGGTCGCCAACATCCAGAAGGACTGGCCGACACTGGGCAAGCAGGTGTTCACCTCGGCGGGCTGCGTGGGCTGCCACGGGGCCCAGGGGCAGGGCGGCGCGGGCCCCCGCCTCGCGGGCGACGAGAAGATCGTCAAGGACCCGGTGTACGTCCACACCATCGTCACGCAGGGCAAGGGGCAGATGCCCGCCTTCCCGCAGCTCTCCGAGCGCGAGGTGTACGCGGTCGCCAACTACGTGCTGCACTCCTTCGGCAACAACATCGAGGAGCCGCTGACTCCCGCGCTCGTCGCCGAGGGCCAGACCAAGGTCGACCCGGCGGTGCTGAAAAACCGCAGCCGCTTCGTGCCCGAGGACATCAAGCTGCCCGAGATCTTCCTGGCGACCTTCGTGATGGTGCTGCTGACCTACGGCGTCATCGGCCTGTACAGCGTGTGGACCGAAGGCCAGGAGCTGCACCCCGGCATCCACAAGGTGCGCTCGACCCCGGTGGCGATGCTGGGGATGGTGGTCACGCTCGGCCTGAGCCTGCTGTTCAGCGTGCTGTTCGTGCGGCAGATGGTCGCCGACTACGCGGCCTGGGCGAACCAGGAACAGGTGAACGCGGCGATGGAGGGTTTCTACGCGGCGATGATCCTGCTGACCCTCGGCCTCGCCATCGGCCTGTACAAGAAGTTCTTCATGGACGGCGAGGTGCTCGTCGAGGACGCCAGCGGCGAGTTCCCGTGGTAAGGGCCCAGGCATTCAGGGCACAGAGGAGGACCGAACGATGACCCGGTACAAGAGACAAGACCCCGAAATGAGCCGTCGCCGCTTCATCAACCTGGCGATGGGCACGACCGCCGCCGTGGGGGGCGTGAGCCTGATCAGCGCGCTGGGCACCGCCAACCCGGTCTTCCGCCTCACGCGCGACAAGATGCCGCCCCTGAAGGGGGACATCCTCGTGCACGCCTCCAACAACAAGGAGGGGCAGCCCGTCCGGATCAGCGAGCTGAGCACGCAGCTCGTGCGCGCGTGGCCGATGGGTAAGGACGAGAACGGCGAGAACGTGATTCGCAAGGGCGATCCCAACAACATCCTCGCGTTGTACCGCTTCCCGAAGGGCCAGATCGTCCGGCCGACCAATCTGGACGCGACCATCGACGGCGAGACGGTCGCCTACAGCGACGTGTGCACGCACGCGGGCTGCTCGGTGGCCGACAGCGACATCAACGCCGGGCAGATGAAGTGCCCCTGCCACTCGGGGCAGTACGACCCCAAGCGCGGGGCCGTGGTGATCGGCGGGCCGCCTCCCCGTGGGCTCGCGCAGCTTCCCATCGCCCTGCAGGGTGAGAACATCGTGGTGACCGACTTCTTCCTGACGTTCCCGTATCCGTACACCAACGCGTCCGAGTGGGCCAGCTTCAAGCAGGAAGTGGAGGAACAACTCGCATGAACCAGTGGCTTGATGAGCGTCTGCATATCTCGCGCCTGAACGACAAGTTCCTGCGCAAGGCCTTTCCCGTTCACCACTCCTTCTTCCTGGGGGAGATCACGCTGTTCAGCCTGATCATCCTGATCCTGACGGGCATCCTGCTCGCGCTCTCCTACGAGCCGAGCAACAGTCTGGTGGTGAACTCCTTCGACCCGGGCACGGCGGACAAGCCCAACCTGATCCCGGCGGCCTTCCACTCGGCCCTCAAGATCAACGCGATGCCCTTCGGCGACATGCTGCGGCGCATCCACCACTGGACGGCAAACATCATGATCGCTGCCTCGGTAATCCACATGATGCGCATCTACTTCACGGGGGCCTTCAAGAAGCCGCGCGAGATCAACTGGTGGATCGGGATGCTGCTCCTGATCTTCGCGGCGCTGACCGCCGTGACGGGCTACGTGCTCCCCTACGACAACTACGCCTACAACACCCTCAAGGTGATCTACGGCATCGCCGCCTCGATCCCCTGGGTGGGCGAGTGGGTGGCGCAGGCCGCCTTCGCGGGCAAGTTCCCGGGTGACGGCGTGATTCCGCGCATCTACGGCTACCACATCATGCTGCTGCCGGGCATCCTGCTGGCGCTGACCGCCGCGCACATGCTGATCATGGTCAAGCAGAAGCACACCCAGCCGCAGTACGCCAAGCGCATCGCCTACAAGAAGATCGTCGGCGTGCCGCTGATGACCCAGCAGACGCCCATCATGCTGATGCTGACGCTGGTGTTCGCGGGGATCATCGTGCTGTTCAGCGCCTTTATCCCAGTGCACCCGGTCGAGTTCTTCGGGCCGCCCACCACCACGCCGATCAACAACATCAAGCCCGACTGGTACCTGCTGTGGGTCTTCGGTGCCCTGGCGATCATCCCCAGCTTCAGCATCGAGATCCTGGGCGGGGAGATCGGCTCGGAGTTCGTGGGGGCCATCGTGCTGCCGACCATCGTGCTGGCCGCCATGTTCGCGGTGCCCATGCTCGACCGCAGCAAGGAAAACCTCTACTACGCGGAAAACCCCACCAACTACCCGGTGCGGCTGGGAACGGGCGTGGCCTTTATGATGCTGCTCGTCGTGCTGTCGGTCGCCGGGTACAAGCCGGAGTTGATCAGCGCCGGAATCCTGAGCAACACGAACGCCAACGCCGTCTTGTGGATCGCGTGCTTCCTGGTGCCCGCCCTGTCGTACTTCGCGGTGCAGGCCATCGTGCGCGGCATCCGCACCCTGCGTGAGTCCGACGCGCGCGACCGCACCGCCTTCCAGGCTGCCGACGACTGAGCCCCCGCCCTCACCTCACCGCCCTGGCCACCCGCCGGGGCGGTTTTTCTATGCTGGGCCAGTGAACGACGACCTTGCCGCCCACCTCGCCCGGCGGGCCCGGGCCCTCGATTTAGACGCCCTGAACGTGGAGGAGGCCGAGCCCCAGACGCTGCGGGACTTCGCCCGTGAGGTCCTGGCCGAACTCGCGGCCCTGGGCCTGATCCGGGGACAGGAGGAGGCCGGGTGCTGGGCGGGGCCGCGTCCGACCGGACACTGAGCGGGCCTACAACCGGCGAGGCCGCCGTCCCGTCAGCCAGCCCAGGCCCAGGCCGACCAGCACGGGCAGAGTGAACAGCAGCAGGAAGCCGAGCAGGTTGCTGTCCCCGACCATGTTGCCGAGGGGGCGGCCCAGCGCGGCGCTGACCGGGCTGCCGATCCAGGCGAGGACCGTCCACAGCCAGCCGTCGAGGCCGCGTGACTCCACCGCGTTCTCCAACCAGCGCGCCCCCAGGAGACCCAGGGTTTGCAGGATCAGCGCAGGGAGCAGCACGGCCAGGGCGCGCACGCCGGGCTCGGCGCGGCCCGCCAGGAAGCCCAGGGCGAGCGGCCCCAGCACCGGAATCCAGCCCACCAGCAGCG
Source organism: Deinococcus aetherius (assembly GCF_025997855.1). Lineage (NCBI taxonomy): Bacteria > Thermotogati > Deinococcota > Deinococci > Deinococcales > Deinococcaceae > Deinococcus > Deinococcus aetherius. The sequence continues at coordinate 494,408 of NZ_AP026560.1, forward strand.
CCACGACCAGCAGCATGAACACGTTGACCCAGGCCATGCGGCGAGTGTAAGGCACCCCGGGAGGGAACGCGGATTGTAGGGCGCTTCATACTCTTGAGACCCGGTGAGCGAGCACTGACTCTGCCTTTAGAGCATTGCCATGAGTCCGGGGCGCGGACTGCTCAGACTGACGGGTGAGACGGGGTCCGCACCACTCTCCACGCGTGACGTTCGTTATCTGACCTTCCGGAGGCTCCACATGCTCAAACGTTCCGCCGCCCTGCTCCTGCCCTTCGCCCTCGCCGCGTGCGCGCCGTCCATGATGGCGCCGAACGCCAGCAATGTCGACGGCCTGTACCTCCAGGCCGTGACGGGCAGCAACCTCTTCGAGATCCAGTCGTCGCAGGTGGCTCTGCAGAAGTCGAACACGCCCGCCGTGCGCGCCTACGCCCAGCAGATGATCAACGAGCACACGGTCGCCCAGAACCAGGTCGCGGCGCTCGCGGCGGCCCGGCGCGTGCCCCTGCCTCCGGCGCTGCCCCCGGAACTGCAACTCAAGGTCAACACCCTCAGCGGGCTGAGCGGTGCGGCCTTCGACGCGGCTTACCTGCGCGAGCAGGCGGTGAGCCACCTGTTCACGGTCACCATCTTCCAGAACGAGCTGACGGGCGGCAAGGACGCCCAGGTGGTCGCCTTCGCCAACCAGAACCTGCCGCTGATCCAGCGTCACCTCCAGGAGGCCGTGGCGCTGGGCGGCTCGACCTCGCCTGCCGGGCAGTAACCCCTTCTCGAATCCCTCACCCCACCGCCGAGGAGACGGGGGTGGGGGCTCTCTTTTGACGGGTGATACGGATTCCGGCCATTTCGTTATCCTTCGGGAAAGCGCCGAAGGATAACTCCAGTCTGAAATCCGTATCTTTTCCTTCTCCCTCCGGTCGGATTTCACAGTTCTTACAGAACTGTTCAACCGGAATTCGTATGACCGGTGCCCTACGTCCTCGCCCCCTCGGCCACCTCCCGGCCCGGCACCTCCTGCAGCGCCCAGCGCAGGCCGAGCGCCGTGACTCCGCCCACTGCCATCAGGGTGAGCCAGGGCAGCAGGGGCAGGCCCAGGCGCGTGCCCATGTCCGTAAGAGAACCGCCGAGCACGTTGCCGAGCGCACCGCCCACCCCCAGGCTGATCGCGGAGAAGCCGAAGTAGCTGCCCGTGACCCCGGGCGGGGCCAGCCGCGCCGTGAGGGTCTGTTGGGTGGGGTAGACGATCATGGTGCCCAGGCTGTAGAGCGCCACGCAGGCGAGCAGTTGCCCGAAGGTCACGGCGAGGCCCATCAGCCCCAGGCTGAGCCCGACCGTGAGCACCGCCGCGACGAGCGCCACCCGCGTCCGCACGCGCCGCTCGGTGAAACGCAGCAGCGGGTATTGCAGCAAGACGGCCAACCCCGCCGACAGCCCGTACAGCGGCCCCGTCGCGCCCGGCCCCGCCAGCGAGATCGCCTTGAGGGTCACCGCCACGTTGATCTGGGTGCTGAGCAGGAAGTAACCGATCAACACGAGGGTGAAGCGCCGGAAGCGCCGGTCACGCGCCGCTGCCCACAGCCCGGCGAGGCCGCGCCCGGAGGCCACCCCGGGCCGGGTGTGGGGCAGGGTCGCCGCGAGCAGGGCGAAGGCCACCACGTACGTGCTCGCGCTCGCCAGGGCCGCCGTGCGAAAGCCCACGGTCACGAGCGCGGCGCCGATCAACGGCCCCGTCACCATCCCCAGGTTTCCCGCCACGCTCACCAGGCTGAACATCCGCGTCCGGTGCTCGGGCCGGGTGACCGCCGTGATCGCCGCGCTCTTGGGGGCGTCGAAGAACCCCCCGCCCACTCCCGCGAGCAGCGAGGCGGCGAGGAGCCCGGCGAACGAATCCGCGAAGGCCATCCCCGCGAAGCCCAGCGTGCGGATCAGGCACCCGCTCAAAATCAGGGGCTTGGGGCCCACCCGGTCCGCCCACGCGCCCCCGAACACTGTCAGGCCCTGCTGCACGAGCTGGCGCACCCCCAGCACCAGCCCCACGCTCGCCGCCGCCCACCCCAGTTCTCCCACGAAATGCACGGTGATAAGGGGGATGACGAGAAAGAAGCCGCCCCACATCAGGAAGGTGACGGCGATCAATCCGAGTTGCGCGGGCGCCGGACGAAACGGCGCGGGGGCGGGGAGGGCGGTCACGGGGGGGAGTGTACGCCTCGCGGGGAGCGGGTGGTTGGGGTGAGCAAGGGTGGCATCAGGGCTCCGGTGCCGGACAAATCTCGGGGAAGCATGGAGGCCGTTCCTGCCTGGATTGGCGGGCTTGGTCCCTGCCCTTGTAGAGCCGATCCACTTGTTGGGAACGCTCCTGCCCTGACCTGAACCTCGCGGCGGGGGCGTCCGGTCGGACACAGTGACGCGCTGGGCGCCCCGCCGCGAGGTGGGGGTTCTTATTTTGTGGTAGCTGGAGCAAAGGGGGCCAGCCGGTCGCGCTGGCCCCCTCTTCTTCCCAGCCTTACCCGCCCACGTGAACCACGGGACGACGGGCGGCGTCCTCCTCGGCGCGGCGCAGGACCTCGTGGGTGAGGGGCGGGATGTCGCCCTCGCCCGCCAGGAGGAAGCGCAGGGCGTTTCCGGCAGGGCCCTTCTCGCTCCACTCGAAGTAGACATGGGGGGGCACGCCGGTCAGGTCGCGGACATGCAGCAGCACGGCGGCGATGGTGTTGGGCACCGAGTTGCCCCGGGCACGCAGAATGGCGTGGCGGCCCACCCGCACGCCGCAGATGGTCACGGCGTCGCTGAAGTTGCTGGGGTCGGTGACCTCGACCTCCAGGAAGAGGGCGGCCTCACGCTGCGGCAGGTGGGTGTCGAGCCGCACCTCCAGCTCCTTGAGGCGGTACTCGGTGGTGTCCCCGGCGTTCAGGCGGTTGGCGATGAAGCGCACCGGGAGGCCCCGCCCCGCCGTCTCGCGCAGCAGCCGCTCGGCCTCGGGGTCGAGGTTGACCTGCTGCACCCGCAACTCGGTGGAGCGGCTCACGCGCGAGGCGACGCTGAAGACCAGGATGGCCGCGATAAAGAGCCCCGCGATGTACAGGCCCTCGGGACGGCCCGTCACGGTCACCACGCTCGTGTAGATGAAGAGCGCGCTGATCACGGCGAAGGCGAGCGCCCACCCCCGGTGTCGGCGGCGCCACTCGGTCAGGAACACCGCGACCGCCGCCGAGGTCATCAGGGCGAGCACGCCCGTCGCGTAGGCGCCCGCCTGCGCGTCCACGTTGGCGCGGAACAGCAGGGTCACGAGGAAGCTGACCAGGGTGAAGATCACGACGAGGGGCCGGGTGGCGCGGGCCCAGTCGGGGGCCATGCCGTAACGCGGCAGGTAACGGGGCACGATGTTCAGCAGCCCCGCCATCGCGCTCGCCCCCGCGAACCACAGGATCAGGACGGTGGAGAGGTCGTACAGGGTCCCGAAGCCCTCGCCCAGCCGCTCGTGCGCGAGGTAGGCCAGGGCACGCCCGTTCGCCTCGCCCGCCGGTTTGACCACCGTCACCGCGTCCGACCCGGTGGCCGGGGTGGGCGTGACCGTCACGGTGAGGGGCACCGTTCCGCCGGTCGTCTGCGCATTCACCGTGAAGGTGCCCGTGCGCCCGGCGGGCAGGCGGAGGGTGTACAGCTCCTGGGGGTCACCGGCGTCGTCGAGCGGCACGTTGACCACGGCGCGGCCCGCGTTGAGGTCGGCGGCGTTCACGTTGCGCGTGGAGGTGACCCCCGGCCAGAACTGCGCGCGGGGGATCAGCAGCGTCGTCACGAGCGCCGAGCCCAGCAGCATCACGCTCATCAGGAGGGCGGCGGTCGTGAGGAGCTTCTGCGCGTTGCGGATGCGCCCGGCGAGCCGCTCCTGGGGAGAGCCCTGCCCGCCCCGGATCAGCGGCATGACGACCACGCCCGTCTCGAAGCCGCTCAGGCCCAGCGCCAGCCGGGGAAAGACCAGGAGCGCCGCCCCGATCAGGGCCAGCGGCGAGAGGTAGGCCTGCGAGAGCCCCGCCCACCAGTCGCCCACCACGCCGGGATGGGCGAACACGCCCTGCGCCCCCCGCCCGATCACGACCGCGCTCAGGCCGATGTAGAGCACCACCAGCCCGACCGCGATCCCGATGGCCTCCTTGAAGCCCTTGAGGAACACCGCCCCCAGCAGCGCGATCAACCCCAGCGTGATGGGGATCTGCCCCCCCGCCACGTAGGGCTTGACCATCGGGTTCTCGACGACGTGGGCCGCCGCGTCCGCCGCCGACAGGGTGATGGTGATCACGAAGCCCGTCGCCACGAAGCCGATCAATGCGAGCACGAGCAGCTTGCTCGGCCAGTACGCGAGCAGCCGTTCGAGCATGGAGATCGAGCCGTCCCCGTGGGGGCTTTCCTGCGCGACCCGGCGGTACATGGGCAGCGCCCCGAAGAGGGTCACGAGCACGAGCACGAGCGTCGCCACCGGGGAGAGCGCCCCCGCCGCGAGCGCCGCGATGCCCGGCTGGTACCCCAGGGTGGAGAAGTAATCCACGCCCGTGAGGCACATGACCTGCCACCAGGGATGCTTGTGCTTCTGCTCGCGTGCGCTCCGCTCGTCCTCGTAGAAGCCCTCGCGCTCGGGGGGGTCCGTCTCCAGAAACCAGCGGGTGAAGGGGCTGCGGGACCTTGCCGACGACATTGCGGCAGCTTACTCCTCTGTCCGGCGGGGTGACTCTTCTATGGTCTCTATTCGGGGGAGGGCGGCGGGAGAGCCGGGAGAAGTTTTCGGGTTCCAGGTGTTCGGGCGGCCACGGCCGAGGCCGTCCGCCGAGCGGACCTTCCACCGTACCCTGTCTCCCATGGCCCCCGAACTCCAGACCCTCGCCCCCGGCGTTCACTTTCTCCCCGGCGCGGTGAACAGCGTCGTCCTCGAAGACCGCCGGGGTGGCGCCCTGCTGGTGGACACCGGCCTCGACGAGTCGCACGCGCGCAGGCTGCTGCGGGCGCTGGAGGCCTTGGCCCTCACCCCCACCGGCATCCTGAACACCCACAGCCACGCCGACCACCACGGGGGCAACGCCTTCATCCTGAAACGCTTCCCGGACCTCAAGGTCTTCGCCCCGCCGCTTGAGGAGGCAATCATCCGGCAGCCCATCCTCGAACCCCTCACCCTCTTCGGAGCGCGGCCCCCGCGCGATCTCCAGACGAAATTCCTCCTCGCCCCCCCCAGCCCCGCCCGGCTTGCCCCCGAACCCGGCCTGGCGCGGATCGGGGGGGTGGACCTCGAACTCATCGAGGTGGCCGGGCACGCGAGCATGATGTTCGCGGTGCGGGTGGGAGAGGTGCTCTACGCCGCCGACGCGCTCTTCGGGCCGGAGTCGCTGGAGAAGCACCCGCTGACCTTCTGCGCTGACTCCCGCCTCCAGAAGGAGGCCGCCGCCCGGCTGGGCGAATTGGAGGGCGTGCGCGTCGTCCTGCCGGGGCACGGGGGGCCGAGCCAGGACCTCGCGGGGCTGGTGGCGGCCAACCTCGCCGCGTACGGGCGGGTCACGGCGGCGGTGCGGGAGGCCGTGCGGGAAGGGGCCGCCCCCGTGGACGAGCTTCTGGCCCGCGTGTGCTGCGCACTGGGGGTGACGATGACGAACGCGGGGGCCGTCGTGCTCAACCGGGCTGTGGTGAGCGCCCACCTGACTGAGCTGCTGGAGCGCGGCGAGGTGGAGATGGGGGTGGAGGGCAACCGGCTCCTTTTCCACCCGGTGGCCGGAGGGTGAAGGAATGGCTTAGGGGCCGGGTGGGGGAGGGAGGGTAGCGTGGACACATGACGCGAGCGAGCAAGGGGACGAAGACGGGCGGCACGGGCAAGACGGGGGTCGGCCGGACCTCCCGGAAGAAGGCGGCGGACCAGGAGAGCGCCGTCCAGGAACCGCAGGTCCAGGACATGCCGACCCAGGACGAGACTACCCCGGAGATGATGGCGCAGACGGCGCAGGACGGGACCCTCCAGGCGGAGGGCGAGGGCGCACCGGGGGCCGAGGCCCAGGGCGAGGCCAAGGCCGACGCGGCGCATCTGAACACCCCGCACAACCGGCTGGTGGACCACGGCTACCTGACGGAGGAGGAGTTCGGCACGGTCGCCGAGACGTTGCAGCGCAACCTGGCGACGACGATCAGCCTCTACCTCAAGTTCAAGAAGTACCACTGGGACATCCGGGGCCGCTTCTTCCGCGACCTGCACCTCGCCTATGACGAGTTCATCGAGGAGATTTTCGACGGCATCGACGAGCAGGCCGAGCGCCTCGTCGCGCTGGGGGGCAGCCCGGTCGCCGCGCCGAGCGACATTGAACGCTTCAGCCTGATCCAGGTGCCCACCGAGACCGTCCGCGACGCCCGCACGCAGGTGGCCGACCTCGTGCAGGACCTCACGCGCGTCTCGCGCGGCTACCGCGACGACTCCAAGGCGGTAGACGACGCCAATGATCCCGTCACCGCCGACCTGTACAACGGCTACGCGGGCACCCTCGACAAGATTCGCTGGATGCTCCAGGCGATGATGGACGACGACCGCATGAACTGAAGGGCGCGAGAAGGCGGATGGCAGAAGGTCAAACGCCTTTTGCCATCCGCCTTCCGCCTTCTGCTCCTCCCATGCCGAAATTCGACTACAGCCTGAACTACGCCGAACTCGACCTGCGCCTCCACCCCGAACTCTACCGGGTGGGCGTGGGCGAGCAGGGCGTTTTGCTGGTGCAGCCGTACAAGTCGGAAATCTTGCCCCACTGGCGCTTCGCCACCCCCGAGGCCGCGCGGGAGAGCAGCGAGAAGATCTACGCGATGTTCCTCGACTACCTCGCCAAAGGAGACTTCGTGGGGGCGGATATGGCCCGCAAGTTCCTCCAGATGGGTTTTACCCGCTCGCGGCGCTACGCCAACCACAAGGGGGGCAAGAAGTACGACGGCCCGGTTCCCGAGGACAAGAAGGGCCGCAGCGGGGCGCACGGCCGCGCCGAGTTGCCCCGCTCGCCGGAGGACCCCGTGAAGGCCGAGTCCGCCCGCATCTTCAAGGCGAAATGGGACGAGGCGGAGGCAAATCCTGAGTACGCGCGGCTAAAAGGGGAGCACCGGGAGCGGTACGGGTGAGGGACCGCACAGGGCGCCGATCCGGCGAGCCTGGCCGCATGAGTTTGACCTGGGCTGCATACCGCGCTATATTCCTTACATCACCGCCCGGGAGGCGGCTTTTTTATTGCCGCCCCCCTCCCAACGCGGCGAGATCGGCGGGTGTATTGACGTTCCGCAGAGCGTCCGGCGCGGCGGCCCGCACGACCGCGAAGGGGACGAGCACGGTCGTCTCCCCGTCCGAGGCGGCGCGCAACCGGCGTTCCCCCGCGTCCAGCCGCGCCGTGACGTGCGGCAGGAGGGACGTGTGGTACAGCGCGGCGAGGGGCTGGGGCCGCCCCGCGTCATCGAGCGCGAGGACGGCCTGGGCGTCTGGCGTCCGCGCGGCGGCAAGCGCGGCCCAGTAGGCAGGGGTGAGGCGGGGCATGTCCACTCCCGCGAAGGCGACCCAGCCCGGGCCCATACCGGCCCCGGCGGCTTGCAGGGCCGCCTCCAGCGCCCCCAGCGGCCCCTCGCCGGGCCGGGTGTCGGGCACCGGGCGCCAGCCGGGCAGCGCGTACCGCCCGGGCGGGGCGACGAGGAGCCGCAGCGGGCACCCCTCCAGACTCGCGGCGACGTGGTGGAGGAGGGGGCGGCCCTCCAGGGCGGCGAGGGCCTTGTCACTCCCGAAACGGCTGGACCGCCCGCCCGCCGTGACGGCCCCCGCGAAGTCGAAGGGCGGGCCGGTCACCGTTCGAGCTTGCGCAGCGCCCAGGCGACGAGGCGGGGCGCGGGGCGTCCGTAGGGCGGGTACATGAACTGCACCGGGCTAGCGGCGGGTTCGCGCAGCACCGCCCGCTCGTGGCTGAAGGTGCGGAAGCCGTACTCGCTGTGGTAGCGCCCGCTCCCGCTCGCGCCGACCCCCCCGAAGGGCAGGTGGGGGTTGCTGAGGTGAATGACCGTCCCGTTCACGACCAGCCCGCCGCTCGTCGTCTCGCGGGTGACGCGCTCCACGGCGGCCCGGTCCCGCGCGAAGGCGTACAGCGTGAGGGGCGGGTCGAGGCGGCGCACGAGCGCCAGCGCCTCCTCCAGCGTGCGGTACGTCAGGACGGGCAGCACCGGGCCGAAGAGTTCCTCCCGCATCAGGGGCATCCTCGGCGTCACGTCCGCGACCACGGTGGGGGAGACGAAGCGCGCCGCCGGGTCGAACTCGCCGCCCAGCACCACGTGCGCCCCCGCTGCCACGCTCTCGCGGGTCAGGCGCTCCAGCCGCTTCACGCTCCCCCCGTCCACCAGCCGCCCGTAGTCCGGCCCGGCCCGCAGCCACGCCCGGTCTCCGAAGCGGTGGGCGACCACCGCGTCCACCCGGAGCACGAAGGCGTCGCGCAACCCCTCCGGCACGAGCACGTAGTCGGGCGCCACGCAGGTCTGCCCGGCGTTCAGGAACTTGCCCCATGCGATGCGCTCGGCGGCGAGCCCCAGGTCCGCGCTCGCGTCGATGACCGCCGGGCTCTTGCCCCCCAGTTCCAGCGTCACGCCCGTCAGGTTGGGCGCGGCGGCGGCGAGGACCTTCCGCCCGACCTCCCCGCTCCCCGTGAAGAAGATGTGGTCGAAGGGGAGAGCGGTGAGAGATTCGGCCACCCCCGCGTCCCCCTCGACCACCGCGACGAGGTGCGGCCCGAAGACCTCCTCCAGCAGGAGGCGCAGGGCGCGGGCGGTCGCGGGGGCCTTCTCGCTGGGCTTGAGGATGACCGTGTTCCCCGCCGCGAGGCTCGCCGCCAGTGGCACGAGCGCGAGGTTCACCGGGTAGTTCCAGGGGCTCAGGATCAGGGTCACCCCGCGCGCCTCCGGCCGCACCTCGCTGCGGGAGCCGAGCAGGCTGGACGGGGTGGGCACCCGCCTGGGCCGCATCCAGCCCGGCAGGTGGTGGAGGATGTGGCTCAGCTCCTCCACGACCGGGTGAAGCTCGGTGATCTCCGCCTCCGCCCGGCTCTTGCCCAGGTCTGCCCTCAGCGCGGCGGCGAGGTCGGCCCGGCGTGTCTGGATGGCCTTCCTCAGCCGCCGCAGCGTCGCCTGGCGCTCGGCGGCGTTCGTTTGGGCGGCCTGCCAGCGGTGGACGCGCTGCAACTCGAACAGGGTCTGGAGGTCGGCGGAGGGCGGGGTGGCAGTGGTCATGGAACCTCCCGGCGGGACGGGCTATGGTATGTCAACTTGCACCGAGTCTAAACCCTGCCCCGGAAGGTCACATTAAGACGAATTGGGCTTGACAATTCTGCCAGAAACAGAACAATGCAATTATGGAGAATCTGTTGAAGAAGGCTGGCGCGATGCTGGCGCACCTGGAGATGTTCAACCACATGCTGCACCTGCGGGGGCTGCTTCAGCTCGCGGCGCACATGGAGGAGCGCGGCGACCGGGTGACCCTGATCTCGCCCGAGGCGATCACGCTCGTCGGGGCCGACATGACGACGGACCCCAGCGTCACCACGAGCAAGGGGGCGACGGTCGAGGCGGGCACAGCCTACAGCGTGCTGCGGACCCTCAAGGGGCACGACGCGCCGGAGTACGCCGTCACGCGTGAGGAACTCAAGGCGCTGAACGCGCGGGCGGTCGCGGACCTGGAGGCGAGCGACGCCATGCGGGCCTTCGGGGAGACGCTGGCGCGGATCGGGGTGCCGAGTGGGGCGGGGGTGGACACGGCGCCGGAGCGGCCCACGCGTGGTCGCCGGGCCGCCGAGGCGGAGGGGGCGCCGGAGCAGCCTGCGGCGTAAGGAGGTCGGTTTTTGCGCGCATCTCGCCTTAGCTGGCGGGGTGCGTGTTTTCCTGGGGGCAGGGTGTCTTGCTCCGTTTGCCCCCACCCCCCAACCCCCTACCCCCTCAGGGGGCAGGGGGAGCTTTCCGCTGCGCTCGGCAAGGGCACACGGGCGGCGCGGGTGGTCGGGTCCTTCTGAACGCAATGTCTGATCTTGTCGCCTCCCGTCGGCGGGCCCACCGTCTCGCTGCGCGAGCCGACGTGGTCGTGGGCCAGGACTGTTCGCTCCCTTCCACTCAGAGGGGGTCCGGATAGACGTTTAAACAGCGCAAAGGCTCCCGCTCTTTTTGCTCCTCCCCCCTTGTGGGGGAGGCTGGGAGGGGGGGCGTGTGACCAACGCCGACACCTTTCACTGCCTACCACCCATCTTTTCGTCTCTTCTCCTGGTGGGGACTTGTAGAGCTGCTTGCAGAGGCGGGGAGGGGGGAGTGCCGCAAACGCCCCCCCCACCCCTTCCCGCCCCATCCAGCCTCCTCGCCCCTGCGACCTCAGCTTCCCCCCGCACCCCGCCCTCGCCAGTAGTGCGGCGTCTCCGTGGCGGGCAGGAGGGCGAGGGTGGCGGGGTTGCCCGCCCGTTCGGCGAGGGCGGCGGCCTCGCGTTCGGCTCTGGCCTTGCCCAGCCAGCCGTCCCAGTAGGCGCGGAGGGTCCCCGTGACCAGTTCGGTCGGCACGGTGTTGCCGCCGTCGAGCGGGTTGTAGATCAGGTCGAGATCGGTGAGCGGTCCGCCATCTGGGCCGCCCACGGGCTGCCAGTAGGGCGCGTCCACGGTGCGGTAGCCCAGGGCGTTCAGGGCCCGGCGGCGGGTGAGGGGGTCGGTGCCGACCCGTGCCTCGGCCTCGCGGTCCCCCGGGTCCTGGCGCCCGGCGTACACGCTGTCGGCGAAGAGGCCCGCCAGGCCGTGGGCCCGCACGTCCTCCAGCCTCGCCTCGTGGAGGGCGCGGCTGATACCCCGGCCCCGCGCCTCCCTCGCCACGGCCACGAAGGAGCTGAAGCCCGCCTCCGGCAGCAGGTGGTAGACGGTGCCGCCCAGGACCCGGCCCGACGCGTCCTCGGCGACCAGGATGCGGTCGCGGCGTGGCCCCCGTCCTCTCCCCCCGACGAGGTGGGGAAACGCCCCGGGTGGAATGAGCATGTCGGGCGCGTAGTAGCTCTCCTCCTGGATGTGCCCGAAGGCTTCGAGAGCCGGATCGTGGGGGGTGGTGACGCGGCGGACGGTCACCGAGGCCGGGTTCGTGATCGGGGTCATGCCGGGCAACGTAGCTCCGGGGCGCGGGCGGAACCGTGACGGCCCATCGTGGAGCGCCATCATCGAGCACAGGGGCCGGGCGGTATCCTGGGGCCAATGACCGGCTCCGACGACGCCACCACGGGCGAGGACACGGCGGCGAGCACCGCTCCCCGTGTCGCCCCCAACTTCATCACCGAGACCATCGAACGCGACCTGGAGGCGGGCAAGTACCCGCAGGTCGTCACCCGCTTTCCGCCCGAGCCCAACGGCTACCTGCACCTGGGGCACACCTTCGCGTCCTTCCTCGACTTCCAGACCGCCGTGCAGTACGGGGGCCGCTACCACCTGCGGATGGACGACACCAACCCGGAAGGCGAGAGCATGGAGTTCGCCGAAGGCATCCAGGACGACCTCGCGTGGCTGGGGTGGGACTGGGGCGACCACCTCTACTACGCCTCGGACAGCTTCGAGCGGTACTACGCCTTCGCCGAGCGGCTGATCGAGCTGGGCAAGGCCTACGTGGACTCGGTGAGCGGTGAGGAGATGGCTCGCCTGCGCGGCAGCGCGACCCAGCCGGGCACGCCCAGCCCCTACCGCGACCGCACGGTGGAGGAAAACCTGGGGCTCTTCCGCCGGATGCGCGCCGGGGAGTTTCCCGACGGGGCCCACGTGCTGCGCGCGAAGATCGACCTCGCCTCTCCCAACATGAAGCTGCGTGACCCGGTGCTGTACCGCATCCTGCGCGCCACCCACTACCGGACCGGGGACGAGTGGTGCATCTACCCGATGTACGACTTCCAGCATCCCCTCCAGGACGCGCTGGAGGGCGTGACCCACTCGATGTGCTCGCTGGAGTTCGTGGACAACCGGGCGATCTACGACTGGCTGATGGAGACGCTGGGCTTCTCGCCCCGCCCCCACCAGTACGAGTTCGGGCGCCGCAGCCTGGAGTACACGGTGGTGAGCAAGCGCAAGCTGCGGCGGCTGGTGCAGGAGGGGCACGTGACGGGCTGGGACGACCCCCGGATGCCCACCCTGCGCGCCCAGCGGCGGCTCGGCGTGACGCCTGGGGCGATCCGCGCCTTCGCCGCGAGCATTGGGGTGAGCCGCACGAACCGCACCGTGGACATCGCCGTGTACGAGAACGCGGTGCGCGATGACCTCAACCACCGCGCTCCACGCGTGATGGCGGTGACCGACCCGGTGCGGGTGGTGCTTCAGAACCTCCCGGCGGGGGAGGCGCGCACCCTCTCCCTGCCGTACTGGCCGCACGACGTGATCCGTGATTCCCCGGACGGCCTCGTCGCCCTGCCGAGCGGCGCGCGGGTCCCGCCCGAGCGGGCCGTGCGCGACGTGCCCCTCACCCGCGAGCTGTATATCGAGCGCGAGGACTTCAACCCCGATCCCCCGAAGGGCTACAAGCGCCTCACGGTGGGCGGCACGGTGCGGTTGCGCGGGGCCGGGATCATCCGGGCCGACTCGTTCGAGACGAACGACGCCGGGCAGGTCATGGCCGTTCAGGCGACCCTCCTCGGCGAGGAGGCGAAGGCGGCGGGCGTCATCCACTGGGTCAGTGCCGAGCACGGCCTCCCCGCCGAGTTCCGGCTGTACGACCGCCTCTTCCGGGTGCCCCACCCCGAGGGCGAGAATCCGGACGACATCGCCCCCGACTTCGACCCCGAACGCATGAGCCACGAGAACGAGGCGGTGCCCCTGGACGCCGGGTTCCTGCGCTTCCTGAACCCCCACAGCCTGAGGGTCACGCGCGGCTACGTCGAGCCCGGCGTGGCGAAGGACCCGCCGGAGACCCGCTACCAGTTCGAGCGGCAGGGCTACTTCTGGCGCGATCCCGTGGACAGCCGGGAGGACGCACTGGTGTTCGGGCGGATCATCACCCTCAAGGACACCTGGGGCCGGGAGCAGAAGGCGGAAGGCGGAAGGCAGAAGGCCGAGAGGCAGGCGCCGAAGGCCGAGGTTCCGCCGCCCACCCCCCACGCTCCCCAGCCCCTCACCGCCGAGCAGGAGGCGGAGGTCGCCCGCCTGACCGCCCAGGGTGTCGCGGAGGCCGACGCGCGGACGCTGGCGCGCGATCCCGTGCTGGGCGCCTTCTTCGCCGGGGCGGACGCGAGCGAACACGCCGCTCAGGTCGCCGCCTGGACCGTCAACGACCTCGCCCCCGCCCTGCGCTCGGGGGAGGCCCGCCTCCAGGCCGCCGACCTCCCCGCGCTCGCCGCACTCCTGGCCGGGGGACAGATCAGCTCCCGCATCGCCAGGGACGTGCTCACCCGCGCCTCCAGGTCGGGCGAGGCGCCCGCCTCCATCGTGGAGCACGAGGGGCTGCGCGTGGTGACCGATACGGGCGCCATCGAGGCCGCCATCGACGAGGTGATGCGCGCCAACCCCGACAAGGTGGAGGCGTACCGGGGGGGTAAGACGGGGCTGATGGGCTTTTTCACGGGTCAGGTCATGCGCGCGACGGGCGGCAAGGCGGACCCGAGGGTGGTCGCGCAGCTTCTCGGCTCCCGCCTGGGGGGTTGAGGACGGCGCTCAGTCGTCCTGCCGCAGCGCGGCGCAGGTCAGCACGGCGACGAGGGCCAGCAGCAGGGGCGGAGCGTCGCCGCCGAGAACGTTGTCGGCCCCGATGTGCCGCCCCCCAGCCTTCCCCACACCTCGCCAGCGATCACGGTGAGGGCCACGTCGAACCCCAGGAGTTCGCCCCAGCGCCCGGTGATGCGGCTTTCACGGGAGGTCAGGGTCACGTCCGCACCCGTGAACTTCCCGCCGACCCGCGCCCTGAGGGTGTGGTCGTCCAGGGTGGCCTCCACGTCGTTCCCGATGACTGCCCCGCCCACGCGCCCGGTCACCCGCTTTCCCACCATCCTCAGCGTGAGGTCGTTTCCCGCCCCGCCCCCGAGCCGTTCCGTGAGGGAGCTGGGTTCTGCGCTCAACCTCACGGCGTAGCGCCGCCCGAGGCCTTCGACCTGACCCGTGATCGTGGGCATGGGGTCAGCCTGCCGGAAAGAGATCAGGCCGGGGTAGGCTCGGCTGTCTCTCCCGCCGGACCCGCAACCCGGCTTGGCGCTCCTCTCATCCCGGCCTGTCTGCCCAACCACAGACTGTGACTCATGAAACACCTCCTTTTCCCGACGGTGGCCCAGGCCGACGCATTCGTTCAGGAACTCCAGTCCCGTGGCGTGATCCAGCCCGAGATGGGGCAGACCTCTCTGAACCGGAGCGGTGGGATGAGCGGCGGCATGAGCAGCACGGGCGGCATGTCCGCGACGGAGACCACCACGACCACGGTGAGTGACGGCAGCGCGCCGCCCTACGTGGAGGGTGGCGTGGCCGAGGAGGCCGGAGACGGCGCGATCAAGGGCACGGGTGTGGGCGCGGCAGTGGGCACCATCGCGGGCGCGGTCGCCACGGCGGCCACGGGCGGGCTGGCGGCGGTCCCGGTGATTCTCGGCATGGCAGCGCTCGGCTCGGGCGTGGGCGCGGGCGTCGGGGCCGTCGGCGGCGCGGCGGGGTCGGACGACGCGATGGACACCACGCGCGGCGGTTACCAGAGCAGCTACGACATCAGCGGCGAGCAGCACGACCGCCTGAGCAGTGGGATGTCCTCGGGCGGCCGGGCCATCGCGGTGGACGACTCCGTTCCCGCCGACATCGTGTCGGAGGTGGCGGCGCGGCACGGCGGGCAGTTCGTCTGAGCCGTTAGATAAGAGGGGGAGGCAGAGTGTGAGGCTCTGCCTCCCCTTCCCTATGCCAGCGGCGAGATGGGTCTGCGTCTTTTTCACCGGACAGACCATGCGGGCGGTGGGGCCGTAGTGGAGGAGGAGCAGTGGAGGAGGAAAGGTTGCTCCTCGCGGTCCACTACCAGTGCATAGGCCTGATTGTTCAGCGCCACGCACAGTCGGGTTTGCGGTGGAGAAGGCACACTGAAGTCACCCATCAGCAGGCCAACCTTCTCTCCGTTCAGGAGAATGTCTGCTTCAAAATCGATGCCGGAGTAGCGCGGACTCCACTGGGCAGTAAAGGTCACCAGATCACCTGTTCTCAGGCCCGTGAACGTATAGGTCCTGCCTGCCACGTTCAGGGTGCCGTTTGCCCGGCACTGAGTTTTGGAGACGTAAGCAGCGGTAGAGGTGAGCTGAGCCGTCACCTCGGAACCAGAGCCATCGCTCCGAAGCTCACGCATAACTCCCTGGTAGGTCCCCCGAAGGACCAGTGGGTCGGTGGGCACCCTCACTTCTATCGGCGTGACACCTGTACAGCCGGAAAGCAGAGCCGCCGCCAGAGGCAGGATCAAAAGACTCCTCATTGCAAGCTCGGCCTAAAGGGGATGAACCCTCCTTTCCTCCCCCACCCCTCCCTAGTTCAGCATCCGCCCGCCGTTCTGTCCCATCAGGGCGGCGGCCTTTTTCAGGTGGTCTTGCAGGGTGCCGTGCCAGTCGTCGCTCTCGGGCGTGTGCTCCAGCGCCTGCTGGGCGTGGGCGTAGGCGGCGGCAGGGTCCTTGAAGCCCTGCTGGGCCATCACGTCGGCGGCCATCTGGTGCCCGGTGATCCAGTCGCGGCTGTCGGGCGCCGCCTCGCGCACCACCCGCTCGTAGTGCTCCAGCGCGTCGTCGAGATGGTAGTAGTCGAGCGCCACGCTCCCCAGCACCAGGCTCGCGGGCACCACTGCCCCCTGCGCCAGCGCCTGCTCGGCAGTCTGCTGCGCCTCCTGCAACCGTCCCAGCCGGTAGTCGCACTCGGCGAGGTCGGCGAGCACCTCCGGCTGGTAGGGGTAGTCGGGGTCGGCGAGCACCGCCTCCAACTTCTCGCGCGCCTCGACGGGGCGGTCGAGGTCGAGCAGCGCCACGCCCAGTTCATGCAGCGCGTAGGGACGGTCGGCCTCGGTGGCGACGCTCAGGGCGGCCTCGAAGTGGGCGAGTGCCTTTTCGTGCTGGCCGAGGTGGGTCATGACCTGGCCCCACACCAGCGCCACCCCGTAACTCGGGTCGCCGTGCTCGCGCTCCAGGCGGTCGGCCTCGCGGATGGCCTCCAGCGCGGCCTCCGGCTTCCCGAGGGCGAGGAGGGCCTGGGCGCTGAGGTAATGCCAGGTGGCTAGGTTCAGGCCCTCCTCCGGGTCGCGCCCGGTGTAGAGGGATCGGGCCTGTTCGAGGGCCGAGTGCGCCTCCGCCGCCTGCCCGAGTTGCAGCAGGATCGCCGCGCCCTCCTGAAGCATGATCGCGCGGTTGAGGCCCCCCGCGTGGTGCGCCGCCTCCGCGTACAGGTGTACGGCCTCCTGGAGGTGCCCGAGCTGTTCCTCGCAGTCGGCCTGCCAACTGCGCAGCCGCCAGCGCAGGTGCGGCGGCAGCTCCGGGAGCGGCAGGTGAATGTCCAGCGCCTCCTGGGGCCGCTCGGCGAGGGCCAGGGCGCTCAGGGCGTGGAAGCGGGCGAGAGGGTCGGGAGCCTCGCGAACGCCCTGGGCGGGCAGGGCGGCGTCCGGGCCCCGCGAGCGGGCGTCGAGTTCGGCGCTCAGGGCGAGGTAGAGGGCGTCCCCGCGCAGGGCCGGGTCGAGGGTGCGCGCCTCGCGCAGCGCCGCGCCGACCTCGGCGGTGGCGGCGTCGCCGTACAGGGCGTGGACGCTGGCGAGGTAGAGGGCGATGCGGGCGCGCTCGGGCTTGCGGGCCTCACTCATGGCGCTTTCGAGCACGTCGAAGGCCGTGTCGTAGTCGCCCCCCGCAAGCGCCGCGCAGGCCTGCTGCCAGGTGGTGGGCACGTCGATCATCACCCCTCAGAATAGCGCGGGGGAGGGTGGGAGTCGGGTTCGTGGGCACGAAGGGGCCGAAGGAGGGAACGGCCTCTTTCCCCGAATTCAGGCCGTGGCTGGCAGCGGGCCAGATCGAGGAGGTGGACGTGCGGGAGACCGGGCGATGGCAGCGCGGTTTGAGTCGGGAGGATCGGGGAGAGTCCAGGCAGGCGCCGCGCCTCTGCCAGACGAGGACACCACCTCCGATTTTGCTGTTCCAGTGCCGCCCGCCACCCCTGCGCCGACGCCTCCCCGACAGGGTTTGGGGACGCTAAAGCCCACGTGTGACGGCGGATACGCACACGCATCTTGAGTCTGGTACACTCAACTTCAGCGGGGCGTGCTTGCGCCCCATCGTTCCCTTTCCCGGAGGACTCCTCTTGAGGCGACTCAATCCCTGGCTGATCGTCCTGTTCGTTCTGGCGCTGTTCCTGATGTTCTCGCAGGCGCCCATGAGCGGACGGTCGAGTGTCAATTACAACGTGTTCAAGGACCTGCTTGACCAGGGCAAAGTCGAGCGGGTGATCGTGCGAGACAACATCGCGCAGGTGCAGCTCACCGAGCCGACCAGCGTGCCGGTGGCGGGCTCGCCCACCCCGCGCGAGATTCCGAGCTTCTCGGTCCGGCTGCCGAGCAACCAGGCCACGCCCGACGCCAGCCTGATCAGTCAGCTTGAGGCCCGGGGCGTGGATTACCGCTTCGACGCTCCCAGCCAGTGGTTCGGTATCCTGATCAACTTCCTGCCCATCATCTTGCTGTTCGGCATGATGTATTTCTTCTTCATGCGCGCCCAGGGCGGCCAGAACGGCGTGATGCAGTTCGGCCAGTCGCGCGCCAAGAAGTACGGCAAGGAAAACCGTGTCCAGACCAAGTTCACAGACGTGGCCGGGCACGAGGAGGCCAAGCGCGAACTCATCGAGGTCGTGGACTTCCTGAAAAACCCCGGCAAGTACCACCAGATCGGCGCCGAGATTCCCAAGGGCGTGCTCCTCGTGGGCCCTCCCGGCACCGGTAAAACTCTGCTCGCGCGGGCCATCGCGGGCGAGGCGGACGTGCCCTTCTTCAGCGTCTCCGCCTCCGAGTTCATGGAGATGTTCGTGGGCGTCGGCGCGAGCCGCGTGCGGACCCTCTTCGAGGACGCCCGCAAGAGTGCCCCGGCGATCATGTTCATCGACGAGATCGACTCCATCGGCCGCAAGCGCGGCGCGGGGATCGGCGGCGGCCACGACGAGCGCGAGCAGACGCTCAACCAGATCCTCTCCGAGATGGACGGCTTCGACAAGACGAGCAGCGTCATCGTGCTCGGCGCGACGAACCGCCCCGACGTGCTCGACCCGGCGCTGCTGCGTCCCGGCCGTTTCGACCGTCAGGTGACCATCGACCTCCCCAACCTCAAGGAGCGCGAGGCGATCCTCAAGGTCCACCTGCGCAACAAGCCGATGGCGGGCGGGGTGGACATCCCTGAGATCGCCAAGAGCACGCCGTACTTCTCGGGTGCGGACCTCAAGAACGTGACGAACGAGGCCGCGCTGGAGGCTGCCCGCCTCGGCAAGACCCAGATCGACATGAGCGACTTCTACCGGGCGCTCGACAAGATCACGCTGGGGTTGGAGAACGCTTCTCTGACGATCAGCCCCGAGGAGAAAAAGGCCATCGCCTACCACGAGGCGGGGCACGCCGTCACCGCCGCCGTGATTCCCGGCAGCGACAAGCTCCAGAAGGTCAGCATCATTCCGCGTGGACGGGCGCTCGGCGCCGCCTTCTACCTGCCGGAGGAGCAGGTGCTGATGAGCAAGGAGCGGCTGGAAAACCAGCTGGTCGTCGCGCTGGGCGGTCGCGCTGCCGAGGAAGTGTTCATGGGCAGCGTGACGAGCGGGGCCGCCGACGACTTCCGCAAGGCGACGAACATCGCCCGCAAGATGGTGCTGGAGTGGGGCATGGGCGAGAACTTCAAGAACATGGCCCTGATGACCGACTCCGGCCCGGTGTTCCTCGGCGAGGACATGGCGAAGCCCAAGGCCTTCTCCGAGCACACCTCGCAGCTTGTGGACGAGGACGTCAAGCGCATCCTCACGCGCGCCTACGACCGCGCCCGCTCGCTCGTGACCGAGTACTCTGGGGCCATGCACGAGGTCGCCGACGCCCTGCTCACGCAGGAACTCATCACGGGCGACGTGGTGCGCGACTCGGTGGCCCGGGCGACGAATAACCCCCAGCCCATGCCGCAGACGACGGCGTAAGCGCAGCTCGAAGGACGAGGCCCCCCGGCAACGGGGGGTTTTTCTTTGTCCTGACTACTCCCGCCAGATGGCCCAGTGCTCGTCCAGAGCTTCCATCTGCTCGGGGGTGCGCCCGCCCTGACGCAACAGGGCCAGCACCTGCCCCCGGTGGTGCGAGTCGTGGACGATGGTGTGCTGGAGGAAGTGGGCGGGGTTCGACCGGTACGCGCCCTCGTTCCAGGGGTCATTGAAGGGCTCGCCCGACGCCAGGTGCGCCCGCACCGCCTCCAGGGCGGCCTCGTCGCCCGCGCCCAGGGCCGCCGCCAGCTCGGCGGGGGGACTGTTCTGCCAGCGCCACAGCGGGTCACCGTCCGCATCCTTCTGCGTATGGTCGAGCAGCGGGTTCGCGTGTTCGGGCGACAGGTTCCACAGCCAGCCGACGCGGAACGCCGCCATGTGCCGCAGGTGCCGCTCGACCGTCCAGCCACCCCGGCCGTCGCTCAGCTCGAAGTCGGCAGGCGTCAGGGCGTCGAGCAGCGTCCCATTGACACGCCCGTTCCGGCGGAAGGATTCGAGCAAAAGACTCAGTTCGTTCATGGCGACCTCTGGGGTGGAGGGTCCTTCTCAAGCCTGCTGGGTCCGCACCGCGCGGATGACGTTCAGGCAGCGGTGGCCCTGCCAGGAAGTCGGCGGGCGTGGGGAGGCCGGGCGGATGGGGAACCGGAGTGTGGGTTGTCGGAGCCTCCAGCCCAGCTTACGCGTGATAGCCGTCAGGACTTGGCGTGTTGGGGCGTAGACTACACCATGACGCCTGTTCCTCCCCTCGGCGACGACCTTCTGCGCGGCAAGGCGTACACGGGAGACGGCGTGACCGTGTACTACGACGCGCCCCGCTGCGTCCACGTCGCCAACTGCGTGCGGGGCCTCCCCGAGGTGTTCCGACCCCGCGAGCGCCCCTGGATTCAGCTCTGGAACGAGGCGGATGCCGGGCAGGTGGCTCAGGTCGTCCGCACCTGTCCGACCGGGGCACTGCACTACGCGCTGGCGAACGGCCAGGCGGAAGCGCCCGAGGTGCCCACTACCATTACCCCCGTCCCCGACGGGCCCCTGGCGATGCGCGGCGACCTGCGGATTCAGACCCAGGGCGGCGAGCAGCGCGAGGTCCGGGCCGCCCTGTGCCGCTGCGGCGCGAGCGGGAACAAGCCCTTCTGCGACGGCACCCACGCGAAGATCAGCTGGAAGAGCGGGGGCGCGACCTCGCCCGAGGTGCGCGGCGACGACGAGCACGGCGAGGGGCAGCGGGCGGACGGGGCAGGGCAGGAGGGGGACCGCCGCTAAACTGCCCCATGACCTCTTCCTCCCTCACCATCCCCGACCTCATCCGCAAGAAACGCGACGGGGAAACGCACATTCGCGCCGAACTCGAACACCTGATCCTGGGCTACACGCGTGGCGAGGTGCCCGACTATCAGGTCAGCTCGTGGCTGATGGCCGTGTACCTGCGCGGCATGACCCCGCAGGAGACGGCCGATCTGACCCTGGTGATGGCCGAGTCGGGCGACGAGCTGAACCTGGCGGGGCTCCCGCGCACCGTGGACAAGCACTCGACCGGCGGCGTGGGCGACAAGACCAGCCTGATCCTGACGCCGATGCTGGCCGCCCTGGGCCTGACGGTCGCCAAGATGAGTGGACGGGGGCTGGCGCACACGGGCGGCACCATCGACAAGCTTGAAAGTTTCCCCGGCTGGACTCCCGAGCTGCCCGAGGAACGCTTCATCGAGCAGGCGCGGGAAATTGGCCTCGCGCTCGTGGGGCAGTCGAAGGACCTCGCGCCCGCCGACGGCAAGCTCTACGCCCTGCGCGACGTGACGGCCACCGTGGACTGCCTGCCCCTGATCGCCTCCTCGATCATGAGCAAGAAGCTCGCCTCGGGGGCGCACACGGTCATCCTCGACGTGAAGGTGGGGGCGGGGGCCTTCATGCGGACGCTGGACGACGGGCGGGCCCTGGCGCGAGCGATGGTGGACATCGGCAGCCATGCCGGGCGGCAGGTCCGCGCCGTGCTCACCGACATGGACGCGCCCCTGGGCCGGATGGCCGGAAACAGCCTGGAGGTGCTGGAGGCGCTGAGCACCCTGCGTGGCGAGGGCCCAGAGGACCTGACCGAACTGTGCGTCGCCCTTGCGGTGGAGGCGCTGGCCGCGTATGGGGAGGAGGAGGAACAGGCGGAGGCCAGGGCCCGCGCGACCCTGCAAGACGGCTCGGCGCTGGCGAAGTTTCGAGCCTTCGTGGAAGCCCAGGGCGGAGATGGGGGTTATGTCGATGATCCCGCAATGCTTGGTGTGGCCCCCGGACGGGCGGAGGTGACAGCCCCCTCCTCCGGCTTCGTGGCGAGAATTGACGCCCTCGCGGTGGGCCGGGCGGTCCTCGCCCTCGGCGGCGGGCGGGAGCGCAAGGGGGAGGCCATCGACCACGGGGTCGGGGTGGAACTGCTGAAAAAGCCCGGCGAGGCCGTGGGGGCGGGCGAGGCGGTGCTGCGGCTCTATCACCGGAATGGGCGCGGGCTGGAGACGGCGCGGGCGCTGCTGGAGGCGGGGCTGAGCGTGGCGGAGACGGCGCCCGAGGTGCAGCCGCTCATCCTTGGCCGGGTGAACTGAGCCAGGTGGTCCTAAACGTTCCCCCAATTCGCCCCCGCGTCCCGCCTCCGGGGTGGGTGTTACCCTCGACCCATGCGGACCATCGTGCTCGCCTTAGTCGTCGTGCTGGCGGTGATCTTCGCGATTCTCAACCGCAACGCCCTGCTGTTTCCCCACACCCTCAGCCTGGGCTTCGTCACGTACCGCGAGGTGCCGCTGGGGTTGATCCTGCTCCTGACCGGGCTGGTGCTCGCGCTGATCTTCTACTTCTGGGCGGGGGTCTCGCGGCTGCGGGCGCAGGCGGACAGCGCGCGGCTGCTGCGCGACATGGAGGCCCTGCGCGCCAGCCTCGACAACCAGGAGGGGAGCCGCTTCGCTCAGCTTCAGGGCTACCTCGACCAGCGTTTCAACACGCTGGGGACGGGGAGCACGGCGGACCTCGACCACACGGTCTCTCAGCAACTCGCGGCGACGAACGCGCGCATCGACGCCCTGGAGCGGAACCTGAACGTGCAGCTCGCGCAGATCGACGACTACCTCAAACGCAGACTGCGCTGAGGCCCGCCCGGACCCCGCCGACTGTGGCGGGGGACTTCTTTTGTCGGCGCGCTTACACCGGGTTCATTGCGGAGGGAGCGGCCCCTCTAGAATGGCCCGCGAGGAGCAGTTTCCCACCCGAAGGAGTTGAGAATGGCGCTCGACCGTTTTTTCCGCAGACGTCGCCCGCAGCCTCAGGCGGGGGCCGACGTGCCGGATCTGTGGACCAAATGCCCCGCGTGCAAGGAAGGGCTGTATAACCGCGACCTGGAGGCCAGCCGCTTTGTGTGCCCCAAGTGCGGGCACCACCTGCGTATCGACGCGGGGAAGCGGGTGGACGTGCTGCTCGACCCCGGCTCGTTCGTTCAGCTCTCGGGTCACGTTCGCCCCACCGATCCCCTCCACTTCGAGGACACCGAGCCCTACGTGGGGCGCCTCGCCCGCGCCCAGGCCAAGACGGGTCGCCCCGACGCGATCCTGACGGGCACGGGGACGGTGGGGGGCGTGCCCGTCACCCTCGCCGTGATGGACTTCGCCTTCAGCGGCGGCAGCATGGGCAGCGTGGTGGGGGAGGAGATTTCACGCGCCGCCGAACACGCCGCCCTGCACGGCACCCCTTTCGTCCTCGTGGCGGCGAGCGGCGGGGCCCGGATGCAGGAGAGCGCCCTGTCCCTGATGCAGATGGCGAAGACGACGGTGGCGCTCGAAGGGCTTTCCGCCCGGGGCCTGCCCTACGTCAGCCTGCTCACCGACCCCACGACGGGGGGCGTGACCGCCTCCTTTGCCACGGTGGCGGACGTGATCCTGGCCGAGCCGGGGGCACTCATCGGCTTCGCGGGGCCGCGCGTGATCCAGCAGACGATCCGGCAGAGCCTTCCCGAGGGGTTCCAGCGGGCCGAGTTCCTGAAGGACCACGGCATGATCGACGACGTGGTGGACCGCCGCGAGCACCGCGCGTACCTCGCCCGGCTGCTCGGGGTGCTGCTTCACCGCGAGGTGAGCGCGTGAGCCCCAGCCCGGTCGAGGCCGTCCGCGAACTCGAAGCCCGCGTTCACGACCTGGAGGACACCGCCCGCCGCACCGGGCAGAACCTCGACGCGGCCCTCGCTCCCCTGCGCGCGGAGGTCGAGAGGCTGCGTGCCGCCCACCGCGAGCCCCTGTCGCGCTGGGAGCGGGTGGGGCTCGCCCGCGCGCCGGGCCGCCCGACCGCCCTCGATTACGCCGAGCGACTGTGCAGCGACTTCACCGAACTCCACGGCGACCGCGCCTTCGGGGACGACCTTGCCCTGATCGGGGGCCCCGCCCGCTGGCAGGGCACGCCCGTCATGCTCCTGATGCAGCAGAAGGGCCGAGACACCAAGGGCAAGATTCGGCGGCGCTTCGGCATGAGCAACCCAGAGGGCTACCGCAAGGCGATCCGCCTGATGGACCTCGCCGACCGCTTCGGGCTGCCCGTCGTGTCCCTGATCGACACGCCCGGCGCCTACCCCGGCATCGAGGCCGAGGAGCGCGGACAGGCCTGGGCCATCGCCGAGAGCATCCGGCGGATGGTCCGTCTGCGGGTGCCCGCCGTCTGCGCCGTGATCGGTGAGGGGGGCAGCGGCGGGGCGCTGGCGGTCGGCGTGGGGAACCGGGTGCTGATCCAGGAGAACGCCTGGTACAGCGTGATCAGCCCCGAGTCGTGCGCGGCGATCCTCTGGCGCGACGCGGCCCAGGCCCCGAGGGCCGCCGAGGCCTTGAAGCTCACCGCCCCCGACCTCCTGGAACTCGGGATCGTCGAGGAGATCGTGCCCGAGCCCCCCGGCGGCGCCCACCTCGACCCGGACGTCGCCGCGCGGGCGCTGGGGGAGGCCGTGACCCGCCACCTTGCCGAACTGGGCAGTCTGGACGGGGAGGAACTCCGGTCGCAGCGGGCGGCGCGCTTCCGGTCGCTGGGGGCGTTCACGGAGGGCTGAGCCCGAGGAGGGTCGGCCCGTTCGCTGTCCAGGCTGGCCGTGCAGGCGCAGATGCGGCCCCGGCGGCCTGCCGCCCGCGCTAGGCTGACCCATGACGACAGTGGACAGGGCCGACGTGATCGTCGTCGGCGCGGGCCTCGCCGGGCTCACCGCCGCCCGCAGGCTCGCGCAGGCCGGGCGGCGCGTGCGGGTGCTGGAGGCACGGGACCGGGTGGGGGGGCGCATGCACACGGTCCGCCTGCCCGTCACGGGCGTGGGGGTGGACCTGGGCGGGCAGTGGGTCGGTCCCGACCAGCCGCACGTCATGGCCCTGATCCGTGAACTCGGCCTGGAGGTGTACCCCACGCACGACGAGGGGCAGAACCTCGCGCACCTGCTGGGCCAGACGCTGCGTTACCGTGGCCTGATCCCGCCGCTGCCGCCGCATGTGCTCGCCGACTACGCCCTGCTCTCGAAACGGTTCGAGGCGCTGAGCCGCCGCATTCCCCCGGAGGCCCCCTGGACGGCCCCGGACGCGGGGACCCTCGACGCGCAGACCTTCGACACCTGGATCAACCGAAACGCGCGCACCCCGCAGACGCGCGCCCTGATGCGGCTGTACGCCGGGGCGGTCTTCAGCGCGGACGCCGGGGAGCTGAGCCTGCTCCACGCCCTGACGTATACCCGGCACGGCGGCGGCATCGACGGCCACACCCTGACGCGCGGGCACGCCCTGCAAGACCGGGTGCTGGGGGGCGCTCAGAGCATCGCCCTGCGGCTGGCGGACGCTCTACCCGACGTGCGGCTGAGGAGCCCGGTCACGCGGGTGGAGCAAGGCGGGGAGGGCGTGACCCTGCACACCCCGGGCGGCTCCCATCACGCCGAACGCGCCGTCCTCGCCGTGCCCCCGGCCCTGCTCGCGGGCGTGCCCTTCGACCCGCCGCTCCCTCCCCGCCGCGCGCAACTCCAGCAGCGGCTCCCGATGGGGGCGGTGGTGAAATTCATGGCGGTGTACGACCGCCCCTTCTGGCGGGACGCGGGCTTAAGTGGCATGGCGATCAGCGACGAGGGGCCCGTGACCGTCACCTTCGACAACAGCCCGCCGCAGGGGAGCCCGGGCGTGCTCCTGGGCTTCATCGAGGGCGGGGAGGCCCGCGCGCTGATGGGGGCGGGCGAGGCGGAGCGGCGGGACGCGGCCCTCGCCAGTCTCGCCCGGCTCTTCGGGCGGGAGGCGCTGCGCCCCCTGGAAACCGTCGAGCGCGACTGGGCCGCCGAGCCCCACAGCGGCGGGTGTTACGGCGCCCTCTTCGGTCCCGGAGTGTGGACCGGGTACGGCGAGGCGTTGCGCGAGCCCGTGGGCCACCTCCATTGGGCGGGGGCGGAGACGGCCCGGGTGTGGATGAACTACATGGACGGCGCTGTTGAAAGCGGCGAGCGGGTGGCGGCGGAGGTGCTGGGGGTGTTGAGGCCCGAAACGGCCAGTCTGCCCGCCTGAGCCGCCCCCTTCCTCCACGAGCTCTCGCTCAGTCGTCCGCCGCGCCCGCCACCGTCTGCGTGTTCGTCACGCCGGGCAGGGCCTCCTGCACGATGGGCTTTTTCAGGAGGCCGAGCATGACCCTGCTGACGACCGTGCCCGCCACGATGGCGAGGATGTATATGGGCAGGTTGGTCACGGCGTTGGGGATGAACAGCACGAAGATGCCGCCGTGCGGGGCGCGCAGCAGGCACCCGGTCGCCATGCTGATCGCCCCGGCGACCGCCGAGCCCACCATCAGCGAGGGGATCACGCGCAGGGGGTCGCGGGCGGCGACACGAGCATCGACTCCGAACGTGGCCTCACGAACAGCAATTTCGTGGAGGCGCAGCAGAAGACGGCGATCATGCGCCGCGCCCGCCGGAGCGTCCTGATCGCCGACCACAGCAAGTGGGGCCACGCGGGCTTCGCCACCCTCGCGGCGCTCGGAGACGTGCGCGCCTGGGTCACCGACCACGCCCCACCGGGAGCCCGCGAGGTCTTCGAGGCGCGGGCGTGGAGGTCATCGAGGCACGCGGGGAGGGCTGAGGCGCGGCTGGCCCCGCTACACTCGGGCGCGATGAACGACCAGGACTCGGCCGCCCCCAGCCCCCCGCCCGGGGAGACGACCCCCGCCCCCCGCAGCCGCGCCCGGATGCTGGAACTGGTGTTTCCCAAGGACACCAATTACCTTGGCACGGCCTTCGGGGGCTTCGTGCTGTCCCTGATGGACAAGGCCGCCTCGGTGGCGGCGGTGCGGCACGCAGGCGGCGCGGTCGTCACGGCACGGATGGACGGGGTGGACTTCCACGTGCCCATCCGGGTCGGCGACGCCGTGGCCCTCGACGCGCGGGTGGTGCGGGTGGGCCGAAGCTCCATGCGGGTGCGGGTGGACGTGTACCGCGAGCACATGGCCTCGGGCGAGCAGCAACTCGCCACCACCGGCTTTTTCGTCTTCGTGGCCGTGGGCGAGGACGGCAAACCCCGCCCCGTCCGGCCTCTGGCGGAGGGTCAGGGCACGGACGGCGAGGAACCCGACCCCGAGGCCCGCCCCTGATGGCGGAAGGGGAGACGCTGCACCTCACCCTCGTCCGCCACGGGGCGACCGACTGGAACGGCGCGGGCCGCTGGCAGGGCTGGACCGACACGCCGCTGGGGGAGACGGGCCGCGCCCAGGCGGAGCGCCTCGCGCGCCGTCTGGCGGGCCGCCCCTGGGACGCCGTGTACGCCAGCGACCTGCGCCGTGCCCTGGACACCGCCGCCGTGGCCCTGCCCGGCCACCGGGTCACCCCCGACGCCCGGCTGCGCGAGCTGAACTTCGGGCGCTACGAGGGCGCGACCACCGAAGATGTGCTCCACGACTCCGAGTATGCCGAGTGGCAGCGTGACCCCTGGACCCTCCCCGCTCCGGGCGGCGGCGAGAGCCTGCGAGGGGTGGCCGACCGGCTGCGGGCCTGGGCCGAGGAACTTCCCGCCGGGGACATCATCGCCTTCACCCACGGGGCCGCCCTGCGCGCCCTGCTGTGTGACCTCTTCGGCTGGCCCGCCGCGCCGCAGCCGGGCTACGTCCTGCCCTTTCCGTACCTGCATACCCACACCGGGCTGACCCGCCTGACTCGGGCGGCGGGTCGCTGGACGCTGCTTACGTACAACGACCACGCGCACCTGGAGTGATGCGGGACGCCCGACAGCCCCTCGTCACTCCCCTGGCGCCAGCCGCGCCTGCGCGAGGTGGTGGCGCAGATGCCAGTCGTGCTTGGCGACGAGCCGCCACAGGTCCTGCCGCCCCTCGTGTGGGTGGGTGACCTCCCGGGAGAACTCCGCTGGGCTCACCCCACGCAGCAGGGCCGCCCACCGGACGTTCGCCGCGCCCAGCAGGGCCAGCGCCGCCTCTACGGGCAATCCCGCGTCGGGCAGGGTCAGCCAGGCGTCCTGGTCGAAGGGCTGGATCACGTATTCCTCGGTCGTCAGGCCGTAGCGCAGACGGTTAAGGCCGTGGACATGCGCGTCCGCCGTGTGGTGCGCGAGTTGCCGCACCGTCCACCCGCCGGGCCGGGACGTGCGGGAGAGGGCCGTGTCGTCCAGCCCCGACAACAGGTCGTGCCACTCTTGCGCCGCCCCCTCCATCCGCGCCGCGACCTCTTCCAACGCCGCCCAGTCCCGCCCGGGAAGGTCCTGAATGGGGCCGATGGGGAAGCGCCGGGCGTCCTGGGCAGGGGAGGTCATGGCGCCAGTATCACGCGCCACCCGTTCCTCTTGATCCTATACATTGAATTTTGAGGTATGCTCTCCCCATGAACGCCCGCGAGCAGTTGCGCCTGCTGATCCTCGCCGTGCTGGAACGACAGCCCGAGCACGGGTACGCCATCGCGCAGGCGATCAAGGCCCGGTCGGAGGGGTTGCTGGATGCGAAGGAGGGGACTCTCTACCCCGCCCTGCACGCGCTGGAAGCCGAGGGCCACATCGAGAGCCGGGAAACCGAGGTCGCCGGGCGGGTGCGCCGCGAGTACTGCCTGACCGAGAAGGGGAAGAAGGCGCTGACGGAAGCGCGGGGCGACTGGGAGAGGCAGGTCCGGGCGGTCGGGGCCGTGATTGGGGGCAAGGCGTGAACGCTCGGGAGTGGTTGGAGAAGGCCACGAAGGGGATGCCCGAGGCCGTGCAGGACCGGGTTCACACCGAAACGCTCGCGCACCTGGAGGACGCGGGGGTAGGGGAGGGGGCGGACGTGCGCGCCGTGCTGGGGAATCCCAAGGCGATGCGGCGGGAGTTGGGGCGGTTGTATGTGCCTGTTAAGCGTCTGCGTGGTTTGATAGAAGGTACCTCTTTTGGAAGTACATATGTTGTTCCCATGCTTTTTCTGGGTCTTGCGTTCTCCGACATACGTTCCGACCCCAGGTCGCCATATGACGATCTTCTTGGTCAGGCCGTTTTGATCGTGCTGGGTCTCTGGATTTTTACTCTTCTCCTGACTCAGAGACTTTCTCTTGTGCGTCGCCGTTTCTGGGGGAGTGCGGTGGGGTTTACGACATGGTGGATAAGCTCTTGGCTTAGTAATCTCTCCGATTTTCTGAACGGCACTTCTGATGATCTTTGGAATGCTGTTTTCCTGACCCTGTGGCCTTTCTTCATCGGCTACTATCTATGGAGTACTTGGCACGAAGACCGACGCCTCCGCCATACCCTCGCCCTCGTGGGTGGAGCCCAGCTTTAGCGCCCCTTCCGAGGGTCCAAATCCCCCAACACCCCGCGCTAAGCTTTCTCCCATGCTGACCTTCGCGGAGGCCGCGCGCTTCCCGGACACGCTGGTGGGCGCGGAGACCCGCCGCCTCGCCGCCCACGGTGCCCGCCTGCCCGCCGGGATGGTGGTGCCGCCCGCTTTCGAGGAGGGCTTCTACCGGGGAGCCAACCTGCCCGAGCAACTGCGTAATCTCCTCGCGCCGATCCAGCCGAGCCGCATCGACGAGGATCTCCTCGAAGCCCTCGCCGAACGTGCCCAGGCCCTCATACGCACGAGTTACCTCTCGGACGACGCGGTGCAGCTCTTCTACCGGGCGCTGGGGAACGCCGGGCTGACGAGTGGCGAAGTGCATGTCCGGCGCCCCGGCTCCCGTGAAGTTGAGACGGCGCGCGTGACGCCCCCCGGCACCGCCGCTCTGCACGCCCTCAAGCGGCTGTGGGCGCAGGACTGGACCTTCGACGCGCTCCTCACCCGGCTCGACGACACGGGCAGCGTGGGGCTGGAGGCGCGGGCCACGCTGCTCTTCGCCGGGCCGCCGGGGGTGCCGGACCTGGGGCGGGCGGCGGAACTGGGCGTCCCGCTCGCCCTGGTCAATTCCCTCGGGCTGGTCGGGCTGCCTTGAGGCCCGGCCCCCACCCCCTCCTCTTCGCGGCGCTGGGGACGCTCGTGTTCCTCAACGTCTACGCGCCCCAGAGCCTCCTGCCCCTGCTGGCGCGCGAGTTCCGGGTCGGGGCGGCGGAAATTGGCCTTGTCGTGGGCGCGACGACGCTGGCGATGGCGCTGGCCTCCCCGGTCGTGGGCATCCTCGCGGACGCCTGGGGACGACGGCGAACGGTGGTGGGGGCCTTCGCCCTGCTCGCCCTGCCCGCCGTCCTCGCCACGTTCGCGCCCAGCCTGCCCCTCCTGAACGCCGCCCGCTTCGCCCAGGGCCTCCTCATTCCCGGGGTGATGGTGGCCCTGAACGCCTACATCGCCGAGGAGGTTCCCCAGACTGGCCGGGCCCGCGCCCTGACCGCTTACGTGACGGGCACGGTGCTGGGAGGTTTCCTGGGCCGTTTCCTGGCCGGACTCGTCGCCGCCCCCTTCGGCTGGCACGCGGCGTTCTGGCTGCTCGCCGCCGCGTCCCTGGTGGGTTTTGTCCTCGCCGGGGCCGGGTTGCCGCGCGAGACGAGGTTTACCCCGCACCGTGACCCGCGTGCGGTCCTCTCCGGGTTCGCCGCTCACCTGCGTAACCCGGCCCTGCTCGCCACCTGCGGGGTCGGGTTCCTGATCCTCTTCACCCTGGTCGGCACCTTCAACACCCTCACCCTGCGGCTGGACGACGCACCCTACAACCTGAGCACGGCGGGAACGGGGGCCGTCTTCGCCGTCTACCTCCTTGGGGTGGTCGTGACGCCGGTCGCCGGGCCGTTTCTGGCCTCGCGCGGTCCACGCACCGGCCTGCTGACCGCCGTGGCCCTCAGCATCACGGGCCTGCTCGTCACCCTCGCCGCGCCCCTGCCCCTGGTGGTCGCGGGGGTGGCGGCGGGGGCGTGCGGCGTGTTCCTGGCCCAGTCCGCCGCCCTCGCCGCCGTGCAGCGCAGCGTGACGGGGGCGCGCAGCCTCGCCACCGGGCTTTACCATCTCGCGTACTACGGCGGGGGGGCCGCCGCGAGCGTGGTCGCCGGGCACGCCTACGAGGCGGGAGGCTGGCCCGGCGTCGTTCCCCTCGTCGCGGGCAGCGTGGGCCTCGCGGCGGTGGTGGGTGCGGTGGGGTGGAGGCGGGCGGGTCAGGTCGAAACCCGGCAGGGCTGATACTCCGCTCGGCTACAGTCGGGCGATGATCGCCGTTCCCGCCGCCTTCGCAGAGAGGACCGTCGCCCGCTCCGGCGAGGCGGGCCGCGCGTGGATCGAATCACTGCCCGGGCGGGTGGGCGAGCTGTGCAATTTGTGGAACTTGGAGGTGGAAAGCCCCGCGATGCACGGGGAGTGGGGCCTGGTATTCGCCGTTCGCGGCACCGACTCGCCCGCCGTCCTCAAGGTCACCTGGCCGGACGAGGACGGCAGCTTTCATCGGGCGGTAACGGCGCTCTCGTTGTGGAACGGTCGGGGGGCGGTGCGTCTGCTGCGGGCGGATATGGAGCGTCACGCGCTGCTGCTCGAACGCCTGGACAGCACGGCGACGCTGGGGAGCGTTGGGGTCGAAGAAGCTCTGCGTGTGGCCGGGAGTCTGCTCAGGCGCCTCGCCGTCCCGGCACCCGCAGACTTTCCCTCACTAAAGACGGTGGTGCAGCGGATCGAGGCGACCCTCCCCGAGCGTTGGGAGCGGCAGGGTCGTCCCCTCCCCCGGCAGGTCGTGGAGCGGGCGCGCGAACTGGCCCGCCACCTCGCCCCTTCGGCCGGGAACCTGCTCGTCAACTGGGACATCCACGACGGGAACGTGCTGCGGGCCGCGAGCGAGCCGTGGCTGGTGATCGACCCCCAGACCCTCGCCGGGGACGTGGAGTACGGCCTGGCCCAGTGGCTGTGGTGGCGGCTGGAGGAGATCGAGGCACGGGCCGGGGTGCGGTGGGCGCTTGATCGCCTCGTCGAGTCCGCAGAAGTGGACGCCGGACGGGCCTTCGCCTGGGCCTACGTTCGCACGGTGGACTACTGGCTCTCGGGGTTGGAGACGGGGCTGACGATTGATCCGCCCCGCTGTGAGCGGGTGATCGAGGGGCTGGGGCGTGTGGAATGACGCTCACGGAGGACCGATTGATGGAACTGGAAGAAATAACGGTGACGGCCTGTGCGGTAGAAGCGATGGAAGACGTTGATCCGTTCCTCGTTGCGCTTGCGGACGACCCCGAACGGCAAGAGCAGGTGTTGGAGCTTCAGCGAGCCTTGCCGGGGAGCGAACTTGACGAGCAGGGCAGGGGAACGGACACCTATATTGTCCGGTCTGGAACGCGGCGGTCGTCCATTACGACGACATGTCGTCCTGCGTGTTGCGCGACGGCTTCCTGACGCTCCAGTTCTCGCCCAGGGGAGCAGAAGCATTTGGGGTCAACGGCTTCCGACTACGCCTGGAACTTGACGATGCGGAGCGGGCCAAGTTGCGCGAAGGTCTCGCCGTCATCTTTTCGGAACGCGAGCCGCAGGAATTCCTTCTGGAGTAGGAGAGGTCCGTCTCGGCCTCCCTTCCTCCCTGTCTCCCCCCGGGGAACGCCCCCCACCTCCACCCCTCCCCCCGCGTTATTGTTGGCCCGAACTCACCTTCAGGAGGAAAAAGCCCATGACGATGACTACCAAGCAACCCGTCCGCGTGGCCGTGACCGGCGCCGCCGGGCAGATCGGCTACAGCCTGCTCTTCCGCATCGCCGCCGGGGACATGCTCGGCAAGGACCAGCCCGTGATCCTGCAACTGCTGGAGATCACGCCCGCGCTCAAGGCCCTCAACGGCGTGGTGATGGAACTGCGCGACTGCGCCTTCCCCCTGCTCGCCGACATCGTGACCTCGGACGACCCGATGGTGGCCTTCAAGGACGCCGATTATGCCCTCCTCGTCGGCGCGATGCCCCGCAAGGCCGGGATGGAGCGCGGCGACCTCCTCGGTGCCAACGGCGGCATCTTCAAGCCGCAGGGCCAGGCGCTCAATGCTGTGGCGAGCCGCGATGTGAAGGTCCTCGTGGTGGGCAACCCCGCCAACACCAACGCCCTGATCGCCCAGCAGAACGCGCCCGACCTCGATCCCAAACAGTTCACCGCGATGGTGCGCCTCGACCACAACCGCGCCATCTCGCAGCTTGCCGAGAAGACGGGCCAGCCCGTCAGCGCGATCAAGAACATCACGATCTGGGGCAACCACTCCTCCACCCAGTTCCCCGACCTCTCGCAGGCGACGGTCAGCGGCCAGCCCGCGCTCGACCTCGTGGACCGCGAGTGGTACGAGACCACCTACATCCCCACCGTCGCCAAGCGCGGCGCGGCAATTATCGAGGCGCGCGGGGCGAGCAGCGCGGCGTCGGCGGCGTCGGCGGCCATCGACCACATGCGCGACTGGGCGCTGGGCACCCCGGAGGGCGAGTGGGTCAGCATGGGCATTCCCAGTGACGGCTCCTACGGGGTGCCGGAAGGGCTGATCTACGGCTTCCCGGTGCGGTGCAGCGGCGGCCGGTACGAGATCGTTCAGGGCCTCTCCGTGGGTGATTTCAGCCGCCGCAGGATGGACGCCACCGCCCAGGAACTCATCGAGGAGCGCGACGAGGTGCGCAAGCTCGGTCTGGTGCAGTAAGGGGAATCGTCGGGCGGGCGGTCCCTCGGGTCGAGGGGCGGCCCGCTCCCGTTTCCGGGGAGCAAGCGGGAGGACAGGCCTCCCCATCCTCCCGCGCGGCTGTGCCGTCGGCCAGGTGGCCTACCCGTTGACAGCCCCCGGGCTCACCGCTAAAGTAAGCAAGCCTGAAACGCGCCCCCAGTGGGCGGACCAACGAAAGCCGAGGTGGCGGAATTGGTAGACGCACTAGTTTCAGGGACTAGCGCCGCGAGGCGTGTGGGTTCAAATCCCATCCTCGGCACCAGATCAGGAAGCCCCCGCCCGCGAGCGGGGGTTTTTGCTGTTGTGGGCGTCAAGTCAGGTCAGTGGCCCTATTCCTGCTCGCCCTGTACCCACTGATCAGGACCGACTGAGCAGGTAGGCCAGGCCCGCCGAGGTCAGCAGGCAGACCGAGAGCCCCACGACGGAGGGAAAGTCCCCCTCATCCCTCAACGCGAGGATGAGGAGGCCGACGAGCCAGGCCGCCTGAACGATGAGGAGCGCGAGGAGGCGGAACCGGACAGAGGCGCGGCGTTTCGGGGGCTCATCCTTTCCGGCGTCATATGGACCGATGAACGCGGCCCCGCCCACGCACCACCGCCCGCGCGTAGACCTCCTCCAGCGCGGCGGCGCGCACGCGCAGGTCGTAGTGCCGGGCGCTCTCACGGGCCCCGGTTTGCAGGGCGGGCAGGCGGTCGGGACGCAGCACGCCCAGGAGCCCGGCGGCCAGCGCGTCCGGCGTCGGGTCGGTGACAATGCCGTTGAGCCCGCTCCGCACGAGGTCCAGGGCGGCAGGGCTGTGCGCGGCCACGAGCGGGGTGCCTGCCGCCAGCGCCTCGATCATGCTCATGGGGAGGACCTCCGAGGTGCTCGCGGTGAGAAAGG
Source organism: Deinococcus aetherius (assembly GCF_025997855.1). Classification (NCBI taxonomy): domain Bacteria; kingdom Thermotogati; phylum Deinococcota; class Deinococci; order Deinococcales; family Deinococcaceae; genus Deinococcus; species Deinococcus aetherius. Next base: position 528,558 of record NZ_AP026560.1, read on the forward strand.
CGTCGGCGGCGGCTAGCGCCTCTGGCACCCGGGCGTAGGGGATGGGGCCGCTGAAGGTGACACCTTCAGGGGCGCTCGCCAGGGCCTCCGCCCTCGCCGGGCCGTCGCCCACGACGAGCAGCCGCAGCTCCGGGCGGGACGCCTGGGCCTGCGCGAAGGCGTGCAGCATCACGCCCAGGTTCTTCTCGGCGGCGAGGCGACCCAGGTACATGACCAGAGGCGCGTTCTGCGGGACGTGATGCTCGGCCCGGAACGCCTCGCCCCGTGCCCGCGCGAAGGCGGCGAGGTCCACCGGGTTGGGGAAGAGGTGGACCTCGCCGCCGTAGCCGTACTCGCGCAGCATCTCCACCATCGCCCGGCCCGGGGCGAGCACCGCGTCCACCCGCCGCGCGAAGGCCGAGACGTGCGGGCGCAGCATCGCGCGGCCCACCCTTTTCGGCATGGGCGCGTAGTGCAGGTACTGGTCATATTGAGTGTGAGCCGTGAAGACCACCGGGGCCCCCGAGAGCCGCGCCCACTTCAGGGCCAGCCTTCCCGCCAGGAAGGGGTGCATGGTGTGCAGCACGTCGAGGTCGCGCAGCGGCAGCCGGGCGGTCAGGAGCGGCCCCGGGGCGAGCATGACCGGGTAGTCCGCCGGGGCCCCAAGCGCCCGCGCCCCCGCGAAGGAGGAGTTCAGGCGGTAGACGCCCTCCTCGTGCGCCGGGGCCTGGGGGTGGCGCGGGGCGAAGACGCGCACGTCGTGGCCGCGCTCGCGCAGGCCGCGCACGTACAGAGCGGTGCTGGTGGCAACGCCGTTGCGGGACGGCAGGTAGGTGGCGGTGACGATCCCGATGCGCACGTCCCCCGGAGTGTAGCGGGCGGCGGCGGGGAAGGCACGCGGGGAGGAGCGCGTTATCCTGCCCGGCATGACCGCAGCCGCCTCCCCCGTTCCCCTCGTGATCCCCTGCGTGGACATCCAGTCGGGCCGCGCCGTGCGCCTGTACGAGGGTGACCCCGACCGGGAGACGGTGTACTTCGACTCGCCCCTCGACGCCGCCCGCCACTGGGCCGGGCTGGGCGCGGGCCTCGTGCATCTGGTGGACCTCGACGCCGCGACCGGGCGGGGCGAGAACCGGGGCATCATTTGCGAGATTGCCGCCGAACTGGGCGAGTCGGGCGTCAAGGTCGAGGTGGGAGGCGGTATCCGCGACCGCGAGACGGCGGAGGAGTTGCTGGGGGCGGGCGTGAGCCGGGTGGTGATCGGCACCGCCGCCGTCCGCGACCCGGGGCTCGTGCGGGACCTGATCGCCGCTCACGGCTCCGAACGGGTCGTCGTCAGCCTCGACGCGCGGGGCCTGGAGGTCGCCACCCACGGCTGGGCGCAGGGAAGCGGGCTCATGGTCGCCGACCTCACCCCCACGCTCGCGGGGGTGGGCCTGGAGACCCTGATCTTCACCGACGTGACCCGCGACGGCACCCTCAGGGGCCTCGACCGCGAACTCATGCGCACCGTGCGTCGCCTGTGGACGAACACCCTGATCGTGGGCGGAGGCGTCGCCACGCAGGGCGACGTGCGCCTCCTCGCCGAGGAGGGCATTCACGGCGCCATCGTGGGCCGCGCGATCTACGAGGGGACGCTGACGTATCCGGTGACGGAGATTTGAAGTCGCTGCAACAACGGCGCCGAAGTCAGTCCTTGTCTAACCCTGGCTCCTTGACCCGTTGCCTACCAAGAGAGGAGAGGGCGTACAAATGACTTCTGCCTTCCTTACCCAGCGTACTTGGATCAACGTGCGGAGCCTTTTTGCGTAGCTCCTCGCTGTACTTGAACGCCGTCCGCCCGGTCTCACGCTCCAGGACGAAGAAAGCTCGCAGGATGTCTCGACGGTTCTGTCTTATTGGCCGCTTGCCAGGCGTCATAGGGCCATCGTACCGACAGGGGCGGTCCTCCCACCCCTACCCCTTCTTCCCTCCCCGCAGCCCCAGCACCCGCAACACGAGCACGGCCGGAATGGCGAGCACGGCGGTCACGGCGTTCCAAAGGGCGGCCCCCACCCCGGGCAGGGCGGGCTCCGGACGGGAGGATGAGGTGGGGGAGGGTGGACCGGCGCGGCGCCTGCCGGGAAAACGGGGCAGCGGTACGCCGAGGACCCGGCCCCGCGCGTCCTGAACCGGGTTCTCGGGAGACGCTTGGGCGGCGGCCTCCTGCTCCTGATCGCTGGGGCGCGTGTCGATGTCCGCCCCCTGCGCGGCCACCGCCCGCTTCTTGCCGATATTGGCGGCGCCGCCCGCGCGGGTGCCGTATTTCTGCGAGTAGACCCAGGTCACCTCGGCGCCGAAGAAGAAGATCATGCCGCTGTAATAGATCCACAACATCAGGATCACGAGCGACGCGGCGGCCCCGAACACGCTTCCCGGCGCCGCCCGCCCGAGGTACAGACCGATCAGGAGTTGACCGACCGTGAAGAGCGCCGACGTCACGGCTCCCCCCACCCAGACCTCGCGCCACTCCAGCCGCACGCTGGGGAGCAGCTTGTACACGGCGGCGAACACCACGGTCAGCAGCACCAATCCCAGCGCGACGGTGCCCAGCCGCACGAAAAAGGCTCCGGCCCCGATGATGTCCCCGAGCCGCTGCGCGACCGACGCGAGGTAGGTGTTCAGGCCCAGGAAGGCGAGCAGCACCAGCCCGATTCCCAGGATGAGCAGGAAAGACACCACCCGCGTCCGTACGATGTTGAGCACGCCCTGCGGTGGGCCCGGGTCGGCGCCCCACATGCTGTTCAGCGCGTCCTGAAGCTGCACGAAGAGGCCCGTGGCACCCAGGAAGAGGGTGACGAACCCCACGCTGGTGGCGACGAGTGACCCGCGCTGGAGGCCCTCCTGATTGGAGACAAGTTCGCGCAGGAAGCCCGCCGCCTGCTCCCCCAGGTTTTGCGCGACGAAGCTGCCCGGGCCCAACAGGTTGCTTACCACCGTCTCGTCCGAGAGGAAAAACCCGGCGACCGCCACCGCGAAGAGCAGCAGGGGCGCGAGGCTGAACAGGGCGTAGTACGCGATGGCCGCCGCCAGTCGGGGCGCCTTGTCCTGCCCGAAGGCGAGCGCCGCCTCCCGGATCAGGGTGAACAGGTCCGCGAGCTTCATGCGGGCAGTCTACGGGGCGGGTCGCGAACGTCCGGGCCACCCCGGCCGCGCCTTTCCTTCACGCTCAGGCGGGCCGCTGCTACGCTCCCCCCATGCGCCCCATCCCGCCCGGCTTCGCCCAGACCCTCACTGTCCGCGTCACGGGCGAGATGACGGTGCAGTTCGAGCAACTCGGCCCCGTCCACCCCGTCTACGCGACCTACTGGATGGCCCGCCACTTCGAGGAGGCGGGCCGCCTGGTCATCCTCCCCTTCCTGGAGGACGGCGAGGGCGGCCTGGGCACGGCGGTCGAGGTCCGGCACACCGCCTCCGCCCTTCCCGGCATGACGGTCACGGTCACCGCCACCTGCGAGCGGGTGGAGGGCCGCCGCATCTTCTGCCGCCTGCGCGCCGTCTCGGACCTCGGCGACGAGATCGGGCACGGCACGACGACCCAGGTGGTGCTGCCCCAGGAGCGGATCGACGCGAACTTCGAGGCCCTGCGGGAGCGGTGGGCGGAGAGGGGGAGAGGCTAACCGGATGGAGGATACGGCTGGACCCACCATCGAGACGCCGCTCGGAGTGCTGAAGTTGGAGGCTGTCCTGGGGCAGGCAACGGTGGAGTTGGGTCAGTTGTTCCCCGTCCCGCTGGAGTCTTTTCGACGGGCAGAGTGGACCTCCGAGACCTTCCGAGTCTCGTTCTGGATGGGCACCATCGACTCTGACCTGCTTATCGACCCGGACCTGCTGCCCGGGCAATCCGTCGAGATGTGTTACGGCGTCCTCTGGCAGGTGGAAGCCCTGCAAGACATGGCGGACGGAGAGCAGTTGTTGTTCCGTTGTTTCTGGCTCGATCCCGGTCCTTCGATTCTTTCCCAGACTGCGGGTTATGACTCCGGGGCTACCGTGGACGCCTGGCATTGGCAGGGCGGCGAGATCGACGTTTGCGTGGGCACCGGCAATGAGATCGATCTGGCCTACCTGGGCCAAAACGAGTGGTTCACCTTGCCGAGGCGTTGGTATTCCCCGTCTGAGGATGGCGAGCCCTGGCTCACGGGCACCGACCGCCCCACTTGAATGAACGTGGGCTCCAGGTCGGCTACCCCCCGCTGCACGTGGGGGAGGTGTGCCACGCTCATGTGGCCGTCGCCTGGAAGCACGTCGTGATCGGGGAGAACGGTGAGCCCGACGTAGCTACCTGGATTGCCGTCGATCTCGCCCCCACTCAGACCGTCCGGGTCGTCTACCCGCACCTGTTCGACGGATGACTGCGTGACCCTCTTGGCGTGCCTTCCGTGCGATACGTGCCTGAACCCCGTTCAACGCACCCGAGCTAAGCTGCTCCAGTTATGCCCGAAGCCCGCCGCGTCTCCCGCTACTACGATGTGCGGCGCGACGAAGACGGCCACCGTTTCCTCGACGTGAACGTGACCGGCTTCTCGCTGCTGCACATCCCGCTGCTGAACAAGTCCACCGGCTTCACCCGCCAGGAACGCCGCGCCCTGGGGCTGGAGGGCCTGGTCCCCCCCCACACGAGCACCCTGGAGGAGCAGAAGGAGCGCACCTATCTCCGTTACCTCCAGCAGACGACCGACCTGGAAAAGCACGAGTACCTGCGCGCCCTGCAAGACCGCAACGAGGTGCTGTTCTACGCGATCTTCGCCGACCACCTGGAGGAGATGCTGCCCATCCTCTACACCCCCACCGTGGGCGAGGCGGTCCGCATCTTCTCCCACATCTACCGCTACCCGCGCGGCCTGTCGGTGAGCACGGAAGACATCGACCGGGTGGACGAACTGCTGGAGAACGTGCCCCTCAACGACGTGCGCATGATCGTGGCGACCGATTCGAGCGCCATCCTCGGCATCGGCGACCAGGGCTTCGGCGGCATGGCGATCTCGATAGGCAAGCTCAGCCTCTACACGGCGGCGGGCGGCGTGGGGCCCGACAAGACGCTGCCCGTGGAACTGGACGTGGGGACCGACCGCCAGGACCTGATCGACGACCCCCTCTACCTCGGCGTCCACCACAGGCGGCTGACGGGCCCTGAGTACGACGAGTTCCTCGACCGTTTCGTGGAGGGAGTGGCCGCGCGCTACCCCAAGGCGATCATCCAGTGGGAAGACTTCGCGCGGGGCACGGCCTTCCGGGTGCTCGAACGCTACCGGCGGGTCGTGCCCAGCTTCAACGATGACATTCAGGGCACGGGGGCGATGGCCCTCGCCGGGCTGATCGGCGCCAGCCGTCTCAAGGGCGAGAGCCTGCACGATCAGGTCTTCGTCGTCGTGGGGGCGGGGGCGGGCGGCATCGGGGTGGCGAGCGCCATCCGGCAGGGCCTGATGCGCGACGGCCTGACCTACGCGGAGGCGAACGCCCGAATCTTCGTGGTGGACCGTTACGGCCTCTTGACCCACGGCCAGCCCCTCGAAGACCACCAGCTCTCCTTCGCCAAACACCCGGGAGACCTTGCGGGCTGGGAGGTCGCGGGCGAGTGGCCCACCCTGCACGAGACGGTCGTGAACGCCCGCGCGACCGCCCTCCTCGGCCTGACCGGCGTGCCCGGCCTCTTCCGGCAACTCACGGTGGAGGCGATGCTCTCCAACACGCCCCGCCCCATCGTCTTCCCCCTCTCCAATCCGACCAGCAACGTCGAGGCCCAGCCCGGCGACGTGCTGCGCTGGACGGCGGGCGCAGCGATCATCGCCACCGGGAGCCCCTTTCCCGACATCGAGTACGGCGGCAGGATGTACCCGGTCGGGCAGGGAAACAACGCCTTCATCTTCCCCGGGCTGGGCTTCGGGGCCGTCATCAGCCGCGCCCGCGAGATCACCGACGGCATGGTGATGGAGGCGGCCCTGACCCTCGCGGACGAGACGAGGGCGCACGGGGACCGGGTGTACCCGCCCATCTCGTGCCTGCGCGAGGTGAGCATGAGGGTGGCCGTCCGGGTCGCCCGCCGCGCCATCGACGAGGGCGTGTGTGCCGAACGTCGCATCCGCAACCTGACCGACGACGAGCTGGAGGCTTTCGTGCGTCGCCGCTCGTGGGTGCCGAAGTACCTGCCGCTGCGCAAGGCGGCGGACGCGCGGGACTGAGGGGAGAGGACGAGGAGAGTGCGGTCGTCTCCTCTCTGAACCGCTTCCAGGGCAGGCGTGAAATGGGGGCAGGGGAATTGACACCCCCCCCTACCCGTGCCAGCATGACGGGCACACATAACTTGAACTGCGTTCAGGGCCGCACGTTTTCCCGTTGCCTCCGGGCATCCCGTGCCGTGCCCCACGCCGGAGGTCCCCTATGAAGCACACCCGCACCCTCCTTCCCCTCCTGCTCGCCCTCGGCATGGGCTCGGCCCTGGCCGACAAGGTCGTGAACATCGGCTACAGCGGTCCTCTCTCCGGCGGCGCGGCCTTCTACGGCAAGGACGTGCAGAGCGGCATCGAGATGGCGATAGGTGAACTCAACCGCGCGGGCGGCGTCAACGTGAAGGGCGAGAAGGTGACCTTCAAGCTGGTCAGCCTGGACGACCGCTACCTGCCCAACGAGACGGCGACGAACGTGCGGCGCTTGACCTCGCAGGGGATCAACGTGGTGTTCGTGCCCCACGCGGGCGGCATCCTGACGGTTCAGCCGCTGACGACGCGCGACCCCAACTTCCTGCTGGTCGCGTACTCCAGCGAGCCGAAGATCCTGGCGGCCAACAACCCCATGACCTTCATGCTGCCGCCCAGATACGACAACTACCTCCAGCCCTTCGTGAGCACCCAGATGAAGGCGTTTGGCAAGAAGCTGGGCATGGTGGGCACGACGAGCGCCTACGGCAAGCAGTGGGCCGAGGCGGTGACCGAGGAGTGGAAGAAGCAGGGCGGCACCGTCGGCGCGAACAACGGGGTGGACTACGCCACCACGGTGGACTACTCCAGCGCCGTGACCAAGGCTCTGGCGGAGAAGCCCGACGTGCTGTTCATCGGCGGGCCCTCGCAGCCCACCGCGCTCGTGATCAAGGCGGCGCGCGAGCAGGGCTTCAAGGGCGGCTTCATCGTGATGGACCAGGCGAAGTTCGAGCAGATGGACACCGTGGTGCCGCGCGCCTACCTCGACGGCTCGGTCGGCGTGCTGCCCACCAAGGAGTTCCCGGGCACCCAGGTCTTCGTGAACCAGTACCAGCGCGCCTACAAGAAGATTCCCACCAGCGAGGCGGCCCTGAACTACATGGGCATGAACGTGATCGCCAAGGCGATGGAACTCGCGGGCACCACCGACGACCCGCAGGCCATCCGGGCGCAGCTCAACGCCGCCGCCAAGGCCCTGCCGCAGAACAAGACGGTCTACAAGCTGACGGGCGTGACCCCCGGCGGGCACGTGGACGCCGAGTTCCTGATCGCCAGCGTGAAGGACGGCAAGTATAGCCGCCTGCGCGTGAACAAGGTCTACAAGTAAGGCCCCCGGAAGGACCTGACCTCAGCGACCCCGCCACCGCGTCCCGTCACCACGAGGGGCGCGGTCCCCTCTGACCGGGAGCCAAAGCCTTGACCCTCTTCCTGCAACAACTCTTCAACGCGCTCGCGCTGGGCGGCGTGTACGCCCTCGTCGCGCTGGGCCTGACCCTCGTCTACGGCGTGATGCGGGTGCCCAACTTCGCGCACGGCGGCCTGTACATGCTCGGCGCGTACTTCACCTACGCGATCCTCACCGGGCTGGGGGTCGGCTACGTCCCCGCCCTGCTCCTCGCGGCGGTGGGGGTAGCCGTGCTCGCGGCGGTGCTGGAGCGGCTGGTGTTCTATCCGCTGAGAAACGCCCCCCACGTCCACGCGATGATCGCCGCCATCGGGGTGCTGTTCTTCCTGGAGGCCGCCGTGCAACTCATCTGGGGTCCCGACTTCAAGCAGATCGCCGAGCCGGTGCCGGGCATCCTGAACGCAGGCGGCGTGATCATCACCTGGCAGCGCCTCCTCGTGATCCTGGCTTCCTTCCTCGTGATGCTGGGGCTGAACTTCTTCCTCAAACGCACCCTGACGGGAGCGACCATCGAGGCGATGAGCCAGAACCGCGAGGGCGCCCGGCTCGTCGGGATCAACGTGAATAGGGTCGGGATGCTCACCTTCGCCATCTCGGGGGCCCTGGCCGCCGCCGCCGCCGCATTGATCGCGCCCATCATCTCGGTCGCCCCCAGCATGGGCGAGGTGATGAACCTCAAGGTCTTCGCCATCATCATCCTGGGCGGGATGGGGAGCGTGCCGGGGGCCATCGTGGGGGCCTTCCTGCTCGCCTTCGCGGAGGTCTTCGGGGGCTTTTACATCAACCTCGACTTCGCGGACGTGATCGGCTTCGCGGCCCTCGTGTTCGTGCTGGCGATCCGGCCCGAGGGGCTGTTCCGGAGGGGGACGTGACCCGGCCCCGTCTCCACCTCGGCCTCTGGGGCTGGGTCGCCGTCTTCGCGCTGGCGGCGCTGCTGCCCCTCTTCAGGCCCGGCGGGTACGTCCTCGACGTGGCGATCAACACGATGATCTGGGCGATGCTCGCCTACGGCCTGAACGTGATGCTGGGGTACACCGGGCAACTGCCGCTGGCGCACGCGGGCTTCTTCGGCATCGGGGCGTACACGGTGGGCATCCTGACGCTGAAGCAGGGGTGGAACTTCTGGCTGGCGTGGCCCGCCGCCGTGATCGTCTCCGCGCTCGGCGGGCTCCTGCTCGGCCTCGTCGCCTTCCGCACGAAGGGGGACGCCTTCGCCATCTTCACGCTCGGCGTGGGCGTCATCATCGCCCTGATCATCAACAAGTGGGACGACCTGACGGGCGGCAACGACGGCCTGAACGGGGTGCCGCCCGCCTCCTCCCTCTTCGGGATCGACTTCTCGAAGTCGGCGAACTTCTACTACGTGGCGCTCGCGGCGCTGGCGCTGACGGTCTTGATCGTGGCGCGGGCGCGGGGCAGCGTCTTCGGGCGCTCGCTCGTCGCCATCCGGGGCGGGGAAGACCTTGCCCGCAGCGCGGGAATCGATGTCTTCACCCACAAGCTGCGCGCGTTGATGCTCTCGACGGCCATCGCGGGCTTCGCGGGCGGCGTGTACGCGGCCTACGTGGGGTTCCTGGGTTCGGGCGTGACCGGGCCGACCACGACCTTCACGATCCTGCTGTACCTGCTTGTCGGTGGGGTGGGAACGCTCGCGGGCCCACTGCTCGGCACGGCGCTGATCTACGTGGCGCTGCAATTCATGAAGGGCCTCCAGGACTACCAGTACATCGTGTTCGGGCCGCTGCTCGTCCTGCTCGTGTTGTTCGCGCCGCAGGGGCTGGCCGGGCTGTGGGACCGGTGGAGTGCGCGCCGGGTGCAGGCCCGCACCGAGAGGGCGGTGGATCATGCTTGAGGTTCAGGACCTCGGCATCCGCTTCGGGGGTCTCCACGCCGTGCGGGACGTGACGGCGACCATCCCGGCGGGGCACATCACCGCGATCATCGGGCCGAACGGGGCGGGGAAGAGCACCTTCTTCAACCTGATCTCGGGTTTTTACAAACCGACCTCGGGCCGCATCCGCTTTCAGGGTGAGGACATCACCCGCCTGAGGACGCACGAGGTCGTCTCGCGCGGCATCGCCCGCACCTTCCAGACCACGACGATCTACAAGGAACTCAGCGTCCTCGACAACGCGATGATCGGGCACCGGGTCCGCACCCGCGCCGGGCTCCTCGACGCCCTGCTGCGCACGGGCCGCGAGCGCCGCGACGAGGAGGAGAGCCGCGCCGGGGCGCTGCGGGCCCTGGAACGGGTGGGCCTCGCCGCGCAGGCCGGACGGCCCGCCGGGGCACTGACCCAGGAGGGCCAGAAGCGCGTCGGCATAGCGATGGCGCTGTCGAGCGATCCCAAACTCCTCCTCCTCGACGAGCCCGCCGCCGGGATGAACCCCGAGGAAACCGTGAACCTGATGGCGCTGATCCGCGAACTCGTCTCGGGCGGCCTGACCGTCGCCCTCGTGGAGCACAAGATGAGCCTGGTGATGGGCCTCGCGGACGGGATCGTGGTGCTCCACCACGGCCAGAAGATCGCGCAGGGCACCCCGGGGGAGGTCAGCCGCGATCCCGCCGTCATCGAGGCGTACCTGGGCGGCCACGCGCACGGCGGGCAGATGGGGCAGACGATCACGGCGACCACCACGGGGGCCCCCCGTGCTTGAGGTCCGTGACCTGAGCGTCAAATACGGGCACTTCACCGCCCTGCACGCGGTCAACCTGACGGTAAATCCCGGCGAGATCGTCGTCCTGCTGGGGGCGAACGGAGCGGGCAAGAGCACCTTATTTCGCACCCTGAGCGGCCTGCAACGCCCGTCGGGCGGCACGGCGACCTGGAACGGGATGCCGCTGACGGGGGGCAAACCCGAGCACAACGTCGCGCACGGGGTCGCCCAGTGCCCGGAGGGCCGCCTCCTCTTCCCCGACCTCAGCGTCGAGAAGAACCTGCGGCTGGGGGCCTTCGTCCACCGCCGGGACGGGACGGGGACCGCGCGGGAACTGGAGCGGGTCTATGCCCTCTTTCCCGCCCTCGTCGAGAAGCGCGCCGCCCCCGCCGGGAGCCTCTCGGGCGGGCAGCAGCAGATGGTCGCCATCGCCCGCTCGCTGATGGCCCGCCCGCAACTCCTCCTCCTCGATGAACCGTCCCTCGGCCTCGCGCCCCTCGTGGTGGAGCAGGTGTTCGGAGCGGTGCAGCGGGTGAATCAGGCGGGCGTGAGCGTCCTCCTCGCCGAGCAGAACGCCTTTGCCGCGCTCGGCATCGCGCACCGGGGCTACGTGCTCGAAGGTGGTCGCGTCTCGCTCCAGGGGAGTCAGGGCGAGTTGCTGGGCGACGACCGGGTGAGGAGCGCGTACCTGGGCGTGTAGCGACAAACAGGAAATGGCGGAGGGCTGGCACGCGTCGGCCCTCCGCCTCCTTCTTTGGAAGGATGACGGTACTCCCCTGAGCGGGTCACTCTGTTGAGTATGTTGAGTGACGAGGAGAGGAGGCGGATCGAGACCGAGGAACTCGCCGCCGCCCGCGCCCTGGAAGAGAGGGAAGAACGCGCCCGTCATCAACTGGCCCGGCACGCCTACCGCCGGGAGGTGCGGGCCGCACTCCGTCCGCCGAAGTCACCTTGGTGGCTCCCCGTCCGCTGGGCGCTGCCCTTCCTCCCCGTCATCGCGGCGGTGGTGTTCCTGCGCCCGGTCCCCGCTGTGAACGACGACACCACAGGCGGTATCTCCAACTCCGCGCTGATGGACCGCTGCCGGGCCGAGGTGGGGGCGCGGCTCGGTCAGGCCGACCTGCGTTACCCCGAGGGGCGTGAGGCCGCCGGGCAATTCAGCGCGAGCGCCGACGGCAAACGCTGGGACGGGTGGGTCTCCTGGCCCGGCCACGGGCCGACCGACTTCAGTTGCAGTTTCACCGCCGCCGACGGGACCGTTCAGGTCGAACTCATTCAGGAGGACAGCCCATGAAGCGACGCCTTGCCCTGCTCGCCCTCAGTGTGTTTGGTCTGGTCCAGGCCCAGACTGCCCGGACCGTCCGCGTCCCCCGTGAGAGAGTTTCCCTGACCTGCGCCGACACCTACTTCAAGACGCCGCGCGTGAACTTCCTGCTGCTGGACGAGACCTACCCGAGCTGCACCGTCCGGCTCCCTCTCGCCCTCAAGGAACGCTGGCCCGGCGCCCGCACCTTCTACTTCATCCCGCGTGTCTCGGCGTCCCTGTACGCCAGGGACAACCGGGGCAAGGGCCGCTGGCTCCCCCTCTCGCCCCTGGTGAACCCCGGAGACGACCCCATGCACCGCGCCGTGAGTTCTGGGAGCTACGAGGCCGTCGAACTCACCGGGCGCCTGGGCAAGCTGAGCGACGTGGCCGCGCAGGACCGGCCCGACACCGTAGGCGTCGGCGGCAAGCTGACCGTCTGCGTGGCCCCGGTGCGGGCGGGCGAGGCCCCCTGCGTGACCTACGACATCACCGCCCGCTACCGGGTCTACAGCCGCTAGGAACGGAGTGTAAGGGCCCGTTTACACACCGCTCGCGTTCTGCTGACACCCCTCCGCTAAACTGCTTCCCAGTCGCCCCGAGGGGCGGAACTCCGGACGAGAGCACCGCCGTACCCGGTCACGACAAGACGGCGCGGACACGGGGGAGGTGTCACGTCATGGCCTGGATTCTGCTCGTCGTCGCGGGGCTGCTCGAAGTCGGCTGGGCTGTCGGCCTCAAGTACACGGAGGGCTTCACCCGCCCCCTGCCCACGGTGCTGACCGTCGCCAGCATGGTCGGCAGTATCGGCCTGCTCGGCCTCGCGGCCAGGACTCTGCCCATCGGCACGGCCTACGGCGTCTGGGTTGGCATCGGCGCGGTGGGTGCCGCCGTCCTCGGCATCGTCCTCTTCAAGGAGCCCGCCACCCTCTCCCGCCTCGTCTTCCTCGCCCTGATGGTCGTCGCCATCGTGGGCCTCAAGGCGACGAGCGGCCACTGACCAAAAAGAGAAACGCCCCCGTTGACTTGGGGGCGTTCCTTCTTTTGCTGATCGTTGACTGCTGAGAGCTGACCGCTTCCCTTACGCTCCCGGCTGCGTCACGTCCCGGCCCTGGGTGGGCGGAATCGTGGCGGGCTGCTCGGTCTCGGGGGCGGGCAGGAGCACGAGGTCGAGCACCTCGCCCACGCGCTCGGCGGTGTGGATGCGCAGCTCACCGCGAATGCTCTCGGGCACTTCCTGGAGGTTGGGCTCGTTGTCCTTGGGGAAGATAACTTCCCGGATGCCGCCCTGGTGCGCCGCGAGCAGCTTCTCCTTGAGTCCGCCGATGGGGAGCACACGGCCACGCAGGCTGATCTCGCCCGTCATCGCCACGTCCATGCGGGCGGGGCGCCCGGTAACGGCACTGATGACGGCGGTCGCAATCGTGATGCCCGCGCTGGGGCCGTCCTTGGGCGTCGCGCCGTCGGGGAAGTGCACGTGCAGGTCGAGCTTCTTGTGGAACTCGGGGTCCGCGCCGTACTCGTGGGCGTGCGCCCGCAGGTAGGCGACGGCCGCCGAGACGCTCTCCTTCATCACGTCCCCCAGCGAGCCCGTCATGCTGATCTTGCCAGTGCCGGGTGTGGCGAGGGCCTCGACTACCAGCATCGTGCCGCCCACGCTCGTCCACGCCAAGCCCTGCGCGACGCCGACCTGGGGTTCTTTCTCCATCTTGTCCGGGCGGTGCAGCGGCACCCCCAGGTAAGCGGGAACATCGGCGGCGTCCAAGACGCGCAGGCCCTCCCAGGGCTTTTCCAGCAGCTCGCGCGCCGCCTTGCGGGTCAGCTTGCTGATCTGGCGGTCGAGGTTGCGCACGCCGCTCTCGGCGGTGTACTCCTCCACGATCCGGTTCAGCGCGGCGTCGGTGATCTCCAGCTTACCCGTCAGGCCGTGGCTCTTGAGCTGCCGGGGCACCCGGTACCGCTTGGCGATCTCCACCTTCTCGGGCTGGGTGTAACCCGGAATCTGGATGACCTCCATGCGGTCGAGCAGCGGCCGGGGGATCGTCTGGAGGGTGTTCGCGGTCGTGATGAACATGACCTGCGAGAGGTCGTAGGGCACTTCGAGGTAGTGGTCCTGGAAGGTGTGGTTCTGCTCGGGGTCGAGGACTTCCAGCATCGCGCTGGAGGGGTCGCCGCGCCAGTCACTGCTCATCTTGTCGATCTCGTCGAGCAGGATGATCGGGTTCGTCACACCCGCCGACTTCATCGCCTGGATGATCCGGCCGGGCATCGAGCCGATGTACGTGCGGCGGTGGCCGCGAATCTCGGCCTCGTCACGCACGCCGCCCAGCGCCATGCGGACGAACTTGCGGTTCAGGCTGCGGGCCACGCTCTTGCCCAGCGAGGTCTTGCCGACGCCGGGAGGGCCCACCAGGCACAGGATCGGGGCGCGCAGCTCGCCGTCCTCGATGCGCTCCTCGGCGGTGCGCTCCCTGCGCTGCTCCTCGGTCTCGCCGTCCTTGTGCGTCAGTTGCCGCACGGCCAGGAACTCCAGGATGCGGTCCTTCACGTCACCCAGCGCGTAGTGGTCGGCGTCGAGGATGTCGCGCGTGCGGGCGATGTCGAGGATTTCCTCGTCGCGCTTGCTCCACGGCACGTCGGTCAGCCAGTCGATGTAGTTGCGGACGACCGTGCTCTCGGGGCTGCCGCCGGGCGTGCGCTCCAGGCGGGCGAGTTCCTTGAGGGCCTTGTCCTTGACCGACTCGGGCATCCCGGCGGCCTCGATCTTCTCGCGCAGGGCCTCGACCTCGGCGGGTCCGTCCTCGCCGCCGCCGAGTTCCTTGGAGATCGCCTTCATCTGCTCGCGCAGGTAGTACTCGCGCTGGTTGGCGTCCATCTGCTCCTTGACGCGCCCCGCGATCTTCTTGTCCATATTGAAGCGTTCGCTGTCGCGCGTCAGGAACTTCAGCACCGCCTCCAGCCGGGCACGCGCCGAGGCCGCCGAGAGGACCTCCTGCTTCTCCTCGGGCGTCCAGGTGGCGTGGTGCGCGACAGAATCGGCCAGGGCGCCGGGGTCGTTGAGGTTCTTCAGCCCCTCGAGCTGGTAGTTGTCCAGCCGCAGGTTCTTGTTCTGGCGCTGGTATTCCTCGAAGGCCGACTTGACCTCGCCCGCGATCACCTGCACCTCGCGCGCCTCCAGCTCGCCCAGGGCCTCGGCGGCGGGAATTGTCTCGGCGCGCACCCGCAGGTAGGCGGCAGGCACCTCGCCCGTCACCTGGGCGCGCTCCTGGGCCTCCACGAGCACCTGATAGGTGTTGTCGGGCATCCGCACGACCTGCTTGACGACGGCCAGCACGCCCATGTCGTACAGCTCGGCGCGGGTAGGGTCGTCGGTGCGGGCGTCACGCTGGGTCAGCAGCAGGACGCGGCGATCCGAAGCCTGCGCCTCGTCCACGGCACGCTTGCTCTTGGGACGCCCCACATCGACGTTCATGGTGATGCCGGGCAGGATCACGATGTTTCTGAGCGCAACTACGGGAAGTTCCCAGATCATGCTTGCTCCTTGGCACCGGGCTGCAAAGCCCGGGAAGAGGTGAGTTCAACGCGGGGTGCCCGCCTGAGGTCACATCCACCGCTGGCGTGACCTTCAGGAAAAGACACCCCGCCCACGATGTCCCCAATTGTAAGGACGTGGGCGGGAGGTGGCTGTAACCTATCTCGCTTTTAAGCAGACTTCTTGAGTCCCTTAGACTCAATCAGGCTTAACGGGTGGTCGATGTTCCCCGCGTCGAAACGCAACTCGCGCAGCCCCTCGAGGGGCAGCTCGAAGAGCAGGTCGGTCATCGCCTTTTCCAGCACCGCCCGCAGCCCGCGCGCTCCCGTCTTGCGCTCCTTGGCACGGTGGGCGACCTCCCGCAGCGCTGCCTCGGTGAAGCTGAGGTCCACGTCCTGAAAACCGAAGAGGGCCTGGTACTGCTTGACGATGGCGCCCTGCGGCTCGGTGAGGATGCGCACGAGCGCGTCCTCGTCGAGGTCCTGAAGCTGCACGACGAGCGGCAGACGGCCCACGAACTCGGGAATCAGGCCGAACTTCACGAGGTCTTCGGGCAGGAAGCGCAGCTCTTCTTTTTCCTCGCCCTTGTGCTCGGCGCCGAAGCCCACCGCGCGGACGTTCGTGCGGGCGCGGGCAATCTCGCTCATGCTCTCGAAGGCGCCGCCCACGATGAACAGGATGTTCTTCGTGTTCACCTGCACGAGTTCCTGCTGCGGGTGCTTGCGGCCCCCCTGCGGAGGCACCTGCGCGACCGTGCCCTCGATGATCTTGAGGAGGGCCTGCTGCACGCCCTCGCCCGACACGTCACGGGTGATCGACGTGCCCTCCGACTTGCGCGCGATCTTGTCGATCTCGTCGATGTAGATGATCCCGCGCTCGGCGGCGGCCACGTCGTACTCGGCGGCCTGCAAGAGACGCACGATCACGTTCTCCACGTCGTCGCCGACGTACCCCGCCTCGGTGAGCGTGGTCGCGTCCGCGATGGCGAAGGGAACCTCCAGCATCTCCGCGAGGCTGGCAGCGAGCAGCGTCTTGCCCGTCCCCGTCGGCCCGATGAGCAAGATGTTGCTCTTCTGGAGGTTCACGTCGGGGTGCGCGAGGCGCTGGTAGTGGCTGACGACCGCGACCGCCAGCGCCTTTTTCGCCTCGTCCTGCCCGATCACGAACTCGTCGAGGTACGCCTTGATCTCCTTGGGGCTCGGCAGCTCCTCGAGGCTGAACTCGCTCCCCTTGGTCTTGTTCTGCTTGACGAGTTCGTGGGCCCGCTCGGTGCACTCGTTGCAGATGAAGGCGGCGCGGCCCGGCGCCTCGATCAGTTGCGCGATCTGGGGGTGCTGCCGTCCGCAGAAGGAGCAGCGGTCCCCGCCCACGCTGCGGCCCGTCACAGGGCGCCCTCGGTCACGCGGGTGTGCTCGATCACCGTGTCGATCAGGCCGTACTTCTGGGCTTCACCTGGCGACATGAAGTAGTCGCGTTCCATGTCGCGCAGCAGCTTCTCGTGCGGGAGATCGGTGTGGCGGTGGTAAATCTCGACCAGCTTGTCACGCAGGTGCAGCACCTCTTTGGCCTGCACTTCCAGATCCGGCGTGTTGCCCCGGAAGCCCGCCGAGCCCTGGTGGATCATGATCCGGCTGTTCGGAAGCGCCTGCCGCCGACCCTTATCCCCCGCCATGAGCAGCACCGAGCCCATGCTCATGGCGATCCCGACGCAGATGGTCGAGACCGGCGCTTTGATGTAGCGCATGGTGTCGTAGATCGCCAGTCCCGCGTACACCTCGCCACCCGGGCAGTTGATGTACATCTGGATTTCCTGCTCGGGGTTCTGACCATCCAGCAGCAGCAGCTGCGCCACGATGGTGTTCGCCATCAGGGAGTCGATGGGCGTGCCCACAAAGATGATCCGGTCCTTGAGGAGGCGCGAGTAGATGTCGTACATCCGCTCGCCCCGACCGGTCTGCTCGATCACATACGGGATCACGCTCATGGGCGGCATTATCGCACGGGGTTGCCGGTGGAAGGTAGGCAAGGCTGCGCTGGGGGGAGAGGGGGGCTGTGCTGGGGGGCGGCTGAACGGTCTTGGAGAGGTGAGCACCAAAAGTTCCTCCCCCTTGAGGGGGGAGGTTAGGAGGGGGTGGGCAGGCATAGCGTCCCAAGGCCAGTTGGAATGTCCAGGCAGCCCTCTTCCCGCTGCGCCGCAGGTCGTCTGCGGTTCACCCCCTCCCGGCCTCCCCCCTCAAGGGGGACTCGCAGAGCTGCGCAGCAGAGGAGTAAAGAGCCCGTCCACCAGGCCAAAAGCAGAGGGCCGGAGCTTCCCTCACCCCGGCCCCTCCTCTCTGTCCTGCTCAGTCCACGATCATCGGGATCAGGACCGGGTTGCGGCCCGTCACCTTGCGGACGAAGCGCCGCACCGCGCCGTACATGTCGTCTCTCACGTCCTCCAGCCGCTTCTTCTCGCGCACGCCGCCCTCGATGGCCTCCAGGGCGACCTTGCGGATCTGGTTGTCGAGGTCGCGGTTGGCGCGCACGAAGCCGCGCGAGACGATCTCGACGTGGGGGGAGGGGTGCAGCACGGCGGTCATGATCAGGATGCCCTCCTGGCTCATGCTCACCCGGTCGAGCAAAATCTCGTCGCTGATGTCGCCCACGCCCAGGCCGTCCACGTACACGGCGCCCGCAGGCACGGTGCCCGTGACCTTGAACTCGTCCGGCCCGAGCCGCACCACGTCCCCGTTCTTGGCGATCAGGGTGCGCTTGGGCGGGCGGGGGAGGGTCTGCGCCAGCCGCGCGTGGTTGATCTGGTGGCGGGGCTCGCCGTGCCAGGGCAGGAAGAACTTGGGCCGAGAGAGGTTGAGGATGGTCGCCAGCTCCTCCTGTGAGCCGTGCCCGGAGGCGTGGACCCGGTAGGTCGGTGGGTAGTACACGTCCACCCCGATCTCGTACAGGCGGTTGATGACGAGGTTGACGGCCTCCTCGTTGCCGGGGATCGGGTTGCTGCTCAGGATCACCGAGTCGCCCCGCCGCAGCGCGATCTTGGCGTGGGTGCCGAAGGCGAGGCGCGACAGCACGCTCATGGGCTGGCCCTGCGAGCCGGTGCAGAGGTACAAGACCTGCTGGTCCTGAAGCTCGCCGACCTCCTCGTTCGTGAGGAAGGGGTCGGGCGTCTCCAGGTGGCCGAGGGCCTGGGCGACCTGGGCGTACTTCAGCATCGAACGTCCCTCCATGACCACCCGGCGGCCCTGGCGGTGGGCGATGTGGAGGATGTTCTGGATGCGGTTGACCTGCGAGGCGAAGGTCGTCAGGAAGACCCGGCCCCGGCAGTTCGCGATGACTTCCTCGATGTTCTTCGCCACCTCGGCCTCGCTCGGCGTGCGGCCCGGGCGCTCGGCGTTGGTGGAGTCGCTGATGAGGAGGAGGACGCCGTCTTTGCCCGCCTGCTCGATGCGCGGCAGGTCGCTGAGCAGGCCGTCGCTCGGGTGCTCGTCGAGCTTGAAGTCGCCGGTGTGGAGCACCCGACCGACGGGGGTGGTCAGGATGTACCCCGCGTTGTCGGGGATCGAGTGGGTCATACGGATGAATTCGACGTGGAAGTGCTTGCCGATGCGGACCTTGTCGTTCAGGCCCACCTCGCGCAGGTCCACGTCGCCGTCCTTGACCCCGAACTCGGCGAGCTTCTCGCGCACGAGGCCGAGGGTGAGGGGGGCGCCGTACACGGGCACGCGCGGCAGCCGGGGGAGGATGTACGGCAGGCCGCCGATGTGGTCCTCGTGGCCGTGGGTCAGAATCCAGCCCTTGATCAGCGCGGCGTTCTGCTGGAGGTAGTCGATGCGCGGGATGATCAGGTCGATGCCCATCTGGTGCGCGTCGGGGAAAGCGAGGCCGCCGTCCACCACCATGATCTCGTCGTCGTAGCGGTACGCGAAGATGTTCTTGCCGATCTCACCCATGCCGCCGAGCGGGATGACTTCGAGGTGGGTCTCACCCTGTTCAGGCCCGGGCTGGGGATTCCGGGAGGTTTTCTCTGGGTTGGTCATGTGGGTCTATGCTCCGGCGCACGGTCGCCTCCTGCCCCTGGTCGGGCCCTTCTTCGTTGGGGAGGATGTTCCGCTGGGAAGTTCCGTTGGGAAAAGGGGGCGGGTGCGGTTTTGAATGATGCGGCCACGCGGGAGGGCGCGGCCCGGGAAAGACGGATTGTGTCGCCCAGCTCGCAGGGAGCCACGGCGCAGTGGGCACAGCCTAGCACAGGGGTCCGCGCCGCCGCTGCCCCCGAGGAACGATTGGGGAGACCCGCGAAAGCGACACGCCTGGGGAAAGAGGCCGCCGGGAAGACGCTCCAGCAGGGCGTTTTCCTGCCCCAACCTTGGGGCCTGCGCGTCTGTGGCGTGAAGTGCGGGTGAAGGCGGGTATCATGAACGCGTGAGCGCCCAACGGATTCTCGTGATCGAGGACGACCTCGACATCGCCAACGTGCTGCGGATGGACCTGAACGACGCCGGGTACGGGGTCGAACATGCCGACTCCGCCATGAACGGGTTGATCAGGGCCCGCGAGGATCATCCCGACCTGATCCTGCTCGACCTCGGCCTGCCCGACTTCGACGGCGGCGACGTGGTCCAGCGGCTGCGCAAGAACAGCGCCGTGCCCATCATCGTCCTGACCGCCCGCGACACCGTGGACGAGAAGGTCCGGCTCCTCGGGCTCGGGGCCGACGACTACCTGATCAAGCCCTTCCACCCCGACGAGCTTCTCGCCCGCGTCAAGGTCCAGCTTCGCCAGCGCACCACCGAGAGCCTGAGCATGGGGGACCTCACCCTCGACCCGCAAAAGAGGTTGGTGACCTACAAGGGCGAGGAGTTGCGGCTCTCGCCCAAGGAGTTCGACATCCTCGCCCTGCTGATCCGCCAGCCGGGCCGGGTCTACTCCCGGCAGGAGATCGGTCAGGAGATCTGGCAGGGCCGCCTGCCCGAGGGCAGCAACGTGGTGGACGTGCATATGGCGAACCTGCGCGCCAAGCTGCGCGACCTCGACGGCTACGGCCTGCTGCGGACCGTGCGCGGCGTCGGGTATGCCCTGCGCGGGTAAGGGGACGCCCCGCGCGGACGTCTGGAACTTCACATTCGTGTGCCTGGTGACGGCAGTGTCATCGTTCCTGAGTATCATGAAGCCGTGTTGACGATGTTTGGGGGCAGGCGGCGTCCCGGGGGAAGCGCGGAGAACCGTGCCGGAGGGTCGCCAGCCGTCCTGTTTTGTGCCGGGGGTCGCACGTGACCTCCCCGCATGCGGCCGAGGCCGGTCCCCCCGCCCGGCCCAGAATCGAAATCCTGCTGGTGGAGGACAGCGAGCCCGACGTGCTGCTGACCCAGGAGGCCTTCGAGGGCGCGCGGGTGCCCAACCAGGTGCATGTCGTGCGCGACGGGGTCGAGGCCCTGCGCTTCCTGCGCCGCGAGGGCGAGTACGCCTCCTCCCCGCGCCCCGACGTGATCTTGCTCGACATCAACATGCCGCGCAAGAACGGGTTGGAGGTGCTCGGCGAGATCAAGGCGGACCCTGCTCTCGGCAGCATCCCGGTCGTGATGCTCACCACCAGCCAGGCGGAGGAGGACGTGCGCAACTCCTACGCGCAGCACGCGAGCGGTTACGTGGTCAAGCCGGTCGGCTTCGAGAACTTCCTGAATGCCATTCGCGCCTTCGAGGACTTCTGGATGACCTTCGTGCGCTTCCCGCCCCGCGCGTAGGGTGGTCACCGCTCCCCCGCCGTGCCCTCAGGGCAAAGAGATGTCCCCCGACCGCCAGAGGCCGGGGGACAGTTTTGAACGGAGCTGAACGGGGGGCGTCAGCGGCGGTCGCTGGTGCCGGTGTAGCTCGTGCCGGCCGTCGTGGTCGTGGTCACGACGCGCTCGGGGCGACGGTTGCGGCCCGCCAGCCCGAGGAGGCCCAGCAACCCGAGCAGGCCCCAGGGGAACTCGCGGGTGTCGGCCGTGCCGTTGTTGTTGGTGTCGACCACACCGTCGCCGTTGGGATCCACCGCGTTGCTCACGCTCTCGGTGGCGTTGTCCACGGCGTTGCCTGCTGCGTCCGTCGCGTTGTCCACGGCCGTGCCCGTCGCGGCGGCGGCGTCTTGAACCGCGTCGCCCGCAGCGGAGGCGGCATTGTCCACGGCCTCGCCCGCCTGCTCGGCGGCGCCGTCTCCCGCGTCGGTGCCGGTCGAGGTGCTCGTGTCCTGCACCTGCACGTAGGTGGGGTTCGGCGCGGCGGCGAGGGCGGTGGGGGCAGCGAAGATCAGGGTGAGCGTCAGCAGGGTCTTGTTCATGGAAGTCTCCTTGGGTGTACCGTCCGGGAGGCAGCTTGCGCAGCCGCCTTGCAGTGCACCACATGCTGAGGGACCCACCCCGGGTGCGGCTGAGCCCCGCCTCCATAAGTTCTTTAGACGCTCAGGGCGTCACTTCCGCTCCGGAACTCGCGGACGCCACGTCCGGCCCCAGTTCCTGCACCGCCCGCAGGACGTTGCCGAGGTGAGTGTCCAGGTCCACGCCGAGTTCCCGCGCCCCCTGTTCCACCTCCTCGCGGTTGACGCCCGCCGCGAAGGCGCGGTTGCGGAACCTCTTTTTCAGACTGCTCAGTTCGACCGCCCGCACGTCCCTGTCGGGGCGGATCAGGGCCGCCGCCTGCACCAGCCCGGTGAGTTCGTCCACGGCGAAGAGGGTTTTCGCCAGCCGTGTCTCGCGCGGGGTGCCGGTGTACGTCGCGTGACCCAGGATCGCCTCCAGAACCTCGGGCGGCGTGTCGGTGTGGTCACGCAGGAAGGCGACGCCCCAGGTCGGATGCTCCCCCGGGTGCGCCTCGTAGTCGAAGTCGTGGAGCAGGCCCGTCACCGCGTAGAGGTCCTCGTCCTCGCCCCAGTGGCGGGCGTACCAGCGCATCGCGGCCTCCACGTTGAGCATGTGTCGCCGCAGGGATTCGGAGGGGGTGTGTTCCAGCATCAGGGCGTAGGCCTGCTCGCGGTTCATGCCGCAGTCTAGGGGGTGAGCGGCATGAAAAGAGGGGCGGGCACCTCTTCCCGCCCGCCCCTTCTGCGTCCCACAGGCTCAGCCCCGGTCGTGGATGTACTTGGCCCACTCGTCTTGCCAGTGGGCGAACTGGCCGTGGGCGTACACGCCGAAGGTGGGGGCGCGGGGGCGGGTGCGCAGCGGCATTCCGGCCTCGTCGGGGGTGCGGTTGCCCTTGCGCTGGTTGCAGCCCCGGCAGGCGGTGACCACGTTCTCCCAGCCGTGGCGCCCGCCGCGCGAGCGGGGCAGGACGTGGTCGAGGGTGAGGTCTTCCGGCGCCCCGCAGTACTGGCAGGCGAAGGTGTCGCGCCTGAGGACGTTGCGGCGGTTGAAGGGGACCGGGTGGACGCGCGGGCGGCGGACGTAGCGCCGCAGCCGGATCACGCTGGGCACCCGCAGCACCGTGGACGGGGAGCGCACCACGTCGTCGCTCGCCTCCAGCACCTCGGCGACCCCGTACTGGACGAGCGTGATCGCGCGCTTGGCGCTCGTCACGTGCAGGGGCTCGTACGACGCGTTCAGGACAAGGACACGTGGGGCGTTCAGGTCCGCCGCCACGCGCATCCCGCGCGCCTCCTCTCTGGTCACGCTCGTTCCGGGGTTCACGCCGCGCATTCTAGAGCGCCGCCGTGAAGGGAATGTTGCGCCGAGTGGCTTAGAAAGCCGTAAGACCGAGCTTACCCGCGCGCCCCCAGCCCCGCCAGCGCCCGCCCCGCCTCCCCCCGCACGAACTCCAGCGCCCCGTCCGCCACGTACTGCACGGCGAGCGCGCCCAGCAGCACGCCGAGCACCCGCGTCACCACATGCACGCCCGTCAGACCGATCACCCGCGCGATCTGACCGCTCAGGCGCAGCGCGAGGTAACACAGCAGCAAGACTCCGAACGTAACGAACAAGACCGCCGCGAGCAGGGGCACGCTGCCGTGGGCGTCCCCGGCGAGGATCATGATGCTCGCCAGGGTGCCCGGCCCCGCGATGAGCGGGATGGCGAGGGGGAAGACGCTGATGTCGGGGCGGTCCTGCGCCTCGCGCTCCTCGTCGGGGTTCTCGCGGCTGCCGCTGGGGCGGGCGAACACCATGTCGAGAGCGATGAGAAAGAGCAGGATGCCCCCCGCCACCCGGAAGGCGCTGAGGCTGATTCCCAGGTGCTCCAGCAGCGCCCGCCCGAACAGCGCGAAGGCGAGGATGATCCCGCCCGCCACCAGCGTCGCCTTGACCGCCACCCGCCGCCGCTCGAAGCTCGGGCGGTTCCCGGCCAGCCCCAGGAAGATGGGCGCCAGGCCGACGGGGTCCATGACCACCAGCATGGTGAGGAAGGTCTGGAGGCTGAGGCTGGAGAGTTCGGCCACGTTCACACCAGTCAGCCTACCCGCTCCCCCGCCCCCAGGCCTTCCCGGAAGTCCCCTGCCCTCAGCGCAGGACGTTCACCGTCAGCACGCCGTCCGCCGTGTACGTCTGCCCGCCGCGCTTCTGGGTGGCCCGCACCCCCACCGTGTAGGTGTTCGGCGGCGTGCCCGGGGCCACTGCCAGACGCAGCGGCACGCTCTCGCCCGCCTGCGCCTGGCGGTCGGGCAGGGTGAGGGTGATCCCCGGCGCACTGCTCTGGGTGCTCAGCCGGAACTCGCCGGGGTGCGTCTGCCGGGTGTAGCCGCCCACCCGCGCGGTGAAGTCGAGTGTTTTCCCGGCCCGCACGTTGAGTTCGGAAACCGACTTGCCACCCGAGGCCGGGGTGACCACCACATAGCCGCCCGCGCACCCGGTCCCGCGCAGCACCCCGATGTCCCGCGCCCCCACCGCCAGCGCCGGGAGGAAGGACGCCACCACCAGCCCCAGCCCCAGGGCCACCCGCCGGGGCCGCGCCCAGTTCGACGCGGTGAAGGCGAGGCCCCCCGGCCCCAGCAGCAGCGGCGCGAGCAGGGCCAGGGTGGTCCGCCCCTCGCACGGCCCAGAGAGCAGCGCGAGCCCGGCTGCCCGCACGAGCAGGAACACCCCGACGCCGAGCCCCCACCCCAGCAGGAAGGCGGCCAGGGGAGACGAGGGCCAGGCGCGGCGGGCGGACGCGATCATGCGGGCAGGCTAGCGCGGGGGCGGGGGGACAAAGGGGCCCTCCTCCCCGGGTCCGGGCCGCCCACCCCCGGGCCGGGGCGCCAGGATCGCCACCGCGAGCAGGCTCAGCCCGGTGACGAGCACGGCGACGCCCACCCCCGCGCCGGGGTTTTCCATCGCGGGCGCGTCGAGCAGGGCTCCCTTGAGCCCCCCCGCCACGACGAGCGTGAGGCCGGTGTCCCAGAGGGGACGGGCCTCTTCGTCCGTCCCCTGCCGCGCCGCCCGGTGTGTTCCCACACAGGCCCACAGGCCGACCCCCAGCACCGCGAGGCTGGAGATAGCCAGCCAGGGCCGCAGGGCCTCCACCGACGGGTCCAGCCTCGCCCCGAGGGAGAGCAGGCCCACGAGGAGCAGTGCGGCCAACCAGAGGGCCCGGACGTGGGGCCGCTGGGGCGCGGCGGTGCTCTGGACGAATCCCCTCAATGTCCGTAGACCGCCCGCCGTGCGGGTGAGGGACCACACGACACCGAGGAGGAGGACGCCCGGGGCCGGAACCGGGGAGGTCCCCCTCCACACCCCGTCCGCCAGCGCCACGAGCGCGGCGAACAGGCCCAGGCCGAGCCCCACGTCCAGCCGCCCCCACCCCCACACGAGGCGCAGCGGCACCGTCAGCGCCGCCGCGAGGGCCAGCGCCCCCGGCACGCCGAGCGCGGGGAGCCACGTCACGCAGGTCACGCCCAGCGCGAGCGCGAGCAGGACGAGCCCGGTGAGTTCGGCGGCCCGGCGCGCCTCCCCACCCCGCCCCGCTGTGCCCAGGAGACTGCCCGCCGAGACGAGGGCCACGAGGCAGGCGGCCAGCGTGGCCCCACCCGCGCCGTCCGCCGTCACGAGAAGCAGCAGGGCGCCCAGGGCGGCTCCGGGGGCCAGGGCCCAGAAGATCGTCGTCCGCAAGGCGTCGGTCGTTTCCCCGCCCGCCCGCCGCCACCACAGCCCCCCGGCGAGCGCCGCCGAGGCGGGCGCCAGGAGTTCCACTCCGCCCGGTTGAAGTGCCGCCACGAGCAGGACGCTGCATCCCCCGGCGAGGAGCGGGGCCGTGAGCCCAGAAACGGGAGGCGTACCGGGAGCCTCCGGGGCCATCTCTCGACGCGGGGCGTTCGCCCAGGGGTCCCGCGCGACCCGCAGCGCCCCCAGAAGTCCCACCACCGCCGGGACCGCGCCCAGGAGGGCCGCGTGCCAGGCACTGTCCAGCCCCATCCCAGACACGCTCGCGCCCCACAGGGCACTCAGCCCCAGGCCCAGGGCCCCGGCCGTCAGCCAGCTCCGGCTGCGGGCGCTCAGGCCCACGAGGAGCAGGGCGAGCGCGACCCCGCTCAGGGCGGCGGGTTGAGTCCTCGCCCCCAGGAGGCCGAGCACCGCCGCCCCCGCGACCCCCGTGGCGGCGGCGGTCAGGCTGCCCGCGACCGTGCCCACCAGCAAGGCGCCCGCCTCTTCCGCCGAGTCGCCCAACCTTTGTTTCCAGGCGTGACGGGCGCCCAGCGCGAGGGGAACCAGCGGGGCGAGGGCGAGTCCCAGGACGAGGAGGTCTTTGTGTCCCCGGGCCGAGAGCGCCGTCCCCACGGCGGCGGCCACGAGCACCTGGGGGCCCAGGACGGCCCACGCCGCGAGGGCGGGCACCGGGCCTCCCACCTCCCCCCGCTCCCGCCGCCCGAGCAGGGCCAGGGCCGGGGCGAGCGCGAGCACGCCGAAGGCCAGCCAGGCGAGCAGACTGGGGACGGCTCCGCCGGAGAGCGCCAGCACTTCCTGCGCGAACCTCCCCTCCCGCTCGAACAGCAGCGCCGGGTCCGCGTGGCTCGCCGACGCGACGGCCCAGCCCCCTGGCACGAGCCCGGCGGCCCCCAGGGTGAGCGCGAGAGCAGTTCGGGGCGGATGCGCCGGTTCCTCGGCGGGGTCTCCCTGCGCCTCCCGGGCCTGGGCGCTTCCCTGTGAGACGGCCACCCCCGCGAGCAGTAGCACCGCCCCCGCCGCCGGGATGGACGCCTGCCCGAGGTCGTCCGTCAGCATCCAGGTCGAGAGGCCCGCGCCGAAGACCGCCAGCGCGCCGAGCAGGGGTTCACCCCGCCGCAGCCCGTCCCACAGCAGCCCGGCGCTGAGCGAGAGCAGCCCCGCCAGCACCACGCCCGGTCCCCAGGCGTCCGGCAGGGCCTGCGCGACACTGCCGAGGCCCAGCGCCATCACCCCGTACCCCAGCCCGCGCAGCGCCCCCGACACCGGCCACGGCACCCGTCGCGCATTCAGGTACAGCAACGCCCCGAAGGCGAACACCGCGAGCAGCCGGGTCCACCCCGGTGCCCCCAATTCTCGCAGGGTAAAGGCCAGCCCACCCAGCACGAGCACCCCGCCGATCACGCTGATCCGCGCCCGGCTGTAGATAGGGTCCCACAGGGAAGGTCCGCGTGGCCGGGCCGGGGAAGGTCCCACCGAGGCGGGCACGTCCTCGGGCCAGACTGGGGGAGGGGGGGCGGTGTCTTCTGCCGGAATGGGTGTCGTCACGGCGAGGTCGGCCCGGGTAGGCTCAGGGGACGGCCCCCGCAGCTGCGCCAGTTCCGCCCGCAAGGCTTCCTGTCCCTCCCGCAGCCGCCGCAACTCTGCACGGGCCTCGTCCGCCCGCCGTTCCAGCCGGGCCGCGCGGACGAGCGCCCAGAGGGCGAGCAGCCCCGCCAGCACCACCGCGAGGGTCGTCACGCCTCCCGCCCCACCTTCCGCCCATGCCCCGCCGAGACCCCGGTGTCTCCCATGCCCTGCCCCCTTCGCGCGGTGTTGCCCTGGTGTGGATGTTCAGGGCCACGGTACTTCGTCCACCTTCCCGGTCGTGGACGGTGGGGACGCGGAACAAGAAAACCCCGCCGCGAG
Source organism: Deinococcus aetherius (assembly GCF_025997855.1). NCBI lineage: Bacteria > Thermotogati > Deinococcota > Deinococci > Deinococcales > Deinococcaceae > Deinococcus > Deinococcus aetherius. The sequence goes on from NZ_AP026560.1 coordinate 555,666, forward strand.
GGACGGGGCAGGTGGGGAGATGAGTTCAGCTCTCAGCGTTCGGCTGGGGCGTGCAGTCGGGGCACAGGCCCATGAATTCGAGCCTGACCTCGGTGACCTGGAAGCCGGGCGGGAGGGCCGCTACCGGGATGCACGGCATCGCCTCGGCATCCACGTCGAAGATCGCGCCGCACCCCCGGCAGACCGCGTGGTGGTGGTCCTCGCCCTCGTGCCTGTAGTCGTAGCGGGTGGCCTGCCCCGCGCGCTCGATGGTCAAGACCACCCCGTCGCGCACCAGCGCGTCGAGCGTGCGGTACACGGTCCCCAGGCTGACGTGCGGCAAGCGCCCCCGCACCTGCCCGTGAATCCAGGCCGCGTCCGGGTGCTCCCGAGACGCCCGAAGCACCTCGATCACCGCCTGCCGCTGCCGGGTTTGCCGCACCATCGTCATGCCCGGAGGATAGCAAAAGGGGTGACGTGGGCCTGACGCGAGCGTCACGGTTGGAAGGGTGAGTGGGAAGTGGTCAGTGGTGAGTGGGATGGAACGGCGAAAGCCTTTGCTCCCTGCATCTTTTTCCACTTACCGCTTCCCACTGACCACTGACGGGCGCTGAGCGCCCATTGCCTTCGTTCACCCTTTCCCCGCATAGTGCTGAACGTGCCCGCCCGCCTGTTGCCGCTGCTCACCGATCAACCCCAGTCGGGGGATGTGCTGGGGGCACGTCTGGGCGTGGGCCGTGTCACGGTGAACACCCTGGTGCGGCGGCTCGCGGAAGACGGCGTGCCCGTCGTCACCACGCGGGGCGGGTACGCGCTGGAGCCGGGCACGCCCGCACCGCAGCTTGTGACCGTCACGGGCACCCTCGGGCGCGCGATGCGTTACGTGGGCACGGTCGGCAGCACGCAGGACGAGGTGCGGGCGTGGGCGGACGATTCGCGGGACCCCGCTCCGCACGGCGCAGTCGTCGTTGCGGAACGGCAGACCGCCGGGCGGGGAAGACGGGGGCGGGCCTGGGACACGACGCACGGGACGCTGGTCTTCAGCGTCTTGCTGGACGGTCCCCTGCCCCTCCCCGACCTCGCTCTCATGCCGCTGGCGGCGGGCGTTGCACTCCAAGCGGCGTGCGGCGTCGGCGGGCTGAAGTGGCCCAACGACCTGCTCTCTGCTGATGGCCGCAAACTCGCGGGCATCCTGCTCGAAGCCGACCTGCGGGGCGAGGAGGCCCGCCGCGCCGTCCTGGGCATCGGCGTCAACGTCACCGCCGCGCCGCCTGGAGCCGCCCATCTCGCCGAATTCGCTCCCGGCGTCACCCGCGCCGCCCTCCTCGCCCGCGTCCTCGCCGAGCTGGAACGCTGGCTCGCCGCGCCGCCTGCTGACGTACTGGAGGCGTGGCGGGGCGTAAGCGTCACCCTCGGGCGGGAGGTGCGGGTCGTGACCGGACGCGGCGAGATCACCGGGACCGCCGTGGACCTCGACGCGCAGGGGGGCCTCGTCATCCGTCCGCCCGGCGGCCCCCCCGTCACCGTCCACGCGGGCGACGTTCGGCTTGTCGGCACTCTCACCCCACCCCACTCACCGGAGGAACAGCCATGACCCGAGCCGCATCTGCCTACCCCACCCTCTCCCGCACGCTCGCCCCCGCCCACGGCCTGACCCGTGACCTCTTGCTGATCCTCGGCGGCGCGGCCCTCGTCGCCCTCGTCGCGCAGGTCGAGGTTCCGCTGAAGCCCGTGCCCGTCACCCTCCAGACGCTCGCCGTGCTGCTCGTCGGCGCCGCGCTGGGCTGGAAGCGGGGCGCGGCGAGCCTGACCACGTACCTCCTCGCCGGGGCGGCGGGCCTGCCCGTGTTCGCGGGGGGCAGCGCGGGCCTCGCCAAGTTCGCGGGGCCCACGGGCGGCTACCTGCTGAGCTACGTGTTCGCCGCCGCCCTGGTCGGCTGGCTGGTGGAGCGGTACGCCCTGGACCGCACCGTGCGCGGCACCGCCCTCGCCATGCTGGCGGGCAGCGTGGTGATCTACGCCTTCGGTCTGCCCTGGCTCGGCGCCACCACCGGCCTGAAGGGTCAGGCCCTCCTGAACGCGGGCCTCACGCCCTTCCTCCTCGGCGACGCCCTGAAACTCGGCCTCGCCGCCCTGCTGCTGCCGACGGCGTGGGCGTGGGCGCAAAAAAAGTAGCGTGGCAGGCGTCAAGCAGCCTAAGAAAGGATGGTTTATAATGGAGCGTGTATAAGTCAGAGCCTAGTTACGGGGAACTACTTTTGCCAAATACAAAGGTATGGCGTTACATCAATTTGCCCACTTTAATTTCTATGTTTATGACGAGGACGCTCTTTTTTCGTCGCGTTGACCGGTTTCAAGACCGTTTTGAAGGGTCAACCCCAATGGCGAATATTGCTGAACGGGTGAAAATTGTAGAGAAACCGCCTGAGGGTTTCATGGATTTTGTAGCCAGATCGAACGATGCTTTCAAAGAAATAATAGAGGGCTTTGAAACTAAAGGTTTGCCGCCAGGTACTCCGCCTCAAGTCCTCGCTGCACTGCGTTATATGTTGAGTCAGTCTCAACAACGGACTGAAAGTGAAATTAAGGAGGCTATCCAACGTGGTCACTTGGAGATAGCTCGCACATATCAAGAGCTTCGCAAATACACCTACATTAATTGTTGGCATATAAGCGAGGACGAATCTGCGTCTATGTGGTCGCAGTATGCAGGTCTTGGTACGAGTTTCGCAATACAAACCACTTATGAAGATCTAATAAAAAGTTTCGGCGGGGTAGAGGAGGATATTATTATATCTAAAGTTCAATATGGGAACTTTCTCCAAGGAGTCTTCTCTATTCCTGAGGGGGACCACTACAGAAGGTTTTTCTTAAAAGATGTCAGTTTTTCGCATGAAAATGAGTTGAGGTGCTTATATAGAGACCCAAGATACTCTCTGCTTCAAAGTCATGAGAGAGAACCCTTGGCCTCTATTGGTATATCTATTCCCACCAATATCGAGAATTTGATTCAGAAAATATACTTTGCTCCTTATGGACAACAATGGGAATATGATATTGCTTCAGATATAATACGAAAGTATGGAATTTCTAGGGAGTTGCTTATATCAAGGCTTGACCACACTCCTTACTATTGAAATAGCACTCTAGAGTAACCCCCACCTTCACTCGGGTGGGGGCTTTTTCTCCGTGTGGGTTGTGGGTGCGCTCCCGTGCGGAGGCCCCACCCGAAGTCTGAGCCCAGTGTGCGCGGGGGGCGGGGGCGGGGGCATCGGCCAAAAGGGGGAGGCGGGGGTAGGCGGGATGGCGGGAGGCTAGAGGTCGGGGTCGGGTGGCGTGTCTTGAATGCGGTCGAGCTTGAATTCCTCGTCGCGGGGCATCTCCTTGAATGCGGACATGGCATTGACGAAGGGTTCAGCCGGAGGCTGCGAGTTGTCGCTCTCGATCCCCGGTTCCGGGGCCAATTCGCTGACTCTGACCACTCGCGCTCCCGGCCCGCTTCGCAGGATGCAGAGTTCTTCGTCGCTCATGCCGCGTTTCGCGCAGCCATTGCTCGGTGGTTTCTCCGTCCGTAAGTGGAATGGCACCGACCCACGCCAAGAAGGGGTTGTCCTCCTGCCGCTTGGGACGAAGGTGGACGCCTTGGTCGTCCAACACAAACTCAATCTCGTCACCCTGGCCGACGCCGAGCCGTTCGCACAGCTCGGGGGGCAGAATGATCTCTCCTTCACAACCGATGGTCGCCGTGAAAGTTTGCATGGCCTACCTCATGGAGAGGGTGGATGGAGGATCAAGGCCGCCACCAATCCTCCACAGTCAGGTCGGGAACGCGCTCGAATTCTGCCGTGTTGTGGGTCACCAGCGTCAGGTGGCGGGCGAGGGCCACCCCCGCAAGTTGGGTGTCAAAAGGGCCGATAGGTTTGCCCAACCCTGCGAGGTAGGCGCGAACGCGCGCTGTAAACGCCGCGTCACGTGAATCGTAGGGCAGCACGTGGAGGTCACCGAGCAGCGCCGTCCAGACCCCACCGAACTTCTCTCGGGCGGCAGGCTTGCGCTCAAAGCCATATTCGACTTCCATCACGGTGACCGTACTGATGGCGAGAGAGGTAGGTGAGACCTTTCGGAATCGGGCAACGACCGGCGGTTGTCGTTTCAAAATGTCACTGACTGTATTTGTGTCCAGCAAGTACCGCATCAGAACAGGTCACGCTCTGGGGCAGGGAGAACATCGCTCCGGTCGATCTCAAAGGCGTCAGGGTCATATTCACCACTATCGAGAAACCTTTGGACCTCAGGGCTCCACTCAGTCCGTTCGCCGTAGCTGAGGGGCACGAGCTTGACGGCAGGCTTTCCGTTGCGGGCGATAATCACGACCTCACCGTTCTCCACGGCATCTACGAGCTTGCTGAACTGATTTTTGGCCTCGTACAGATTGATGGTTTGCATGGCCTACACCTCCTGGCCTAGCTTGGCCTGTCTAAAGTAAGAGTACCATGCGCCCCTGCGGCCCCTCAACAAGAACCGCCCCCACCCGTCCTCCGGGCAGGGGCGTTCCTGTCTTGTTCTTCGGTCTACCGGCTCACTCCGCCACGGCGGGCACCGTCGCCACCGTGGGCAGTTCGGCGCCGCCGCTCTTGATGCTCGCCAGCACGCGCTCGCGGATCTCCTGCTCCATCTCGGGGCGCTCGGCGATGTGGGCGATGGCCTTTTCCTTGCCCTGGCCGATGCGCTCGTCGCCGTAGGAGTAAAAGCTCCCGGCCTTCTTGATGATGTCCATGTCGGCGGCGAGGGTCACGAGGTCGCTGAGCTGGTCGAAGCCCTTGCCGTACACCAGCGCCAGCTCGACCTCCTTGAAGGGAGCGGCGACCTTGTTCTTCACGGTCTTGACCTTGACGGTGTTCGCCACGGCGTCGTTGCCGACCTTGATGGGCTGGCCGATCTTGCGCACGTCGAGCCGCACCGACGAGTAGAACTTCAGCGCCCGGCCGCCCGTGGTGGTCTCGGGGTTGCCGTACATCACGCCGATCTTCTCGCGCACCTGGTTGATGAAGATGGCGGCGGTGCCCGTCTTGCTCAGAATGGCGGTCAGCTTGCGAAGCGCCTGGCTCATCAGGCGGGCTTGCAGGCCGGGCAGCGAGTCGCCCATCTCGCCCTCGATCTCGGCGCGGGGGGTCAGCGCGGCCACCGAGTCCACGACCACCACGTCGATAGCGCCCGAACGCACGAGGAGTTCCATGATCTCCAGCGCCTGCTCGCCGTTGTCGGGCTGCGACACGAGCAGCTCGTCGGTGTTCACGCCAAGGCTCCGCGCGTACACGGGGTCGAGGGCGTGCTCGGCGTCGATAAAGGCCGCCGTGCCCCCTGCCCGCTGGGCCTGCGCGACGATGCTCAGGGCCAGGGTGGTCTTGCCGCCGGACTCGGGGCCGTAGATCTCGGTGATGCGCCCGCGCGGAATACCGCCCACACCCAGCGCCAGGTCGAGGCTCAGGCTGCCCGTGCTGATGGTCTGCACGTCGAGCTTGCTCTCGGCGCCCAGCCGCATGATCGAGCCCTTGCCGAACTGCTTCTCGATCTGGCTCATGGCCGTTTCGATGGCCTTGGTGCGCTCCTTGCTGTCGCCGGGCGTGCCGAGTTCCTTGGTGATGTCCTTGCTCATGGCGTCTCCTCAATGGGAAGGGGGGCTCGTGGGTTCTGGGCCTGCTCCCTCTCCCCTGGTGGGGCTGGTACAGCTCCGAAGGAGAGAGGGCTGGGGTGAGGGGGCGACGTGGCTACCGTCTCCGGTCCTGCCGTCCTTACCTCTCCCCTCAGCCGGAAGGTGCTCTCGGTGTCGTAGATCGGGCCGGTCTTACGGAGGGTGCTGCGGATCAGCGCGGCATTGCCCGCCTGCCAGCCCAGGTCGAAGATCAGGGGTGGCACGCGCGGCGCCGGTCCCTTCTTCCGAGCGAGGGTGATGTGGGCCCGGAAGGGAAGGTCGTCCGTCTCGATCCCGAGGTCCCGGAGACCCTGCCGCAACCCGTTGGCAAGGTCGTCCAGCCCCTCCGCCTCCACCTTCACGAACCAGACGCGCGGGCTGCCCTCGTTGGGAAAATAGCCGGTGCCGCGCAGACGAATATCGAGCGGCGGCACGTCCTGCGTCAGTCTCGCGCCGAGTCGTTTGAGGTCTGCCACCCGCTCCGGCGGCACACTCGGCAGGTAGGCGAGAGTGACGTGGAACTGGTCGGCACGCACCGGACGCCAGTTGCCGCGCAGGTGCCGCTGGGCCTCGGCGAGGGGGGCGGCAACGTCGCTGGGAACCTTGAGGGCGTAGAACATGCGGAGGGTGCGTTCGTGTCCCTCGTGCCCGTCCTCCTGCCGGGGTGGTCGCTGTTGACGAGGAGCGGGTGCGGCTTCCTGCGGTTGCGGCGGGGTCTCGGGTTCCTGGGCGGGCTCGGCGTCCACTTGAGGACGCGGTTTGCTCACCTTCCCGAGCTTGATCTTGGTCGGACGGGTCATGCGTTCCCCCCCGCCGAGCCCACTTCCTGCGGCCTGAGCGCCCGGAACGCGAGGCCGAGGGCGGCGGTCGCGGCCCGCTCGCGCACCTGTCCGGCGTCCCCGGGCCAGTTGAGGGCGGTGACCTTCTCTACCCCGTCCGCGCTGATGGCGACGTAGGTGTGTCCGGTGTGCTCGCCGCGTGTGGCGGTCACCACGGCCAGGCCCACGTCCGCCCCCAGGTGCTCCCGCGCCCCCGCCGCCAGTTCGCGCGCCCCGTCCTCGCTCACGACGCCGTGCGTGCTCAGCGTGACGGGCGTGAGTCCCAGCGTGATCAGCCGCGCGTGGTCCTCGGTGATCGCCGCGTCGAGAAAACCGGGCTCGTCGGCCAGGGAGAGGCACAGGGCGCCGCCGCTCCCCGCCTCGATCACGCTGAGGGTGCGGCCATTCAAGGCGCGGGTGACGGCTCCGGCAAGGGTGTCGTCGTCCTCACCCCACGTCCAACGGGCGAGCCCTGCACGCACCGTCTCCAGCACGGGGGCGGCGAGGGCTTGCGCCTCCTCCAGAGTGGGCGCACTCGCTGCGACGCGCACGTCCACCCCCGTCCGCCGCGCGTAGGTGGCGACGCTGGGGTTGGCCTGCCGGGTCAGGTCGCCGAGCAGTTCTGCCACGTTGCCCTCCCCGACGCCCTGGGTATGGACGGTGACGGCGTGGAGGGCCTGATCGGGCAGAGGCAGGCGGGGCAGCACCTGATCGCGCCACATCCTCTGCATCTCACGCGGCGGGCCGGGCAGGGCGACAATGATCTTGCCATTCGTCCTGACAAGCCAACCCGGCGCTGTGCCAACGGCGTTGGGCAGGGCCTCGGCGCTCGGGATCAGCCACGCCTGCTTGCGGTTGATCTCGGGCATCACGCGGCCCCGGCCAGTAAATAAGCCCTCCAGCCATGCCAGCAGCTCCGGGTCTACCTCGGGCGTTTCGCCCACGACGGCGGCGATGGCCTCGCGGGTGAGGTCGTCGTCGGTGGGGCCGAGGCCGCCCCCCAGGATCACGAGGTCGGCGCGGGACAGGGCGAGCTTGATCGCCTCCGTCACCCGCCCCAGGTTGTCGCCCAGCACGCTCTTGCGGTGCAGGGTCACCCCGCGCGCCGCGAGTTCGCGCGCGAGAAAGGCGGCGTTGCTGTCGACGATCTCGCCGAACAGCAGCTCCGTCCCCACGCTGATGATTTCTGCTAGCAGCATAACAACCTCGCCAGAGTATAGGTGAAAACGAAACCCGATACCAGGGGGCAGGAGGGGGAGAAAGGCACCCGGCGAGTGTAAGCGTGTGAGGTGGGCAAGGGGCCGAACTTGAAGGATCAGCCTACCGCGCCGCCGTCAGGCCCACGCCCCGGCCCTCCGCCCGGTCTCGGATTACTTCGAGGATGGTGCGCTGGAGGTCGTGCATGATCGACCGGGTGAAGAAGGCCGTGTACCCGTTGAAGTGCGTGCTCACCCGCTGGGTGCTGCCCAGGTGGAGCAGGGTGACGCCGGGGGAGACCTCCTCCAGGGTGTAGGTGCCGCTGAGCACGTCGAAGAAGCGACCGCCGACGCGGACATGGGGGTCGAGCCAATCCGGGTCCTGCGCCCGGATGCGAAACGAAAGCCGTTGGCCTGGGGCCCAGTCGGTCACGGTCTCCCGGAAGCTCAGGCCGCCGTCGAAGGTGGCGAGCCGCACCGCACCCAATCCGTCCCTGTTCAGGATCGCCTCACGCGGACGCGGCAGACCGATCAGGTGCGCCCACCCGGCGTGAATTTCACGGTCCTCGATGCGGGGCACGCTGCGAATCTGCTGCCACACGAGGTCGGGGGAGGCCTGGATCAGGATGTCGTTCGTGACCGTGCGGTACTCGCCCGGCAGGGGGCGGGCCTGTTCCAGCGGGCCCAGCAGGGCCGGGAGTCCCAGCGTGAGCAGCAGGGCGCCCGCGCGGGCCCGCCTCCACAGCGAGCGCAGACCCAGACCCAGCAACGCGCCGGGCAGGGCGACCACGTACATCGCCGGAGCCGCCAGGAACGCGCACAGCACCCCCTCGAAACCCGTGACGGTGGCGACCACCAGGAAGGTGGTGATGGTGGTGAAGGCGACCAGCAGGGCCTCGGCGAGGGGGTGGGGGCGGCGAGGGGGCTGGAAAAGAGGGGCATCGCCCCAGGCGTCGGGTGCCCCCTCGCTCCTGGCAGGAGCCCCGGGCGTGGGCGGCGGGACGAACTGCGCCGACAGCACCCCGAGCGCGAACGGCACGGCGAACAGGTAGGTCGAGACCATCACGCCCACGTCCCCGTTCAGGCGGTGCAACCACAGGTACACCAGAAGCCCATACCCCACCCCGGCGAGCGCGCCCGCCACGATCCCCCGGCCGTACGGTCCCATGCCCCACCCTATCCCTCACGCCTCTCACAGAGGTCCCGTTCCCCCGCCTCCCCCAGAGGGTGGGCGGCGCCACCCGCGAGGGCGGGCTGTGGCTTGGAGTCCCGCCCCTTCCCTGGGGCGAGGAGACCCGGCGTGCCTGCCTCACCCCGCGCCGTCCGGGGCCCCGGTACACTGGGCTGGTGAGGGACACGGGCGCGTCAGCAGGCAGTGGTGAGTGGTCAGTGGTCAGTGGGTCGTGGTTTTTGGCTTTCCCACCCACCACGACCCGCTCACCACTCACCGCGCCGGGGGCCCGCCCGTGAGCGCCATCTACCAGCGTGCCCGCCCTATCCGCTGGGATCAGGTGGTCGGCCAGGAACACGTCAAGGACGTGCTGCGCGCCGCCCTGGAGCAGGGCCGGGTGGGGCACGCCTACCTCTTCTCCGGGCCGCGCGGGGTGGGCAAGACGACGACCGCCCGCCTCATCGCCATGACGGCGAACTGCACCGGGCCCCTGCCCAAGCCCTGCGGAGAGTGCGAGTCGTGCATGAGCGTGAAAAACGGCTCCCACCCCGACGTGCTGGAGATCGACGCGGCGAGCAACAACTCGGTGGACGACGTGCGCGACCTGCGTGAAAAAGTCGGGCTCGCGGCCATGCGCGGCGGCAGGAAGATCTACATCCTCGACGAGGCGCACATGATGAGCCGGGCGGCCTTCAACGCCCTCCTGAAGACGCTGGAGGAGCCGCCCGCCCACGTCATCTTCATCCTGGCGACGACCGAGCCCGAAAAGATCATTCCCACCATCCTCTCGCGCTGCCAGCACTACCGCTTCCGCCGCCTGACCCCCGAGGAGATTGCCGGGAAGCTCGCGGGCATCGTGGGCCGCGAGGGGGTGCGCGCCGAATCCGAAGCCCTGAACCTGATCGGGAGATTGGCCGACGGGGCGATGCGGGACGGCGAGAGCCTGCTCGAACGGATGCTCGCGGCGGGGTCCAGCATCACGCGGGCGGGGGTGGAGGACGCCCTGGGCCTGCCGCCCGGCGAGCGGGTGCGGGACATCGCGGGGGCCCTCGTGCTGGGGGAGGCGGGCGCGGCGATTCAGGGGGCCGCCGCCCTCTACCGCGAGGGCTTCGCCGCCCGCACGGTGGTGGAGGGGCTGGTCGCAGCCCTGGCGGACGCCCTGCACGCCGAACTGGGGCTGGAGGGCGAGCGGCTGGAGGGGGCGGACGTGCCGAGGCTGCTGAAGTTGCAGGCGGCCCTCGACGAGCAGGAGGCGAGATTTGCCCGCTCGGCGGACGGGCTGAGCCTGGAACTCGCCCTGACGCACGCGCTCCTGGCCGCCGACGCGGGTGGAGGGGCGAGCATGGTGAGCGCGGGGGCGGCCAGCGTGCCCGCCGACGTGGCCGCCCGCCTCGCCCGGCTGGAGAAGGAGGTCGCCAGCCTGCGGTCCGCCGGAGTTCAGGCTCCCGCTGTGAACGAGGTGCCCGCCTTCGACCCCGGGGCACGCCGTGCTCCCGCGTCTGCGGCGGCAGAGGCTCCGGCTCCGACGCGCACCGTCCCCACGTCACCCCCACCCGCACCCGTACCGCAAGGAAACTGGGCGGACGTGGTGCGGCAGGCGACGATGCAACTGCGCGCCTTCCTCAAGCCCGCCCGCACCCACGCCGAGCCCGGGTACGTCAGCCTGACGTACGACGAGAAGAGCGCCTTCCACGCCAAGCAGGTGGTAAGCAAGTTCGACGAGGTCGGCGCCCTGGTCCTCAAGGTCTTCGGCCCGGTCACCTTCGAGCTGATCGCGCCCGAGGGGGGCCGCAAGGTGAGGCTGGGCGGGGGTGGAGGCGGCCCCGACGGGGGAGGGGGAGGGGGTGTTCCGGCCCCGGTCGCCCCGGCCGGACCCGCCCCCACGCCCGCCCGAGCCCAGCCACCCCGCCCGGCGGAATCCGGCCCGGAGCTTCCCGCCTTCGAGCCCACCGCCCGGCCCCGTGCGGGCCGTGGGCCGGACCTGGCCCCGCTGGACCGTCCCGCCTCCCCCCCGACGCAGGCGCCGCAGGCTCAACCCCAGCCCGCCCGGACGCCTCCCCGCATGGCGGCAACCCTCGACCCCCCCACCGCGCTGCGCCCCGCCCCGCCGCCCAGCCCGGACGACGTGGCTCCCGCGCCGCTGCCCAGGGCCGACCCGGCTCCCTGGAACGAGGAGCACGCCGCCGACCCGCCCCCCGCGCCCGCCGATGCGCAGGCGGGCGACCGGGTGCCGCCCGAGGGGGCCCGCGCCGACCTCTACATCGTGGAGGCGGTGACCGAGGAACCCGACTGGGGCGAGATCGGCGGCGAGGTGGAGGGGTCGCCCCCCACGCTCGACGACGCGCCCTTCGCGGGGGTGGTGCCCGAACGGCCCGCGCCGCCCCCCCGCCCCCCCGCCCCCCGCGCGGCCCAGGCGGCGGCCACCCCTGCGAGCACCCGGCCCGGCGACATCCGCGCCCACCCCGTGTACGAGGAGATCAAGGGCCGGTTCGCGGGACGGGTGCGCGAGATCGGCAAGAACCGCAATCCCCACCCGGCGGCGTCCTCCGGGGGCGACGAGGGCGACGAGTCCTGACGCTCGGGGCGACCGGGCATTTGTTCAACGTTTAAAAATTGGGCGGGGCAGACATCTGTCATACGGCCGCGTTTAGAGTGGCGCCCCGTGAGGAGGAGGACGACAGGCGAGACGGGCGCTCTGCCGGAGGTGGAGTTCCGGCAGAGCGCCCTGCTCGCCATGTTCGGGTGCGTGGCGGTGGTGTCCGTGCTGTCGCTGAGCCTGTCCTCGCTGTGGTCCTTCGCGAGGTGGGAGCAGACGGGCCTGCGTGCGCTCACCGTGAAGAACGTGGCGCTGTTCGTGTGGCTGTGGCGGCGGCCCCGGGACTTTACGCTGATCGGCGTGCTGGAGCTGATGTTCGAGGGGGTGGGGGGTCTTTACAAGTTCGGCATGGTCCTGCTCGCCGACCGGACCTCCTACGGGCTGGGCGGGTACGTCTTCTGGCTGATCCTGTACCCCTTCGTGGCCTCGCTCGTGCTGCGCGGGCGGCGGGCGCTGCTGGCATCCCTGGCCTTCTTCGCGGGGCTGCTCGTCATCGGGGGCCTGTACTGGGCATCGGACGACATCCCGGTCTCCCTCAAGCGGCTGCACGGCAACACCATCGTGCAGATGTACCTGCTGCACGGGGTCTTCATCGCCTTTCTCGCGCTACAGAGCCGCCTGCTGGGGCAACTCCTGCGCGCCGTCCAGCGGGCCGAGAGCGAGGCGAGATTCGCCAACGTGGACGCCCTGACCGGCCTGCCCAACCGCCGCCAACTCGACGCCTGGCTCGCCGGGGGGCAGGGCTCGGCGCTCAGCGTGATCCTCTTCGACCTCGACCACTTCAAGCGGGTGAACGACACCCACGGCCACGACGCGGGAGACCGGGTGCTCCAGGCCGCCGCCGGGGCCGCCCGTCAGGCCCTGCGCCCCCAGGATCAGCTCGGGCGCTGGGGTGGGGAGGAGTTCCTGGTGATCCTTCCCGGCAGCGGCGGCCCCGAGGCGCGGGGGGTGGCCGAGCGGATCGCGGCGGCGGTCGCGTCGGTCCACCACCCCGACGTGGGCCGGGTGACGATCAGTTGCGGCGTGGCCGAGGCCCTGCCCGGCGAGGCGCCGGACGCGGTGCTCAAACGCGCCGACGAGGCCCTCTACGCCGCCAAGCGGGGCGGGCGAGCCCTCGTCGAACTGGCGGTCTGACCCGTGGGGTGATCCTCACCCGCCCCTGCGGTAGGCTGCCCGCACGACCGTGACGACTTCCCTCCTGCCGCGCCTCGCCGCCCTGTGCGCCCTCATGCTCGTCCCCCTGGCGGGAGCCACGGCGCCGCCCACGCCGGACCCCGCCCCGGAAGGGCCCCGGCCCGAGGTCGCCGCCCCGGCCCCGGCGCCCGCCTCCATCAGCGACGTGCGCGGGCTGTGGGTGGACGCCTTCGGGCCGGGGCTGAAGACGGCCGCGCAGGTGCGGCAGACGGTGGAGGAGGCCGCCCGGCTCGGGGTGAACACCCTCTTCGTGCAGGCGATCCGGCGCGGCGACTGCCTGTGCCGCCGCTCGGCCCTCCCGGTGGTGACCGACGCGGACCTGGAGCCCGGCTTCGACCCCCTGGGGGAAATCACCCGCCTCGCGCACGGGCGGGGAATGCGGGTGATCGCCTGGGCGAGCGTCACGGGCGCGTCGAATACCCAGGTGCCCAACACCAGCCCGGCGCATGTCTTCCGAGTCCACGGCCCGGGGGCGGGGGCGGCGTCCTGGCTTGCCCGTCGCCCGGACGGCTCGTGGCGCACCGGGTCCGACGCCTGGCTCGACCCCGCCATCCCCGCCGCCGCCGACTTCATGGTAGCCGGGTTGGTCAGCCTGGTGCGGAACTACCCGGTGGACGGGGTGCAGCTCGACCGCATCCGCTACCCCGACGGCGGCGTGTGGGGCTACGACCCCAAGGTGCTCGCCCGCTACCGCGCGGAGACGGGGGCGCGGGGCACGCCCGCCACCACGGACCCTCGCTGGCTCGACTGGAAGCGCGGGCAGGTCACCGCGCTCGTGCGCCGGATCAGCCTGGAGGTCAAGGCCGCGCGCCCCTCGGCGTGGGTGAGCGCCGCCACGATCACCTATCAGGCCCCGCCCGCGCCCGGTGACCTGGCGGCCTTTCGCAAGACCCGTACCTACGCCGACGTACTTCAGGACTGGCCCACCTGGATGCAGGAGGGGCTGATCGACCTCAACGTCCTGATGAACTACAAGCGCGACGCCGTGCCCGCCCAGGCCGCCTGGTTCGACGGCTGGAACGCCTTTGCCGCCAGTGTGCGCGCCGCTCCCGGCGATCTCCGGGGGGCGGAGGTGGCGGGGGGCACGGCCCTGTACCTCAATCCGCCCGCCGTGACCGCCGCCCAGGCCGCGCGCACCGTGGCCGCCGGGCTGGGCTGGGTCGGCTACTCGTACCGCACGCCCACCCTGGACGTGTACGGCACCCGCCAGAGCACCCCCGAGGGCCTCGCCGCCGTGCGGGACCTGCTCACTGCCCCGGGCGGCGCGCTCGCGCGGGTGAGCCCCTGGACCGCCCAGCCGCGCACCGTGCGGGGGCTCCTCGGGCGGGTGGTCGGCACCCCCGTCCCCGGGGGCCGGGTGGTGGAGGCCCTGCGCGGCGGGCAGGTCGTCGCACGCACGCTGACGGACGGCGGCGGCAACTACGGCTTCCTGAACCTCGCCCCCGGCCCGGTCGAGGTGCGCGTGAGCGGGCAACGCTGGGCCGAGCCCGTGCCCGAGGTGGGCGTGATCCGCTACCCCGATCTTCTCGTGCGGGACGTGCAACCGGCGGCGAGCGGCAGGCCGTGAGGAGGGAAGGGGAAGGGTGCCCGCCCGCTACACTCCGCCCATGACCTCTCCCGCCCACCCAGGAGGCATTCCCCCGCACGAGTTCCGGCAGACCCTCGGACGCTTCGCCAGCGGCGTGACGGTCATTACCGCGCAGGACGGCCCGGAACGCCGGGGCATGACCGCAAGCGCCTTGGTGTCCGTCAGCCTCACCCCGCCCCTGATCCTGGTCAGCGTGGACCACCGCGCCACGATGCACGCCCTGCTCTCCCGCCAGGAGGTGACCCGTTTCGGCGTGAGCATCCTCAGCGCCGCGCAACGCCACCTCAGCACCCACTTCTCCGGGCGCCCCGGCCCCGAGGAGACGGTCCCCTGGTTCGACCACGAGGGCCTGCCCCTCATCGGCGGCAGCGTCGCCCAGCTCGTGTGTCGCAAGCACCAGGCCATCCCCGCCGGGGACCACACCCTGTATCTCGGCCTGGTGGAGTACTCGCGCTACACGGACGACGACCCGCTGGTGTACTTCCGGGGGCAGTACCACGAGCTGGGCTGAGGGGCGGTCCCTCGCTGACGTCCACGCCTCAATCTTGACTTTCTCGGTCGGATTTCAGAGAGTGGGCTGTGCGTTCTCTCCTCTGCCTGCTGTGGGGCGTCGGGCTTCCGGCCCTGGCGGCCCCGGTCTCCGTGAAGCACGATCTGGGCGTGGCGACGTTCGGCGCGGTGCCCGACCGCGTGATCGCCAACAGCGAGGAGGTCGCCGAGCTGCTGGCGGTCCTGGGGGTGCCCGCCGTGGGGTACGCCTCCGGGCGCGTGGGGGGCCAGCTCGGGCAGCCGCTGGGGAAGCTGTCCACGCTCGCCGCACCCAGCCTCCGGGGAGCCGTGTTCGTCGGAAGCTACAACCAGCCTTCCCTGGAACTGATCGCGGCCCTGCGCCCCGACCTTATCCTGATGGGCAGTGGCGACGGCACGGAGGCCCTCTATCCGGCCATGCAGAAGCTGGCGCCCACGGTCGCCTACGACTACGACAAGACGTCCTGGCGTCAGGCCCTGGGAGACCTGGGACGGCTCTTCGGCAGGGCGGCGCAGGCCAACCGTTACCTGGCGACGTTCGATGCCCGGGTGCGTGCCCTGCGAACACGGCTGGGGCCCATCGCCGCCCACGCCCCGCGCACCACCCTGCTGTACATGTACGAGCCGGGCAGCGTGATGGTGCTGGGCCGGGGCTTCAGTTTCTCCAGGACCCTCGGTCTGCTCGGGCTCACGCTGACGACCCCGCGCGGCATCGACCCGAACGTCGCGTTTCAGGTCCTCTCCCCCGAAGCGCTCCTCGCCCTGGACACCGACCGCATCGTCTTGCTCCGGGTCAAGACGGGCGGTCGCTTGGTCGAGCGCAACACCACCGATGCGGTGCTCGCCCGGCTGGGCAAGCCGGTCTTCACCTATCCCCTCGACCCGCAGGAAGCGTCCAGCGGCCCGCTCACCGACCTGAAGCGGCTGGAGGGCGTCGCCAACCTCGTGCGCCGCTGATCTCCCCCCTGCTGCCCCCATGCCCCCTTACCTCCTGCAACTCCTGATCGCGCTCGCCCTGGTGGGCCTGACCTTCCTCGTGTCGTACCCGCTGCGGGTGGGGGACGCGGGCAGCGTGGACGCGCTCGACGCCTTTCTGCTCGTCTTCGCGCTCGTGAATCTGCGGGTGAGCTGGGGGGCAGCGAATCAGATGAACGGGGGGCGGGCGTCTGCGTGGTTCGTCGTGCTGGGATTGTTGACGGCGGCGCTGATCACCTGGGCGATGGTCCGGGCACTCACGCCGGGCTGACGGCCCCCGGGATCGCGCCGTCGAGGTTCCGCGCGGTACGCTCCAAGGCGGCGTAGGCCCCGTTCCGGGCACGCAGGACGGCGGGCGGGCCGTCCTCGACGATCCGCCCGCCCGCGAGGACGAGCACGCGGTCGGCCCCCCGGGCGAGGCTGAGGCGGTGGGTGACGATCAGCGCCGTTCTCTCGCGCATCAGCTCGTCCAGCGCGGCGACCACCAGCGCCTCGCTCTCGGCGTCCACGGCGCTCGTCGGCTCGTCGAGAAGCAAAACGGCGGGTCGGGCGAGCAGGGTGCGCGCGATGGCGAGGCGCTGGCGCTGCCCGCCCGAGAGCCGCACGCCGCGCTCGCCCACCACGGTGTCCAGCCCCTCTGGGAGCGCCCGCACGAAGTCGAGCGCGTGGGCGGCACGCAGGGCCGCTTCGACCTCCTCGGGGGTGGCGTCGGGGCGGGCGTAACGCACGTTCTCCAGCACCGTGTCGTGGAAGAGGAAGGTCTCCTGCGGCATGGTGACGGCGTGCGTGCGCAGGCTCTCCAGTGTCACGTCCCGCACGTCCACCCCGTCCGGCAGGACGCGGCCAGAAAGGGGATCGTATCCCCGCGCCACCAGACCGAGCAGCGTGCTCTTGCCCGCGCCCGACTCGCCCAGGATCGCCACCCGCTGCCCGGCGGGAATGGTGAGGCTCAGCCCCTCCAGCACGCGCCGGGCGGGGTCGTAGCCGAAGGCCACGTCCTCGAAGCGCACCTCACCGCGCGCGGGCTCTCGGAGGGGCTGCGCTCCGGGCCGCTCGGCGACGGTCACGGGGGCGTCGAGCACCTCGAACACCCGCCGCCCGCTCGCCTCCGCCCGTTGCAGCAGGTCGCCGATGTTCACGAGGTCGTCGATGGGGCCGTAGAAGTAGCGCCCGTAGCCCCGGTACGCGAGCAGCCCGCCGACGGTGAACTGCCCCGCGAGGATAAAGGCCACCCCGCCCCCCAGCATGATCACGTTGCCGAAGTTCGCCACGAAGCGCGCGAGCGGAAAGGCCCGGTTGCGCAGGGTGACGGCCCGCACCTGCACGTCGTACAGCTCGCGCCCCAGCGCCTCCACCCGCCGCAGCTCGGCCCCCTCCCGCGCGAAGCCCTGCACCACCCGAATCCCGGCGAGGCGGTCGGTGATGAGGGCCGTCAGGTCGCCCAGCCGCGTCCGCGCCGCCCGGTAGGCGGGCCGGACGGTGCGGGCGTAGCGGCGCAGCATGAGCGCGACGGCGAGCATGGGCAGGGTGACGAGCACCCCGAGGAGGGGTTGCAGCGCGATGAAGATGGCGACCACGCCGACGAGGCGCAGGGCGTTGGCGAGCACCGCGTCTGTGCCGCGCACGAGCACGTCCTGCAAGGCGTCCACGTCGCCCGTCACCCGCGCGATCAGGTCCCCGGTGCGCTGCGACTCGAAGTACGCCGCCGACTGCCCCTGGAGCTTGCGGTAGACGCTCAAACGCAGGTCGAGCGTGAGCCGCTGCCCGGCCCGCTCCAGCAGCAGGCCCCGCCACGCCGAGAGGAGTTGCTGGAGCCCGAACACCCCCACCAGCAGGGCGAGTTGCCAGGCGATGAAGGCCCAGTCCCGCGCGGGCAGGCCCTCGTCCACCACCCTGATCCACACGAGCGGCGGGTACAGCTCCGCTGCCACGCTTCCCACCAGGAGCAGCAGCCCGAGCGCGACCGTACGGCGGTACGGGGTCAGCAGGCCGTACAGGCGCCGGGTGACGTTCCCGGACTCGGGTAGACGACTCACCGGGGAAGGCTAGCGTGCCGTCCAGAACCGAAGGGGAAGAGGACGCACCGATTAACCCCTCAGTCAGCTTCGCTGACAGCTCCCCTTGGAGGGAAGCCAGGGACGGAGTTAGAGCGCCCAGTCTGTTGCTTCCCTTTAAGGCGACTTGCAGAGGGGTGAGGCGGTACGGCAGCGGGGTCAACCCGGCGCTATCCTTGCGCCATGACCACCCCCGGCACCGGCTCGACGGACGAGCGCATCCCCGTCGTCGTGATCGGCGGCTTCCTGGGGGCGGGCAAGACCACCCTCGTCAACCACCTCATCCGCTCGCTGCCCCACCGCCTCGGCGTGATCGTGAACGAGTTCGGCCAGGCGGGCGTGGACGGCGGGCTGATCGAACGGCTCTCGGACGACGTGACGGAGTTGACGGCGGGGTGCTTGTGCTGCACGGGCCGGGACGACCTGTTGCGCTCGCTCGTGACCATCGCCATGCGCGAGCACAGGCCCGACGCCGTGCTCGTCGAACTCAGCGGTGTGGCCGACCCCACCCCCGTCCTCACCACCCTGCTCGAACGCTCGGTGCGGGCGGCCTTCCGCGTGACCACCCTCGTCGCCGTGGTGGACGCCCGGCACGTCCTCCAGACCCTGCGCGAGCACCCCGAGGCGGCGCGGCAGCTCGCCTACGCGAACGTCGTCGTCCTGAACAAGACGGACCTTGCCGACCCCGCGCTGCTCGACCACGCCGAGGAGGTGCTGCGCGGCGTGAATCCGCTCGCCCGCGTCGTGCGGGTGGAGCGCGGGCAGGTGGACGCGGACGCCCTGCTCGCCCGCGACGACTTCGACCCTCGTGTGGTGGAAGGCGCCCCGGAGGTCAGGCACACGCCCGGCCTGGGGTCCTTCACCCTGCGCGCCGACCGCCCGCTCGACCCGTACCGCTGGCAGAGATTCATGACGAGCCACATCCTCTCGCGCCCCGCCGAGGTGCTGCGGGTCAAGGGCACGCTCGGCCTGCACGGCTACCCCCAGCGGGTGCTCTTCCAGGCGGTGCGTGACCTCTTCACCGCCGACGCCTGGGACGACTCGGACGGGCGCACCGAACTCGTCTTCATCGGGCGGGGGCTCGACCGGGCAGAGTACGAGGCGGCGTTCGGGGCGTGCGTGGTGGCGGACGTTCCCGCCTGAGCGCCCGTCGTATCCTCCTCCCCATGACCCTGCACCCCGACCTGCGGCTGCCCACGCCCGACGACCTCGACCGCCTGAGCCCCGAGGAGATCGCCGCCGGGCTGAACGGGCTTACAGGCACCCTGGGCAGTCACCTGGGCATCGAACTCATCACCGCCACCCGTGAGCGCCTGACCGCCCGGATGCCGGTGGAGGGAAACCGCCAGCCCGCCGGACGGCTGCACGGCGGCGCGAGCCTCGCCCTCGCCGAGGAACTCGCCAGCGTGGGCACCTGGCTCAACCTCGACGTGCGGCGGCAGGTCGGCGTGGGGGTGGACGTGAACGGCACCCACGTGCGCGGCGTGACCGACGGCTTCGTCACCGCTGAAGCCGAACTCGTCTACCGGGGCCGCAGCGTGATGGTCTGGACGGTCGAGGTGCGGGACGAAAGGGGCCGGACGACGACGGTGGCGCGGTGCACGTGCAACGTGATCAGCAACGCGGGGGGTTGAGGGGACAAGTGGGAGAGGCGGCCCGTCGTCAGGCCGCCTCTCGCCCGGACGTTCCAGCTCCTACCGCTCCAGCGCCCGCGTGAAACTCCGCCGCGCCCGCGCCCGCATCTCTGTCACAGCGTCCCAGTCGGGAGCGGTGCGGGCGAGAACCTGCCTGCAAACAGCCTCGGGGTCGAGGGTGGTGGGATGGCTCGGCGCCCCCGCATCGTCGCAGAAGCCCCGCACCTTGGGGTCGTAGGCCACCCCCGCGAAGGGCACCCCGGCGGCGGCGGCGAGGATGACCGCGTGAAGCCGCACCCCGATCACGAAGCCGCTCCCCACGACGGCGTCCAGCGCCACCTGCGGGTCGCGCGTGCTCAGCACCTCGTCCGCCCCCAGGCTCCGCGCCGCCGCGTCGTCGTGCTCCGGCATGAAGCTCAGGGCGGTCACGCGGCGGCCCTGCTCGCGCAGGAGGGCGGTGACGGTTCTCAAACGCTCGGTCGCGTCCGTCACGTCCCCGCGCGGGGCGACGATCACCCGGTCGGGGTCGGGGCTCACCCCCGGAGTCGGCGCGAGGAGGAGGGCCGGGTCGCCCCCCAGTTCCCCCTCCACCCCCAGGGCGCGCAGGGTGTCCAGGCTGCCCCGGTCGCGCACGATCACCCGCACTCCCTTCAGGGCGGCGGCGACCCGCTTCCCCCCCGCCTCGCTGAGCGGGCCGATGCTCTGGTTGAAGACGACCACACGCTTGCCCAGCAGCCGCGCCGCCCGGATCACCCCGAGGTAGTAGGTGAGGGTGCGCGCACTCGTCCGGTCCTGCAACAGCCCGCCGCCCCCCGAGAACACGACCTGCGAGCGGGCGAGGGCCCCGAGCAGCCCCGCCGGTTTCATGCGCGGAGCACTCTCGCAGCCGTACGTGCGGGCCGTCTCCTCCGGCGTCTGTGACAGCAGGAGGGGTGTGACCCCCTGTGCCTTCAATTCACGGGTGATGGCGAGCGCGATGGCCTCGTCCCCGGTGTTACCGAACCCGTAGTAGCCGCTGACGGCGACCCTCACGCCCGGACCTCGGCCTCGCCGACCGGGCGGCGCGAGCCGTACGTCGTCCACAGCCGCAGCCCGAACTTCACCACCCGGATGGCGACCAGGCCCAGGATCAGCCCCACGCCCAGCCCGATGAAGCAGCGGGTGGCGCTGATCAGCAGCGGCGTGTGGAAGTGCGAGAAGGTGTTCAGGATGCTCGCCTGCCCGACCACGCCGCCCAGGATCAGCAGCAGGCTGAAGTACCCCGGCAGCACGCCGCTCAGGCCGACGAGGGCGAGGGGATGCCCCGCGAGTTCCTTGAAGCGCGGGCGGATGATGGTGTCCTGGAGGTCCTGGCGCAGTTGCGCCTCGGTGCTGCTGACCCCCAGCCCGGTGGCGTTCCCGCGCCGCAGGAAGACTAGGGCGAAGACGCCCAGCCCGAGCGCCATCACCGCGATGTCCCCGAGTTTGATGGGCGCGGTGTAGAGATCACGCGCCGTCTTGCGCAGGTCCTGGCGCGGCAGGAAGCTCAGCACCACGAAGACCAGCGGCAGCAGCAGCGTCAGCCCCACTCCCCGGAAGGGCTCCAGCCCCAGCACGCTGTCCCGGTTGGCGCCCAGCCCGCTCACGAACAGCACCCCGGCGAGCGAGAGGCCCGTCGCCATGAACCAGTCGGTGACCCGTGATCTCCGCAGCACCAGCCCCAGGGCCGGGAAGGTGATCGCCGCGATCAGCGCCCCGCCCTCGAAGGGCCGCAGGCCGTTGAGGCCCAGCGCCCCCAGCCCGGCGAGCGCGGCGACGACCAAGCCCAGGCGCGGGAGGGGATAGCTCAGCCCCAGCAGCACGAGCGCGGCGAGCGGGCCGAGCAGGCTCAGCCAGCGCAGAGTGTCGTTCGGCTGGAAGGGCCGGATGTCGGGCGTGCCCACCTTCACCCCCGAGCGGGCGAGGAGGTCGCGGGTGCGCGAGAGGAAGGCTGAGGTCTCATACACGGTGGGGAAGGGCCGCACGTAGAGCAGGCGCTGGGTGCGCTCGCGGGCGGCGAGGGCGTACTTGCTCGCCACCTCCTCGGGGCCCAGGCGGTTTTGCCAGCTCGGATTCATGGCGAACATGCGCGCGGCGCCGTGCGTCTCGACCAGGGTGTCGAGTTCGCGCTGCGGGTTGCCCTCGATCAGGGCGGGCAGGCGGCTCCCCAGCCGCTCGTTGATCTTCTCCAGCCGCTCGGGCGTCCGGGCCCCGATCACCTCATCCCCGGTAAAGGCCACGAAGGGCACGTCCGGCCAGTCCCCCGCCGGCTCCCGCACCGCCTCGTCGTCGTAGGGGCGGTACACGACCACGAGCCCCTGCGCCTTGAGATCGTTGATGAGCGCCCGGTTCGGCCCGGCGGGCAGGAAGTTCGGGTCGGTGGGCCAGGCGATCCAACGCTGTCCATTGATCGTGACCTGCCGGGTGGGGATGGTGTAGCGCGCGGGCAGGGCCTCCGCCGCCCCCGGCACGAGCGAGCGCATGTAGATGAACTGCGGGTTCACGCCCGCCCCCGGGTTCTCCACGGCGAGGTCCGCCCCCGACCGCACGTAAATCTGCCCGCGCTGCTCCAGCGAGCCGATCACGTCCTCGTACACGGCGGCCCCGTTCACCCCGAGCGCCTTGTAGCGGTCAAGCAGCGCCTGCGGTTCCAGCCCCACCCGCCGCGCCTGCTGCACGAGCGCCGGGTAGTCGATCACCACCGCCACCGTCTTCTGCGCCTGCTCGTAGGCCACCCGCCCCCACGCGAGCACGAGCGCCGGGATCAGTGAGAGCAGGATCACCCCCAGCAGCGGCCACGTCAGTGGGTGGCGGGTGGGCGGCGGGGCGAGGGGCGGTGAGGAGGTGGGGGCGAGCGGGCCGGGCGCCGCGCGGATCACGGTGGAACGGGTGGGGGTGGGGTCGGTCACGGGACACATCCTAGAAGGGGAGGGGGGGCGGAAGGGAAGCCGGGTCAGCCTGCCTCCCCGCCCCCGGCCCCGTCGTCCGCCGAAAGGGGGAGCGGGGCTCAGATCGTCGTGCGGATGCGCGCGGCGAGCATGTCCAGCGCAGGCTCGTTCATGCCGCCGTGGGGGATGATCACGTCCGCGTACCGCTTGGTCGGTTCCACGAAGCTCAGGTGCATGGGGCGCACGTACTCCAGATACTGCGTGATCACGCTCTCCGGGGTGCGCCCGCGCTCCTGCGTGTCGCGCAGCAGCCGCCGGATGAAGCGCACGTCGGCGTCGGCGTCCACGAAGACCTTGAGGTGCATCCGCCCCCGCAGTTCCTCGTCGTACAGGGCGAAGAAGCCCTCCAGCACGACGACGGGCGCGGGGAGCACGGTGGTCGTCCGGGGGGAGCGCGTGTGCCGGGTGAAGTCGTACTCGGGCATCTCGACGGGCACGCCCGCCAGCAGCGCCCCGAGGTGCTCGCGCAGCAGCGCCCAGTCGAAGGCCGCCGGGTGGTCGTAGTTCGTCTTCGCCCGCGCCGCCTCGGGGATGTCCGCCTGGTCGCGGTAGTAGTTGTCCTGGCTCAGGACGGCCACGCCGCCCTGCCCCACCGTCTCGATCACCCGCCGCGTGACGGTCGTCTTGCCGCTCCCGGAGCCCCCCGCCACCCCGATGACGAAGGGGGAGGTCACGGGTGCCCCCGGCGGTCAGTGGGAAGTGGTGAGTGGTGAGTGGAAAAAGCATAGCGAACGCAAAAAGCTTGAGCCAAAGTTCCCACTGACCACTCACCACTCACCACTAACCGTCCCCTCACGCCCCCCTCCCCGTCACCGCGCCCCCCGTTCCCAGGCTCCCGATCAGGTCGATGCGGCGCTCGGCCATGCGGCGGGCGACGACGTGGGGCGGCTTGCCGTACTGGTCGGCGACGGCGACGATGCGGGTGACGGTGGCGTAGACGCGCTCGGCGGCCTGCTCGGGGGTGGAGGAGGTGGCGGCGGCGATCAGGCCCGCCGCGTTGATGGCGAAGTCGGGGATGTACATGATGCCCGCCTCCCTCACCGCGTCCTCCCCCCGGCGGGTGAGGGGGTGGTGCTCGCCGCCCGCGATCAGGCGACATTGCAGCCGGGGCACCTCGGTGCTGCGGACGGAGTGCCCGTACCCGCACGGCGAGAAGACGTCGCACGGCACGTCGAACAGCTCCTCGGTGCCCGTCACGGTCACGCCGTCGAGTTCGTCCGCCAGCGTCTCGGCGCGCTCGGGGCGGTTGTCGGCGACGGTCAGGCGGGCGCCCTCTCGGTGGAGGTGCTCGGCGAGGGTGCGGCCCACGGCCCCCACCCCCAGCACGGCCACCCGCACCCCGCGCATGCTCTCGCTCCCCAGGGCCGAGCGCGCGGCGGCCTTGATGCCCCGGTAGACCCCGTAGCCCGTCACGCTGCTCGTGTCGGTGTTCACGCCCAGGGTGGAGGGCGTCTCCTGCGCCACGAAGGCAATGTCGCGCGGCGTCACGCCGATGTCCTCGGTCAGCACCACCCGCGACTCCAGCGGCCTGACCTGGCGGCCCAGCGCGCGGAAAAGGGCTTCCCGCGCGTGCGGGTCGTCCACGCCGACCTCGGGCAGCATCAGCACGCAGGCGCCGCCGCCGTAGTTCAGGCCCGCCAGGGCGGCCTTGAGGGTCAGGCTCTCGCTGAGGGCCAGGGCCCCCCTCAGGGCGGTCTCCTCGTCCAGGGGGCGCAGCCGGACCCCTGCGATGGCCGGGCCCAGGACCGTCGAGTGGATCGCCAGGGCCGCCCGCAGACCGCTGGGGGCGTGGTGAAGAAGCGTCAGGGCCTCGTGCCCGCGCGACTGCATCTCCTCGAATATCAGCATCGTTCTCCCAGGAGGCGCGCGGGCTTGGTCGGCACCGCCTCGCCCGCGCGGCAACGCCCCGAGCCTATCACCGCGCCCCGGGCGCCGGGGAGGGGCCCTTTGTCCGGGCCGTTGAAAGAAGGCTGTCAGGCTCCACGCGTCACCCTGCGGCAAAGCAAACGGCCCGCTCGCCCCCGGGGGCGGCGCGTCCTGCCCGCAGGGGAGGTCGCACGGGCCAAGGGGGAATGCATGGAAAGAATCGCTCCGCTCGCCAAAATCCTGGCGGAAGCAAACGGCATCGACTGGCAGACTCTGCGCGGCAGCGGCCAGGGTGGACAGATCGTCGAGGCCGACATCCTCGCCCACCTCGCCCGCATCATGAGCGGCGAGGAGGAACCCCCGGCCACCCCGGTGGACGCCCCGCCGCCCGACTGGACCGGCGAGGACCTCTCCGCCAGCCTGATCACCCCGGGCCTCCCCAGCGCCGACGCGCTCCGGGGTGCGGGCGTGGACTCGGACATCACCGCCTTCGTGGCTCAGGCCCGCACCGCGCCCCCGGCCCCCGCCCCCGCCGCTCCGGCCCTGGAGGACGACGCGCTCGACTTCGAGCTCGACGACGATCAGGCCGACTTCGAGCCCGCGCCGCTGGCGGCTGCCCCGGCCCCGGCCTGGAATTTCAATACTCCCGCCCCCGTGACGCCGCCCGCCCCGCCCGTGGCCGCGAGCGTGCCCTCCCAGCCGTCGCTGCCCGCCGTGGCGGCCTTCACCACGCCCGAGCCCGTTCGTGCGGAGCCCGTTCCGGCAGCCGCCGCTGCGGCGGCCGGACCGAGCCTGTCGGGTGGGCTGGGGGGCCTGCTCTCGCGCCTCTACCAGCCCAGCACCCCGGCCCCCGCCACCACGCCCCAGCCGGAACCCGTCCAGCTCCAGCCCGTTCACCCCCAGGTCGCGGCGGCGCCCGTCCTGCCCGAGCCGCTGCCCGTCCCGGCTCCCCAGCCCACCGCCGCGCCGGAAGCCCGTCTCCCCGAGCCCCCGGCCCCGCCGTCCTTCCCGCTGCCGAGCCTGGACGCGCAGGCCTCCCTCCCCGTCCCTGTGGCCGAGACGCCCGCGCCCGCCCCGGTCGCCCCCCTCGCCGAGGTGGAACCCCGGGTGGAGGAGACCCCCCCCGCCCCGGCCCAGCCCGCCCTGGCGCAGGAGGCGCTGGAAGCCCCGGCCTTCGAGCCGGACGCCGGGGAGGTTGCCCCCGTTCAGGTCGCCGCCCCGGCCCCCCGCACCTTCGGCACCTACCTGCGCCGCGACGTGAACGTGGCCCCTGCCGCCGACCTGCGCCGCCAACTCATGGGCGCTCTGGGGCAGGACGTGGCGCTCGGCCTCCTCGTCGCCCGCGCCGCCGGGCGCCATGCGGACACCCTCGGGCTGGGCACCGTCGCCCTCCAGGACCTCACGGCCGGGGAGGCGCGCACCGTGCGTCCCGGCGCACTGCGCGACGCCCTGGCCGCCCTCGGCACCCTCCTGGAGGGCACGCCCGACCTCCTCGTGACCGACGCGGGGACGCTCGACCTCGACGACCTGCACCTCGGGCACACCGTCACGCTGAGCGTGGGCCGCGAGCGGGGGGGCCGCGCCGCCCTGAGCCTCAGCGGCGACGTGGACCCCGTCCAGGCCGCGCGCTTCCTGGCAGAGGTGGCAGGGGCCCTGGAGGCGCCGATCATCCTGGTGATCTGAGGCTTTCAGCCGTCAGCGACCGATCTGGCTGACGGCTGCTCTCTGAGGGCTGACGGCTCTCTGGACATTCGCGCCCCCGCCCCGCACCGCCGGGCTACACTCGGGCACGGTGCCGCGCGCCGTGCTTTTTTTGCCCGCTTCCCGGGCGCAGGAGGGCAAGTCCGGGCGCGCGGCTGGAGGCAGGATGCCTGGAATTGCGATTATCGGCGCGCAGTGGGGGGACGAGGGCAAGGGGAAGATCACGGACTTCCTCGCCCCGCAGGCCCGCTATGTCGTGCGTTATCAGGGTGGCGCGAACGCCGGGCACACGGTCACGGCCGGGGGGCAGACCTTCAAGCTCAACCTGCTCCCGAGCGGGGTGCTGCACCCCGGCACGGTGAGCGTCCTCGGCGACGGCATGGTGATCGACCCCGAGAAGTTCCTCGCCGAGCGCCAGAACCTGCTCGACGGCGGGCTCAGGCCGGAACTGCGGATCAGCGACCGGGCGCACCTCGTCCTGCCACACCACAAGTACGTGGACGGGCGCAAGGACTTCGTGGGCACCACGGGTCGCGGCATCGGCCCCGCCTACGCGGACCGGGCGCGGCGGGTCGGCATCCGCTTCGGAGACCTCGCGGACGACGCCCTGCTGCGCGAGCGGGTCGAGCGGCTGCTGGAGGCCAAGCCCAACTCCACCCGCGAGGCGGGCTGGGCGACCGTCGCCGACGCGCTGGGCTACCTGCTCCCCATCCGCAACGCGCTGCTGCCCTTCGTGAGCGACACCGGAGCGCAACTTCGGCAGGCCATCAAAGGCGGCGAGAACGTCCTGTTCGAGGGGGCGCAGGCCACCCTGCTCGACCTCAACTACGGCACCTACCCCTTCGTGACGAGCAGCCACCCCACGGTGGGCGGCATCCTGGTGGGGGCGGGTGTGAACCACCGGGCGGTCGGCAAGGTGTACGGGGTCGCTAAGGCTTTCAACACCCGGGTCGGCCACGGTCCCTTCGCCACCGAGGTCTTCGGGGAGATGGAGACCCGGCTGCGCGGCGACGGCTCCAAGCCCTGGGACGAGTTCGGCACGACGACGGGCCGCGCCCGCCGGGTGGGCTGGCTCGACCTCCAACTCCTGCGCTACGCCGTGGACGTGAACGGCTTCGACGGCCTGGTGATCAACAAGATGGACGTTCTCGCGGGCCTGGACACGGTCAGGGTCTGCGTGGATTACGACGCGGCGGGTCAGCCCGTCTACCGCGAGATGCCCGGCTGGGCGAGCACGGACGGCGTGACCAGCCGCGACACGCTGCCGGGGGAGGCCCAGGCCTACCTCGACCTGATCGAGGAGACGGTGAACTGCCCGGTCGTCATCTTCTCCTGCGGCCCGGCGCGCGAGCAGACCTACGGCGAGGTGAGCTGGGGCTGAGGGGGAGCTTTCAGCCATCAGCCGTCAGCTCTTCTGCTGAGAGCTTCCCCTACAGTCCCTCCCCGCCGCCGAGCTTAGACTCGGAGCCATTCAAGACGCGCCCCGTGTGGGCGTGAGAGGGGGAAACCGACCTTGACCACCTACCCGACCATCAGCGCCGCTGATGAGCAACTCGAAGTTCCCGGGCTGAGCGCCCTGGCCCACGACTGGCTGAGCGCCATCGGCGAGGACCCGGAGCGCGAGGGGTTGCAACGAACGCCGCACCGCGTGGCGAAGGCGTGGAGTTTCCTGACCGCCGGGTACCACAAGACGCTGCAAGACGCCGCCGGGGACGCCGTGTTCGCCGCCGAGGGCAGCGAGATGGTCCTCGTGAAGGACATCGAGTTCTACTCCATGTGCGAGCACCACATGCTGCCCTTCTACGGGCGGGCGCACATCGCCTATATCCCGGACGGCAAGATCCTGGGGCTGAGCAAGTTCGCCCGCATCGTGGACCTGTACTCGCGCCGCCTCCAGGTGCAGGAGCGCGTCACCACCCAGATCGCCGACGCCGTGGAGGAGTTGCTGAACCCCCGGGGCGTCGCCGTGCTGATGGAGGGCGTCCACCTCTGCATGGCGATGCGCGGGGTGCAGAAGCAGAACTCCTCGACCACCACGAGCGCGATGCGGGGGCTGTTCAAGGAGGACATGCGGACCCGCATGGAGTTCCTGAGCGCCGTGCAGACCACCCTGCGCAGCCGCTGAGCCGCCGATCCCGCCGACTTCTCAGGCGGCCTCCCGGGACGCGCTGGCCCCGTCTCAGGTCAGCGCGTCCGCTTCGTCCAGCCCCGCGCGTTCCAACGCCGCGCGCAGGCTGTCGTGGCGGGCCACGTACACCACCTGGCCGTCCACCACCCGGGAGTGGGAGGCGACAGGCGCCTCACCCACCACGGCGCCCGTCTCTGGGTCGTGCCACCGTCCCACCTGGTCGTGGACGACCTCGACATCCCGACCAAGGCGGCAAGGCGGCGCCGGGTGTCGAGACTCGATCCGGCCCGCCCCAATCAGTCGGCAAGGACGGCGTGACCATACGCGCTCCCCCGTGGCCCGACGATCTCGATGTCAGGAGCGGAAAGGGCGAGCAGCCGCATCTCGTTCCGCGCGTCGACGGCCTCCTCCCAGGCGCGGACGACCTCGGCGGGGGTGTTCATGCGCTCCGGGCTTCCACCAGCGCCGCGTCCAGCGCGTTCCAGGCGAGCAGAGCGCACTTGCGCCGGGCATGCAGGCGGCTCACGCCCGCGAGTGCCACGAGGTCCCCCAGCACCGGGTCGGGTGGAGCTTCGCCCATCACCATCGCGCGGTACCCGGCGGCGAGGGCCCGGACCTCCTCCAGCGTCTTGCCCTTCAACGTCTGGGTGAGCAGGCTCGCGCTCGACTGGCTGATCGCGCAGCCACGCCCGGTGAAGCTCAGCCCGGCCAGCCGCCCCTCCTCCACCTGCACCCACACGGTGACCTGATCGCCGCAGCCGGGGTTGTCGAGGGTCACGTGGGGAGCGCCCGCGATCTCGCCCCGGCCCCGGGGGCGCCGCTCGTGGTCACTGATGATCTGGCGCGCGACGGCTTCCGGCAGCACGGCCCTACTCCGGCAGGGTCAGGCGCAGCGCGGCGGCGTGCAGCATCCGCACGCCCGTCTCCAGGCTGGCCTCGTCGAGGGTGAAGCGCGGGTGGTGGTGCGGCCAGCGGCTGTCGGCCTCGTCGCTGCCGCTTCCGACGTTGAAGTACGCCCCGGGTGCTTTCTGGAGGTACGCGCTGAAGTCCTCCCCACCCATCGTGGGTTTCGCGTCCTGGTAGTGCCCTTCGCCCACCGTCTCCAGCGCGATCTCCCTCAGCCGCTCCGCCACCCAGTCCGTGTTGATGACGGGCCGGTAGCCGGGCTCGTACTTGAATTCGTAACTCGCCCCGTGCGCCTCGCACACACCCTTGATCACCCGCTCGATCAGCCCCGGCGCCCGGTTCCGCAACTCCTCGTCGAAGGTCCGCACCGTGCCCATCATGTTCGCGGTGTCGGGGATGACGTTGTGCGTCGTGCCGCTGTGGAAGGACGTGACCGACACCACGAGCGCGTCGAGCGCGGCGACGTGGCGGCTCACCACATGCTGGAGGTTGGTGACGACCTGCGCCCCCACCGCGATGGGATCGACCGCCTGCTCGGGGTGCGCCCCGTGCCCGCCCTTGCCCCTGATCAGAATCTCGATGGTGTCGGGCGCGGCCATGAAGGGCCCCGGCTTGACCGCCACCAGCCCCACCGGAAGCTGGCTGTTGAGGTGCAGCCCCGTCACCACGTCCACCCCGTCCATGAGAGCCGTCTCCATGACGAGTTCCTCCGCGCCGCCCGGCCCGATCTCCTCGGCGTGCTGGAAGATCATGCGGACCTCGCCGGGGACGTTCGCCGCGCCCGCCGACAGCAGGCGCGCGACGCCCAGCAGGATCGCCGTGTGTCCGTCGTGGCCGCAGGCGTGCATGGCGCCCGGGTTCTGCGAGCGGAACTCAAAGGTGTTCTCCTCCTCCATCGGCAGGGCGTCGATGTCGGCGCGCAGGAGGACCGTGCGGCCCGGTTTGCCCCCTTTCAGGACCGCCAGCACGCTCGTCGCGGTGGGGCGTGAGACCGTCAGCCCGGGCATCTTCCGCAGCTCGGCCTCGATGTAAGCCGCCGTCTCGTGCTCGTGAAAGCCGACCTCGGGGTGCATGTGCAGGTGGCGCCGCCAGGCCACGAGCTGTTCGCGCAGGGAGGCGACCGGGTCCACGGTTTGGGTCATGCCCCAGTGTAGGGCGCGGCCCGCCCGGCTATCCGCCGCCCGCCCGACTGTCCCCGGTGCCCGAACGGGGCACACTCTGGCCCATGACGGACCCCCGCGAGCAGGCCGCCGCCGAAACCCTCCGCGCCGCGCGGAGCCGTCCTCTCCCGGACCCTGGAGAACGGTGAACCCGTCTCGGCCTTCCCTCAGCAACTTTTCCTCTTCGGGCGTCGTAATGGAAGCCATGAAGACGACTCGTGCCCGTGGCGGCGGCAAGGTCAGCAAGTGGATGGTCTACGCCCCCATCGCTCTCGAACTCATCGGCCTGATGCGGCGCAACCAGAAGGCCAAGCGCGGCAAGTACACCAAGCTGCGCAAGCGCGACCGCGCCCTCGACTTCCTGCTCGGCCAGGCGGAGCGGCGGCTGGGCAAGCGGACGGCGGCCAAGCGGCGCTGGTTCTGAGGTGGACCGGGGAGCCGGGCGACTGGGCCGAGCCTTGCTCCTCGCGGCGCTGATGACGGCCCTGTCCGCGCTCGTCCGCCAGAGCGGCTGGCTCTTCTGGCGGGAGGGAAAGAACGCCCTCGTCCTGGCGCTCACGGTCACTCCCTTCTTGCTAGCCTTCCTGTCGCTCCTCGGGTTAGAGCGGGCGGGCCATTCGTCGGGCGTGGTGGCGGGAACGTGGTGTGCTCTGGGACTCCTGATCGTGACCGGCCTGCTGTATCTTCCGTCCGGCTTGGGGGGTCCCGCCTTTGTGGTCTACCCGCTGTCGATTCTGATCCTCGGCGCCCCCGTCTTCGCTGTGCTCTCGTGGAGGGTGTGGCGAAGAGGGCGCTAACCTCCGGGAAACGGCGCCTCAGCTTCTCAGGATGGGGTGCGGGCCTTGCCTACCGCGTCCCCCTCCCCCTACCACCGCCCCCGCAACGCCCGGGCCAACGCGTGCAGGTCGGCCACCCCCCCGGCGGGCAGGAAAGCGTCGAGGTGCGGCAGGGCGGCCTGCACCGCGCGCTGCACGGGTTGATACCCGGGCGTGGCGGCGAGCGGCGAGAGCCAGGCGAGCAGGCCCGCCCGGTGCCCGAGGTCCCGCAGGGCGCGGGTCAGATCCTCCGGCTCCCCGGTGTCGAGGCCGTCGCTGAGGATGAGCACGATAGTGTCGCGGGTCACGCGCGCCCGTTCGTCGCGGGCCAGCCGCAGCAGGTTCTCCCCGATGCGGGTGCCGCCCCCCCAGGCGTCGCCGAGGTCGGGGAGGTGCAGCGCCTCGCCGGGGGGAGCGCCGCGCAGGGTGGGAGTCAGGCGGGTCAGTGCCGTGCTGAAGGCGTAGACCTCCACCCGCCGCGCCCGCAGGTGCAGCGCGTGGGCGAAGCGCAGCAGCAGCGTGGCGTTCCGGCCCATGCTGCGGCTGCCGTCCAGCACGATTAGGAAGCGGGGCGCGCGGCGCGGGCGGCCCAGCCAGCGCAGCCGCGCCGGGTCGCCCGCCGTCTTGGCCGAGCCCCGCAGGGTCCGCCGCAGGTCGAGCCGCGTTCCCCGCGACATGGGGACCCGCCGCTGGGCCCGCCCCAGCTCCACCGCCCGCACGAGGGCCCCCGCCGCCCGCAGCAGTTCCGGCAGATCGTCGCCCCCCGCCTCCACCCGGCCCCCCTCCCCCGCGTGGGGGCTGAGCCGGGCCTGGAGCAGCCGGGGCGGGTCTGCCGGGTCGTCCGGCTCGCCCTCCGTCTCGCGCGGGGGGGTGCGGCCCTGGAGGGCCTGAACCTCCCCCGCCTCCAGCGAGTCCTCGGCCCGCGACTCGCCGGGCACCGGGCGCGGCTCCCCCGCCTCCCCCTGAACCCGCTGGGGAGGGGGGGGCGGCGCCTCCGTCTGCGGCAGGAGAGGCGGCAACTCGGGCGGGGGCGGCCCGGTGCGGGGCCGGAAGAAGGCGTCGAACTCGGCGTCGAAGACGGGCGCCTGGGCCGGGCTGGCGGTGAAGACCAGCCGCAGCGCGTCGCGCACCTCGCGCAGGCGCAGCACGTCCACCGCGCCGAGGGCCCGCAGGGCGTCCGTCACCTCGCCGGGCCCGATCAGGAAGCCGTGCGCCGCCCGGAGCCGCGCCGCGAAGGCCACGACCCGCGCCGGGAGGTCAGCGGGGAGGAGGTGGGGAGGCGCGTCCAGGCTCGTCCCCACCCTCAGCCTCTCGCCAGCCGTTCCAGGGTCGCGCGGGCGAGGGCCTGGTCCTCGCGCAGCTTGAGGACGGCCCCCAGGGTGACGTGCAACGCCCCCTCGTCGAGGTGGTCGCGGTGCAGGGCGACGAGCGCGGCGGCCCAGTCGAGCGTCTCCGCCACCCCCGGCGGCTTGCCCAGCGGCAGCTCGCGCAGGGTGTGGACGGCGCGCGTGACCTGGGCGGCGAGAGATTCGCTGATGCCGGGAAGCCGGGCCTTGACGATCTCCAGCTCCTGCGCCCGGCTGGGGTAGTCCACCCACAGGTACAGGCAGCGGCGGCGCAGGGCGTCGCTGAGTTCCCGGGCGCGGTTGCTCGTCAGGATCACGTGGGGGCGGGCGGTCGCGGTGATCGTCCCCAGCTCCGGCACCGTGACCTGCCACTCCGCGAGGAGTTCGAGGAGGAAGGCCTCGAAGGCGTCGTCGGCGCGGTCCACCTCGTCGATCAGCAGGACGGGCGGGGTGGGCTGGCTGATCGCCTCCAGCAGGGGGCGGCGCATCAGGAACTCGGGGCCGTAGAGTTCGGCGTCGGTCACCGGGCGCCCGCCCGCCTCCGCCGCGCGCAGGTGCAGGAGTTGACGGGCGTAGTTCCACTCGTAGAGGGCGGCCTGCGCGTCCAGCCCCTCGTAACACTGGAGGCGGATCAGCCGGGCGCCCAGCGCCCCCGCCAGCGTCTTCGCCGCCTCGGTCTTGCCCACCCCCGCCGGGCCCTCCAGCAGCAGGGGCTTGCCCAGCGCCACGACGAGCCGCAGCGCCGTCACCAGCGCGTCCCCCGCCACGTATCCCCGCTCCCGGAAGGCGGTGCGCAGATCAATCGGCGCGGGGACGGGGGCGGTGGGGCTCGGCTCGGGGCGGTCACTCATGGCTCTATCCTCGCTTGTTGGGGGGCGACGTGCGGTAAGGAGAGAAAGAAAAAGGTCAGGTCGGACAGGTGACCCTGATCCGGTGAGACTCAACAGCTTCGACGCCCTGCGTATCCTTGCCGCTCTGGCTGTGATGGTCTCCCACGCCTGGCAGGTGACGAGCGGCGGCATCGACACGGACCCACTGTACCGACTCTCGGATGGGCAGATGACGCTCGGGGCGCTCGCCGTCACGGCGTTCTTCGGGATGAGCGGTTACCTGGTCATGGGGTCGTGGGAGCGCCGACCGGACGTGGTGGCGTTCGCCCGGGCCCGGGCCCTGCGCATCTGGCCCGCCCTGATCACGGTTGTGGCCGCGACCGTGGTCCTGGTCGGCCCGGTGTTGAGCACGGACCCCGGGTACTGGACGGGCGCGCAGACATGGGCGTACGCGCAGAACCTGTTCCTGCATCAGCCCCCCGGGGGCCAGCGGTTCCTGCCGGGGATGTTCGAGACCAATCCGCTGCCCCGCGTAGTCGACGGGCCGCTTTGGACGCTGGAGTACGAGGTGGGGTGCTATACCGCAGTGCTGGCTCTGGGCGCTGCACGGCTGCTCACCCGGGAGAGCGTCACGGCCCTGGCCCTGGCCCTCGCCCTGATCGTCTGGCGGGTACCGGGGGCACAGGGGCAACCGTGGCTCTATCTCCCCCTCGCCTTTGCGACTGGTGCGGCGCTGCACGCCTGGCGGACCCGAGTGCCGTGGCGGCGCGACCTCGCCCTCGCGGCGCTCCTGCTGGTCGTCGCGGGGACTGCTGGGACGGGATTGCGCCCGCTCGCCAGCACCGCCGGGCTGTACGCCCTGCTCCACCTGGGACGGGGTTGGCGTCTGGCAGGCTGGGGACGCTGGGGCGATCCCAGCTACGGCATCTACCTGTGGGGGATGTTGGTTCAGCAGGTGGTCGTGTCCCTCGGCTGCGGCCTCACGCCCGCCTCCAACCTGCTCATCAGCGTCCCAATGACCGTAGTGCTGGCTTACACCTCCTGGCACCTCGTGGAGCGGCGTGCCCTGGCACTCAAGGATCGCCCAGCCCTTCACCTTCCGTCCATCCTGGCGCGGGTGAGGGACGCGTGACAGCCCGCCGCCTACCCTTGGGGCCATGACCGTGCCCTTTCTGCTCTGCGTGCTGATGGTGGTCGCCTCGGGCCTCCACTTCGGCGCCCGCGCCGCGACCCTGCACCCCGCCCGCCGCCTGCCCCTGACCCCCGTCCTCGCCCACGCCGCCGTGTCGCTGGGCGCGGTGTGGCTCGGCGCGCTGCTCGACCCCACCCCCGCCCGGCTGCTGTGGCTCTTCGTCGTCGCGGCGAGCGTGGCCGGATTCGTCGCCGGGGTGCTCCGGGTGCGTCCAGTTCCCGAGGCCGAGCCGACGCCCGCCTCCACATCCTGAGCCGCCCAGAAACGGCGCCGCTCCTCCGGGATGGGGGAGCGGCGTCTTTCCGCCCGGCTCAGGCCAGGGTGCCCGACTGCTCGCCCACCTGCGCACTCATGTTCTGGAAGGTCTTCTGGATGAGCTTCTGCGCCTGGGCGTCGAGGACGCGCCCGCCCACCGTGGCGACCGGGCCGCGCATGGTCGCGTCGCCCGTCCAATCGAGGGTGGTCGTGCCGTTGCCGTTGTCCACGATGTTCGCTCCCGCCGTCAGATCCACCACGCTGCCCAGGCCGCCGCCCTGCACCTTCACGTTCACGCGGTTGGCCGCCTCGTCGGGAAGCACCTCGATCTTGAACTTGAACTTGCCGCGCACCATCCCCACGCCGACCTGCACGGTCGCGTCCATGTGGGTCTGGTCGTGGACGACGACCTCCTGCACGTCGGGCAGGCAGCGCGCCACCCGCTCGGGGTCCTGCACGAAGGCCCACACCGCCGCCGGGGGGGCCTGCACCTGCTCCTGACCGCTGTAATTGAGTTTCATGGGTCACCTCGGGCTGCGCCTGAATGAGGACCGTGCCGGACCACCGGGAAGACCCGGCCAGATTGTCGAACGTCTCTCATTGTGCCCGATTCGTAGCGGGCGGGGGAGCGTTACCGGAAGAGGAACGCGGGAAGGCTAGACTCGCCGGGTGCCCGAGTTCTCACCTCCCCCGCCCGTCTGGGGCGTCCTGCTCGCGGCGGGCCGCAGCACCCGGATGGGCCGTCCCAAGCAACTCCTGCCCCTGCGCGGGGTGCCCCTGGTGCGCCACGCGGCGCTGTCGCTGGCGGAGGGCGGGCACGACGGCCTGCTCGCCGTGCTGCCCCCGGGCGAGGTGGGGGAGGGCGTCCGCGCGGCGCTCGCCGACCTGCCCTTCGCCTTCGTGGAGAACCCCGACCCGGCGCGGGGGCTGGCGAGTTCCTTCCGGGTCGCGGCGCAGGCCCTGCCCCCTGGAATCGCCGGGGCGAACTTCGTGCTGGGGGATATGCCGCTCGTCACCCCGGGGGTGCACGCCGCCCTCGTGCGGACCTTCCGGGAGACGGGCGCCCCCGCCGTGCTGGCCCGCTACGGGGACCCCGGGGAAGAGGCGGTCGGGGCCCCGCCGCACCTCCTGCGCGCCGACCTTCTGCGCGACCTTCCCGACCTCCCCGACGCCGACCACGGCCCGCGCGCCCTGCTTCGGGCCCACCGGGCGGGGGCCCTTACCCTCACCTTCCCCGCCGCGCACCTCCTCGACGTGGACACCCCGGAGGCCCTCGCACAGGCGGAGGCGCGGCTGGCCGACCTCCCGCCGCGCTGATTCCCACCTCCTGCCGTAAGGGGGCGGGGTGTTACGCCTGGGCGGAGGCGGGCTCGCCGCCCGGCCTGACCCGCCCTTCCTTCTCCCCGGCCTTGTCCTTCCCGCCCGCCGCGCGCAGGGCCCCCGCGAAGGCCGGGAAGAGGGTGCGCACCCACGCCCGCGCCGCCTTGCCCGCCGCCGCCTCGCGGACGAGGAGCTGGTCGCGGAATTCACCCAGGAGCCCCACCAGGGCCGGGTCGTCCCGCAGCAGGGTGGTGGTCACTTCCGTGTCCTGGAGGCGCCCCAGCGCGTCGAGCACGTCGGTCAGCGGCGTGGGCACGTCGCCGAGGAGGTCGAGGGTGTAGCGGTATCTCTTGAGGTTCTTGCGCCACTCGTGCCAGACCGCCGTGTCCTCGGAGGCGAGCGCGGCCTCCCCCTCCCGGATCAGGTCGTCCACGTCCCCGGCGGCGAGCTTGCGGGCTCGGCCCTTCCAGCCCCCCTTGAGGTCGTAGGAGGGCGGCCTCTGCGGCCACTCGGTCCCCGCCAGGAGGCCGGCGCGCCGGGCGGACCACTCCGCGTCGAAGCGGTCGAGGAGGGGAGGGGGGGCGCCCAGCCCCACGAGCGCCGCACGCAGGTGGCTCCCGGCGACGTCGTGGTCGCGCAGCGGGGCGGCGGCGCGGCGCAGGTCCCGCCACGCGCGCCTGACCTTGCCGCCCGCCCCCGCCACGCGGAGCTCGGCCTGGGCGCGGCGGGTGAGCTTGCGGGCGGCGTGGACGGCCCCCGGGTCCCCGGCCTTGAGAGCGGGCCAGACTTCCTCCAGCCGGGCGGCGGTGGGGCTGCGTTTCGTCATGTCTCTTTCCCTCCAGACGGCGCCCGGTCGGGGGCGCTCAGTAGGCGGCGGGCAGGGGCACGGGCCGGGTGGGCAGCGCCTCCCCGAAGGCCGCGTACCGCCGCGCCGCCCCGGGGTCCCCCGGACCATACAGGATCGTCACGGGCGGGGGGGAGAGCACGTTCACCGGGAGCAGGGCGAGCCGTCCCGTCTCGTAGGCCCCCAGGTCGAGGTACACGTGCCGGTCCACCTGCACCGGGGACTGGACGGGTGTGTGCCCGTGCACGCTGTAGGTCACGCCGGGGGGCAGCGGGAAGGGACCGTCGAAGGGCCGCAGCCACAGCGCCGCCGCCTCGGGGTTGGGGTACTGGCGGTGCGCGACGGGCGGGCTCGCGTGCGCCACCAGCACGCTCAGCCCGGCGGGCGGCTGGCCCTCGACCTCGCCGCTCGCGGTGACGTACACCACCCGCCGCAGCGAGTCCAGGTACTCGGCGAGGGGGGCGGGGAAGCGTTCCAGGGTCAGCCCGCCGAGTTCGCGCCGCACGCTCTCGCCGCCGTTGCCCATCCACCAGCGAAAGCCCTCCAGGGCACGGCGGTAATCCTGGGGGTCGCCCGTCTCCCGAAAGCGGCGGTACCACTTGACTCCCTCCCAGGCCATCCGCTCGTGGTTCCCCATCAGCAGGGTCGCCCGGCCCTGCTGGTGCAATTCGAGGAGCAGCTCCGCGCAGCCCTGGCTGTGCAGCCCCCGGTCGATGGCGTCCCCCAGGCTCAGGAAGTGCGTGTCCGGTCCCCACGTGTCCCCCGCGTACCCGATGGCCGCCGCGAGCAGGTCTGCCCGCCCGTGCAGGTCCGGGATGATGACGACGGGCCGGTTCACGCCCTCTCCCCGTCATCCGGCGCGTCGCTGAAGTCGAGGAGGGTCTGCTTGCTGCGCTCCCGCAGGAGGCGCGCCCCATCCGGTTCTGGGCTGAACTCCACGCCCTGCCCGGTCACGGTCACCCGGTAGGCCGCCCCGTCCCGCGCCCCCGGCAACCACTCCGCCGGAAGCTGGAACGTGCGGCCCCGCGTGTCCTCCACGTCCGCCAGGCCCGTGTCCTCGTCGAGCACGTCCACCACCAGCACCTCACCCGCCCACGTCATACCCGCTAGTCTACCCGGATGCGCACGGCCCGCCTCCCCCTTTGGGGGGATGCCCGCCGCCCGCGCGTCTGCTGGGATGGGGGTGTGACGCCGCCCCTCCCCATGAGCGCCCCGTCCTCCCGGAGCGACCTGCTCAGCCCGGGCCCCCGGCCGGGTCGCTCCCCTGCCCTATCCTGGTGCCCATGACCCGCCCCAACTCCGCTCCCGTCACCCGCCGCCGGGTGCTGCGCGGCCTGCTGGGCGGCGGCGCGGCGCTGGGCGCCCTCGGCGGGGTGGGGGCGGCGCAGGCGTACGCCTTCGGCGTGACCCGCGAGCGGGCCACCCTGCCCGGCCTGCGCACGCCGGTGCGCGTCGCCTTCCTGACCGACCTGCATTACGGGCTGTACGTGGGCCCCGGCAGCGTGCGCGCCTGGGTGGACGCCGCGAACGCCGAACGCCCCGACCTCGTGCTGCTGGGGGGCGACTTCATCGACATCCCCTCTGGCGACTCGCCCGCTGGCCTGTTTCCCGAACTCGCCCGGCTCCGCGCCCCCCTAGGCGTCTACGGCGTGTGGGGCAACCACGACTACGACTCCTTCGGGCGCCGCGATTCGCGCCGGGGAGGCCGCGCCCGCCCCGACTGGGAGGCGCGGCGGGACAGCCTGACGGCCGAGTTCGCCCGCGCGGGGGTCACCCTGCTCTTGAACACGGGGCGGGCGCTGCGCGACGACCTCTGGCTGGGGGGCGTGGACGACTTCTGGCAGGGCCGCCCCGACCTGGCGGCGGCCCTCGCCGGGGCAGGGGACCGCGCGACCCTCCTGCTCAGCCACAACCCGGACGTGCTGCCCGACCTGCCCGCCCCCGTCGGTCTGACCCTGTGCGGGCACACGCACGGCGGCCAGATTCGCCTGCCCCTGGTCGGCGCCGTTCATGTGCCCAGCCGCTACGGGCAGCGTTACGCGATGGGCTGGGTGCGTGGCGCCCACGGCACTCCCGCCTACGTCAGCCGTGGCCTGGGCACGAGCGGCGTGCCGCTGCGCAACCTCTGCGAGCCGGAGGTCACGCTGCTCACGCTGACGGGGGAGGCAGAGGCTACTCTGGACAAGTGATCCCCTGTGGCACTTGACCTCATCCCCGCTTCCCTGCGTGAGAAGTACGAGGTGCACGAGTGGAAGCACGCCTGCGCTATTCTCGCAATGGACTTCCCCGAGGAGTGGCAGGACATCGTCGACCTGTTGAATGACTTCCGCTTCTGCCAGTCCTGGATCACGTCGGGGGCGGCAACAAGAGCCGGGTGGCCGACGCCATCGACGGGTTCCTGACGGGGCGCGGCTGGCGGGAGAAGAAGTTCGCTACCGCCGTCACTGTGGACGGCGTGCAAAAAGACAGCCCCACCCACAAGGTTGACTGTTTCAAGAACCGGGTGGCGCTCGAAGTCGAGTGGAACAACAAAGACTCCTTCTTCGACCGCGACCTCAACAACTTCCGCCTGCTGTTCGACCTGCGGGCGATCAGCGTGGGGGTGATCATCACCCGCTGTGATCACCTGCAAGACATCTTCAACCGACTGGGTCGGGGAAGCAGCTACGGCATGAGCACCACCCACATGGGCAAACTGCTGCCCCGCATCGAGGGAGGCAGCGGCGCGGGCTGTCCGGTCCTGGTGATCGGGATCAGTGAGCGGGTCTACCGGGAGGACTGCTGATGGCCGGTGAAGCTGCCGTGAATGAGGCCCCGCCAACCCCCGCCGACGACTTCCGCCGGGACGTGCGGGGCCAGTTCGCCACCATCCTTGCCGACCCGCCGTGGCAATTCACCAACCGCACCGGCAAGGTCGCCCCCGAGCACCACCGGCTGAGCCGTTACCCGACGCTCGATCTGGAGGCCATCAAGGCCATTCCCGTGGCCGAGGTCGCCGCGCCCACCGCCCACCTCTACCTCTGGGTGCCGAACGCCCTGCTGCCCGAGGGTCTGGCGGTGCTCAGCGCCTGGGGCTTTACGTACAAGACCAACCTGATCTGGCACAAGGTCCGCAGGGACGGCGAGCCGGACGGGCGGGGCGTGGGTTTTTATTTCCGGAACACGACCGAGATCATCCTGTTCGGGGTACGCGGCCCGAATGCCCGCACCCTCGCGCCCGGGCGCCGCCAGGTCAATATCCTCAAGACGCAGAAGCGCGAGCACTCCCGCAAACCCGACGAGCAGTACAGGCTGATCGAGGCTTGCAGTCCCGGTCCCTATCTCGAACTGTTCGCGCGCGGCGCACGGCCCGGTTGGACGGTTTGGGGCAACCAGGCCGACGAAACTTACGCGCCGACTTGGGAAACGTACGCCAACCATTCCGGGGTGGGGCGTGCCGTGCCGGGACTCCCCTCCCTCTTTCAGGAGGGGGCCGACGACTGATCGGTGAGGCCCAGCCAGACGGTCACGCGGGTTGTCCCGGCCCGTCCCCCGCCAGCTGCAGCAGGGCCGCCACCACCGCCGGGTCGAACTGGGTGCCGCTTCCCGCCGCCAGGTAGTCCACCGCCTCCGCGTGGGTCCAGGCCCGCTTGTAGGGCCGCTCGCTCACCAGGGCGTCGTACACGTCGCAGGGGGCGAAGATGCGGGCGCCCAGGGGGATCGCCTCGCCTGCTAGGCCGTGCGGGTAGCCCTGCCCGTTCCACCACTCGTGGTGGCTCAGGATCACGTCGAGCGCCCCCTGCGGCAGGAAGGGCAGTTGCCCCACCAGCCGCGCCCCGTCGAGCACATGCTCCTCCATCCGGGCGCGGGAGGGGGGGTCCAGCCGCCCCGGGTGGTGCAAGATCGCGTCCGGAAGACTGATCTTGCCGAGGTCGTGGAGGTACGCCCCCCATCGCAGGGCGCGCAACTCCGCCCCCCTGAGCCCCAGCGCCGCGCCCAGCCGCACGGCGAGGGCCGTCACCCGGTCGGTGTGGCCCTGGGTTTCGGCGTCGCGGGCCTCCAAGGTCAGGCCCAGGACCCGCAGGGCCCCCTCGTGCGCGGCCTGCTCGCGCTCCTCGGCGTCGAGCCGGGCCGCGACGAGGGACAGCAGCCCGGTCACGCCCGCGAAGAGGGCCCGCTCCTCCTCCGTCCACTCGTGCGAGGTGAAGGCGTGCGAGAGCAGCGCCCCCACCAGCCGCCCGCCCCCGTCGTGGATGGGCGCGGCGGTCAGGGCGAGCACCCCGAGGTCAGGAAAACCCGCCGCCTCGACGTGATCCCGGGTATCCGCGAAGAACAGCGCCCCCGGAGTCCCCGTGAGTGCCCGCAGCAGCGGCAGTTCGGCGGGCAGCCCGTGGGCGAGCAGGGCCTCCATCATCGGCCCCTGGGGCATCTCGCCGCTCGCCGCGCGGGCGTGGAAGGTCAGACTTCCCTCCCGCAGTTGGAAGTACCCCGCCCCCACGGCGGCGGTGCGCTCCACGAGCGCGTCGAGGGCGGGCCGCATCGCGCTCCCCAGATCGGGGGCCATCAGCCCCATGCGTGTGAGCCCCAGGGTCAGGTCGGCCACCGAGGTCGCCTGCCCTGAGCCGGGAGCCGTCACCGTCCGGGGTGGAAAGGAGCCCGCCATACTCCAGCGTACTCGACAGGCTGTGATCGCCGTGCTCCGTTCGGTTGACGGGAGAAACAACGCCCCACCAACGTAACGGAGGCCGCTTCCATCACGGGTTCTCGCCCTGCTCCGCAGCCTTGCAAGTTCGCCCGGGCCGCATGGCTGACGCAGACACCCTGCCCCCCGTGCGGCCACCGCCGGGAGGTCAGCAGGGCGGCCTCCCTCAGGGCAGCGGGAAGCCCCCCGCGAAGGCGTGGACCTCCGCCCTCACGTCCTCGCCCCCCAGGGCCCGGTCGATCAGGCCCGCGATGGTCTCCATGTCCGCCTCCACCATCCCGCGCGTCGTCACGGCGGGCGTGCCGAGGCGGATGCCGCCCCCGTGGAGAATCTTTTCCGTGTCGTACGGCAGGGTGGACTTGGAGATGGTGATGGCGTTGGCGTCCAGCCGCTTCGTCGC